>JAITVH010000147.1 GCA_031285905.1 Prevotella sp.
ATCGGGCGTTTCTGATGTCGCAGATAGGCAAAAGGAATAGTCATAAAGGCATCGAATGCTACTACCATGGCCATCATCATTATATGTTCCTTATTCTGATACTTTATAAATTCAGATATAGGAGTAATAAACATGCAACAGAACAGAATAAATAAGGCAGAAGTTACGCCTAAGGATATTACGGATGTAGAGTAAACTTTTTGCACATTTTCGCCTTGTCTGTTCATAAAGCGGAAAAAAGTAGTTTCCATACCATAAGTAAGCAATACCAATAATAATGCTACATATGCATATAACTGATTGATTTCACCATATTCCAGGGTAGTGAATATATGTGCATGTAAAGGAAATAGACACCAATTGAAAAACCGCCCTAATATACTACTGAGGCCATAAATCGCAGTATCCTTTGCCAAGCTTTTTATTCCGTTTCCGGCCATGTCATACTATTTGGCTACAAAAGTAATATATATAATTGACAGTTCGGGGTGTTTTTTAACTTCTTTCTGTCTTATTACTGAGTTTGATTAACGTGGCAATAGCTGTCTGTGCAACTATAATAATAGCTTTTTCGTACTTCTTTTTCCATATTAAAACTTAACTTTGCAGATACAAAAATCAAAAAGAATCGTCCCATGAATTACTACCACCTGTCTATATTGGTACATCGTCAGGCCATACGATATGGCAAGAAAACAGCCTTGAAATATCGGAATCCATATGAGAAGAAATGGAAAAATATATCATGGCGCAAGTTTTCTGATTATATAATGAAAACGGCTTGGGCAATGGCCGAGATGGGGGTAAATGAGGGCAGTAGAATAGCTGTATATTCTCAAAATATGCCGCAATATTTATATACGGACTTTGCTTCGTATGCCAATCGGTGTGTGTCTGTGCCTATATATGCCACTTCTTCTCCTTCGCAGGTGGAATATATAGTCAATGATGCCAATGTGGAACTTCTTTTTGCTGGTGAACAATTTCAATACAATAATGCATTTAAGGTACAACAAAAATCGTCAGTCCTTAAAAAGATTATTGTGTTTGACAATAAAGTGAAGTTTCATCCTGAAGATAAGACATCTATCTATTTCGATGATTTTATCGCTACAGGAGAAAACTCTAATACCGAAGTGATTGTGCGTGTCCGCATGAAATCGAGACAGGAGGATGATATTGCATGTATCATTTACACCTCTGGTACTACGGGGGAACCTAAAGGAGTTGTACTTCCACACTCATGTTTTTTACAGGTGTTTCGCATTCACGATATGCGTTTACCAATGACATCGAATAAAGATTTGTCAATGAATTTTCTGCCCCTGGCCCATATTTTTGAAAGAGCATGGACTTGTTATGCCATACATAAAGGTATGACAATCGCTATTAATCAGGATGCCAAGGAAATACAGAAGTCTATAAAGCAGGTACGGCCTACTATTATGTGCAGTGTGCCCCGTTTCTGGGAAAAAGTATATGCCGGAGTGGATGAAAAGATATCGGGTTCGAAGGGTTTTATGAAATGGCTATATACCAGTGCAATCAAGACAGGGAAGAAATATAATCTTGAATATAAGAATAAGAATCTGAGAGTTCCGTTTGGTACCAGAATAAAATTTGCGATATATAATAATACTGTTTTCCATATATTGAAAATGGTAGTAGGTATACAACGGGGAAATATATTTCCTTGTGCCGGGGCACCTTTGTCAAGTTCTATTGATGAATTCCTTCAATCGGTAAATATTCCTATTCTTGTAGGATACGGATTAACAGAAACTTCGGCGACAGTGAGTTTCTATCCCAAAACAGGATTTGTTATAGGTTCTATTGGAAAAGTGATGCCTGAAGTAGAAGTCCGGATTGATGAAAGTAACAATGAAATTCTGGTCAAAGGCAAAACGGTGATGAGGGAATACTATAAAAAGCCGGAAGAAACAGCTAAAGTATTTACTGAAGATGGTTTTTTCCGTACGGGCGATGCCGGGCGTCTCGAAGGAGATACATTATTCATTACAGAACGCATAAAAGATTTATTTAAAACTGCAAATGGTAAATACATAGCACCACAGGCTATAGAAACAAAAATTGCAGAAGATAAATATGTTGACATGATAGCGGTTATTGCCGATGAACGTAAATTTGTAAGCGCCCTCATTGTTCCTAACTATCCGGCACTGGAAGAGTATGCGAATGAACATCAAATCCATTATGATAAAATAGCAGATTTATTTTCGAATGTGGATATTCTCAGGATGCTTGATGCTCGTATCGAATTATTGCAGGCTAATTTTGCTCCATATGAGAAAATAAAGAGATACAGGCTTTTGGCTGAACCTTTCACTATGGAAAGCGGCGAACTTACCAATACACTCAAGATCAAAAGAAAATTTGTTGCTGAAAAATATAAAGATGTCATTGATAAAATGTATAGGGAATAAGTTTTCTTAACCTCATTATGGCCGGAATTTATATTCATATCCCTTTTTGTAAAACAAGGTGTATTTACTGCGATTTTTATACCCAAACAGATAAATCTTTTCATACCCATTACATAGAAACAATCTGTGAAGAAGCTAATTTGAGAAAAGATTTTTCAGGTCAAGAGCCAGTAGAGACTATCTATTTTGGAGGAGGGACTCCTTCGCAACTGTCTGTTAATGACCTTTCGTCAATACTTGATGCGATATATACCAATTTTGAAGTTACTGATAGTCCCGAAATAACATTAGAAGCAAATCCTGATGATCTGAATAGGACATATATTCAGTCACTAACTTCTTTACCTATAAACCGCCTGAGTATAGGCATTCAGAGTTTTAATGATGAAGAATTGCAGTTTCTTAGCCGTAGACATTCGGCACAAAAAGCTAAAGATGCTGTATTGCTATGCCAGAATTTAGGTTATAACAATATAAGTGTGGATTTGATGTATGGGTTACCGGGGCAGACTTTGAAAATATGGGAAGATAATATAGATCAGGCCTTAAATTTGGATATTCAACATATATCAGCATATCATCTTATATACGAGGAAGATACGGAATTATACCGCTTGTTGCAATCCGGAAAGATTAACCCTGTGAATGAAGATCTAAGTGTAGAAATGTTCTCTCTAATGATCGATAAGTTAGCTGTTTCCGGTTTTGAGCAATACGAAATATCGAATTTCGCTAAAGACGGATTATATTCAAAGCATAACAGTTCCTATTGGTTAGGGAAAAAATATCTGGGTTTAGGTGCTTCCGCGCATTCTTACGATGGCGAAAATCGTATGTGGAATATATCGTCTATCACGAAATATACAGATGGCATAACGGAAGGAGAACCTGTATTTGATATAGAATATCTAAATCAGAATACCCGTTATAACGATTTCATATTAACCGGCTTGCGAACAAAATGGGGAGTTAACCTTAATAATCTGGAGAAACTGTTTGGAACAGAGCTAAAAGATTATTGCCTTGACAATATGAAAAAGTATATTGATCAGGAACAGGCTATGATAATTGACAATACTTTGAAACTGACACGCAAAGGTGTTTTTATCTCAGATAGTATCATGAGTGATCTGATGTGGGTAGATTAAGCCTCTTATCGGTTATTTTTC
>JAITVH010000018.1 GCA_031285905.1 Prevotella sp.
AGGTGTTACTTCTGTTACTTTTTAGTTAAAATGCTTAGTCTTGTCATGCTGACGACAGGAAGCATCTCCTTTCTTATAGACGGAAGATCCTTCGTAGCCTCAGGATGACAACAGAGGAAATAATGAAAAGACGAAAAATCTAACGGCTATCAGCTAATAATTGAAAAGTGTTACTTATGTTACCTTTTAGTTAAAATTTAGGGTGAGCATTTTGGGTATAACTGATACAGTGCAAATTATATATGGAAAGGATATGCTGATGTTAAAATCAGGCAATCATATATTTTTATATTTAAACCTAAATATTTAGATTTGAACTTTAATTGATTATTAGATAATAACTAACACCTTAAATTTATGGAATGCTTTTACTGGCTATTGCAAGTCTGCAGGTATTCTTTCATTAAAACAAATCTTTTTATTTATGACTAAAAGACTTATTTTATCCTTATTGCTGGTATTAATGGCAGGAGGAATTTACGCACAGCAGAAAGTAGCGCTGAGTGACCTGAATATACGTTTGATGACAACCGGATATGGTAGGGCAAAGGCAAATCAAAGTATTGATGGAAATCCTATCACATTGCAGGGGAATGTTTATAAAGGGGTAGGGACACATGCGGATAGTAAGATCACTATATCGTTGGATAAGAGAGCAAAACGCTTTACATCCTTGGTTGGGGTTGATGATGAAGCTACTACGGCTGGCTCTGTAATATTCAGAATCGTTGCAGATGAAAAAGAAGTATATAAGTCGCCTGTGAAACGAAAAGGACAAAAGCCCGAAAAAGTGGATGTCGACCTGAAAGGAGTGGATAAAGTAATATTGGAAGCATTGTCTGCCGGAGATGGAGTTAGTAATGACCATGCCGATTGGGCAGAAGCTTATTTTGAAATGACTGAGGGAAAACCTGTTGCCATTATGGACGCCAATATTATTAATATGGCAACTAATGATTTCATGTTGACGCTTATGATTGATAATGAAGATAACCTGATTCAGCAATATTTTGGGAAGAAGGGAGAAATTGATATAATATTTGACGGAGGTGCAAGAAGTGATCAGGCATATCCGACTATACAGAGTGGTAAGCAAATTGTCTATTGGGGAGAGCCTGCACTACATGCCGTACATGCTGACGGGCATACTTCTACGATGATGAAATATGTGTCGCATGAAACAAAACGGATAGATGAAAATGTTTCGGAAACATGTATCAGGCTTAAAGATCCTGTCTATCCTTTTTATACCGATATATATTATAAAACATATGCCGTACAGAATGTGATAGAACAATGGACAGAGGTGTATCATCAGGAGACGTCTCCTGTAATTGTGAAGCAAGCATCATCATCTGCATTGACTTTACGTTCATCCGATTATTGGCTTACTCAGTTTACGGGAGATTGGATGAATGAGTTTAATGTAGATGAATCGCAATTGACAGTTGGTTCGAAGGTAATAGAAAACCGATGGGGAATAACCAGCTCAAACGGTCGTCAACCTCATTTCATGATAACGCTTGGTAACGAAAAACCGTCAGAAACAAATGGAGAAGTATTAGCTGGTACCTTGGCCTGGTCAGGTAACTATCAGTTAAAGATTGAGCGTCTTCCTCAGGGTCAATTGACAGTAGTATCAGGTATGAATCCCTGGTCTTCTGATTATACATTGCCCGCCGGAAAGAAATATATAACGCCATCATTAATCTATACTTATACATCGGAGGGAAAAGGTCAGGCAAGCCGAAATTTGCACCGATGGGCTCTTGAATATGGAATACGTGATGGACAAGAACCTTTACGCACTATATTTAATAATTGGGAGGCAACAGGTATGAATACAGCAGATAACGTGATTATACCGTTCTTGAAGCCTGCTAAAGATTTAGGTTTTGAACTGTTTCTTCTGGATGATGGTTGGTTTGGTTTACCGGATAAGGCCCGTGTATTAGGAGAATGGAATGCTACTCCAAAAATGCATCCGAATGGTATGCGGATGATAATAGAAGCGGCAGGAAAAGCAGGAATAGACTTCGGCTTATGGGTTGAGATGGAGATGGTTAATCCGGAAGCCCGATTGGTGAAAGAACATCCGGAATGGCTATTGCTTGATCCTCAGAGACCGCCTCATTTACAGCGTGGACAATATGTGTTGGATTTGTCAAATCCTGCCGTACAGGAATTCTGTATTCAGGCTTTCCATAAAATTCTGGTAGATAATCCGGGTATATCATTTGTTAAATGGGATTGTAATACTCCTTTTCACAATCCTTATTCTCATTACCTTGGCAGAAACCAACAGCACTTATGGTATGAATACACTTTGGGATTATATAAAGTCTTTAGTGAATGTGCTCGCTTAAATCCTGATTTGCAAATGATGGTTTGTTCAGGCGGAGGAGGACGTTGTGATTATGGTTCCATGCGCTTTTTCCATGAATTCTGGACTAGTGATAATACAAACCCGATGTCACGTGTATTTATTCAGTGGGGAGCTTCCCATATTTTTCCGGCTAAGACACACGGGGCACATGTGACGCATATGGGACATCAATCATTCAAATTTGCATTTGATGTGGCGATGAGCGGTTGTCTTGGTATGGATGCCGATCCAACAAAGATGACAGAAGAAGAAAAGAAGATTACAAAACGTGCTGTTGAAGTATATAAAGAGAAGTTGCGTCCAGTAGTTCAATTCGGTGATTTATATCGTTTGGTGTCACCTTATGAGACTTCACGTTCGGTTGTCTCATATGTTGAAGCAAAGGATAAGAAGCAGTCCGTTGTATTTATCTATCAAGTGAAGGATGACTTGAACGGTATCAATGTTAAATTACAGGGATTGGACTCTCAAAAGACTTATACTATAGAAGAGGTGAATATTGATTCTCCAGATTCGGCTATTTGTAGGGAGAACGGAAATGCAATGTCAGGAAAAGAATTAATGGAAAAAGGACTTTACCTTAACGCTAAGAAGAGGTTCGATAGTGCCTCTATATTTATATCTCAAGTTAAATAAATGAATCCCACAATAAAAATCCCTGTCTTATAAATCAAGGCAGGGATTTTGCCTTTTCCCAAAATGAGACAAAGTTTTGTACAGTTAATGAAAGAAGTGTCCCATCATTTTTTCTACTTCGTGAGTAGCTTTGCTGTCATCCTGAATATTCACCTCGTCATTAATAACCTTCCCTTTGTATCCACAAACAATTAGTAAAACTCCGCATAGGAAAAGCACCGTCCTTTTGATAGTTTGCATTTGATTTCCCATAATTCCAATTGTTAATTAAAACGCACAATTTAGATTTTACAAATATAAAATATATCTTTGAATACCAAAATAATAGAAAAGTTGTTATACAACACTAAATAAATATATATTGAGATTTTAACACTTTAGAAAAGAAAAATAATGATGTTCAATACTAAATTTTTAATTACCCTATTATTCCTCAGCTTTACTTTATACACACTTGCATCGGACTCTGATCCTATTAAGGACACTGAAAAGATAACATTGTCATATTTAGAGTTGAATGATTCTTCAATAGAATTTGCTGTACATGATGTAAACAGTATGATTTTGCGAAAGAACAAAGGTTATTTATGGCCTGCAACGAAAATAACGCTGTCAAAGGATGATGATAAGCTAATTTTTGTGATAACAGCAATTGACAACTCATGGTATAATATGTTTTCTAATGATGAAACGACACATGGCTATTTCACTGTTAATGGTAGATTATTCATCGTAGCCACCAAGGGAGAGATTCCTGAAGAATTCAATAATATATTTGAGCATAATCCTGAGATAAAAGAGAAGTCTTTCAGTAAAACTGATTCAAAGCTTAAACCTGTATCTAAAAGCCCAGTGTGGACTTATCTATATAAGGGGGGATATAATAATACATCTATAGTAATAAAATCAGTATATACTGAAAATCTGGGTAGGTAGAAAAAGAATAATAAAACAAAACAAGGGGATAGTTCGAATAGCCTCATTTGTCGGTATTCTCCGTTCACACTTATCGTTTACAAAAACACTATGTCATTCTTCGATAATCTAAAAGACTGGTATAAAATAAAGCTAGTACTAGGACTGGTTGTTATTACATTTATTTTATTGGTTAAACTTATTGTGTACTTAATATCTTTATTTCAATAAGAGAGGATAAATGAAAAACACCCGAAAGTTAGGATGTCCTACTTTCGAGTGCTTAATATTTGCCTTATATTTTAATCACCTATAAATATTTAGCCAATTCTTGTGGTATATAGAATGTATCGTTTTTATCTATATAAACTGTTACAGAACGAAGATCGATAGGTTTTCCGTTCAAATATATGACAGATTTAAATGCCGGTATAGACAGCGTATTATTGCCCTTCTTGACATTTAATATAGGGAAGTTCTTGTCCGAAGTATCTATGCTATAATCCATTCCTATAAATACACTAGTATGTTTGGCAAATATTTCTTTAGTCAAATCATATAATGGCTTTTTGAGGCCAAGAGCATCGCATATATAGCGGTTGATTTCGGTATTGGTATTCATTCCTATTGGTAAGTCTCCTTTAGGATGATAGGCAGCAAGGAATACTTCTTCACCTGTATGGCCTCCAGTTGTAAAGCCAAAATAAGTATGAGCGTTCATTATATTGGTAATAGTTGAACCCATATTTACACTATTACTCTTCTTCATATAGTTAGTTTCTTGTTTATAGTTTTTCGAGGTCATTAATTGTTCCAGCTCCTCATCAGTAAGGTCTATATCTGTGTATTCTTTGAAAGTAGCTTTAAAATCCTCAGGTTTTGTATTAAGCATAATTTTCTCTAAAGCTGAAGATGTCCTCTTGTATTTGGAGACATTCTTAAACAGATCATGAATAGTTGCTTTATCATAACTTGGCAAATCACGGCGACCGATTGTGAACCCGCTGTTACCATGATCGGGTAATATGATTACTGTAGTGTTTCCATCTTTTTTAGCAAAGTCCATAGCTACGGCTACAGCCTTATCAAATGCAAGATATTCTGTGATACAACCTACAGCATCGTTGCCATGTGCAGTCCAGTCTATTTTACTACCTTCTACCATCAGGAAGAATCCATTTTTGCTCTGCGATAATCTGTTTATAGCTTTCTTAGTCATTTCTTCGAGAGAAGGCGTTACTGCCGGATCTCTGTCCAGATCATAAGGCATATCTCTTTTATGGAATAAAGCCCATATTTTTTCTGTACCGTTAAAGTTACGGAAAGCATTTACGTCATCCTGAATAAGGGTAGTATTAGTATTCTTGAAATGCTGTTTAATATCATCAGTTAGGATTTCGTTACCTCCCCCAAACATTACATCCAGATTCTGATAAGCCATTTGAGGAGCGATATATTCATATTTGCCTCTATTATAATGGTGTGCAGAACAATCAGCAGGTGTTGCATGTGGAAATTCCACAGTTACCACCAATCCGGTTGCCTTATTCTGCCAGTATTTAGCAGCTTCTAATGCTGTAGCTAATGGTTGATATGTCATTGTCGGATCAACAGGTATTAAATCATTATCAGGATCGGCTTCGGGGTAGATAGATACGTTCCCTGTTTTTTGAGGCATTCCGGTCATATATGCAGATGTTGTTGGAGCAGAATCCCCGATAGGTGCATTAGAAGAGAATGTCTTTACCGTACCGCACATATAAGGATCTATAGCCAGATTATTACCCCCTAGTTTATTGTAAATCTGATACCACCGGGCCGCAGAGACAACTCCTATCGAAGTTCCGTCAGGTATCATTACAATTACGTTTTTCGTAGGCTTAACAGGCCTGTGGTATTGCTTTTGGGCGAAGCATGTAGTAGTAAAGACAAAAATGAGTAAGAAACTCAAGTGTACTTTTTTCATGATGTTTTATTGATTATAATTAATTGTTCCAAAGTTACAAAATATCTCAGGGTATCTCAATTTTAGAATGAGTAAATTGAAAATATTGGGTATCTTTGTTCCTAAAAAAATATAAAATAATTAATAAGGCAATTAATTAATAATGATGAATAGAAAGCCACTGATATTAATAACCAATGATGACGGATTTCAGTCAAAAGGTATTAATGCATTAATTGATAGTGTAAGAGAACTAGGAGATGTACTGGTTGTAGCCCCGGATGGGCCCCGTTCGGGCATGTCATGTGCAATAACGTCTTTGCAGCCGTTAAGAGTGTATTTAGAAAGAGTAGAAGAAAATCTAAAGGTATATAGCTGTACAGGTACACCTGTCGACACAGTAAAGTTGGGTATTACCGAACTGGCAGAACGTAAACCGGATATTATACTTTCGGGAATAAACCATGGCTCTAATGCCGCCATTGCCGTATTGTATTCGGGTACGATGGGTGCAGCTTTGGAGGGTGCCGTGTTTAAAATACCTTCTGTTGGCTTTTCAATACTGGATCACAGTCTTCAGGCAGATTTCTCATTTGCTAAGAAGTATGTGAATTTGATTACCCGGCAGGTGTTGGAAGAAGGGCTTCCTGTAGGTACATGTCTGAATGTGAATATCCCTAAAGGCGATAATATCAAAGGAGTTAAAATCTGTCGCCAGACATCCGGTAAATGGGAAAATGAATTTATGATGTCTAAAGATGGTTCGGGCAGGGATATATACTGGCTGACAGGTGATTTTGCCAATGATGAGCCTTATAATGAGAAAACCGATGAATGGGCGTTGGCTAACAATTATGTATCTGTTGTACCTACAAGAATAGATATGACAAACCATAACTATATCAATGAGATAAAGAACTGGGAAGGGATTATTAAATAAGCTGTATGTTAACATTATCAGCTAAAAACTAAATAAATGAAATATTTTCTTGTTGCAGGAGAAGCCTCGGGCGACCTTCACGGATCGAATCTGATGGCAGCATTAAAGAAACAGGATGAGAATGCAGAGTTCTGTTTCTTTGGCGGAGATTTAATGCAGGCACAGGGCGGCAGACTAATTAAGCATTACCGTGAAATGGCCTTTATGGGATTTATTCCCGTATTGCTAAATCTGAGGACAATTTTACGCAATAAGAAGATGTGTCAAAAGGAGATAATCAGGTATCAGCCCGATGTTGTCATTCTGATTGATTATCCGGGTTTTAATCTGGGAGTTGCCAAATACATAAAGACGCATACCAATATCCCTGTCTATTATTACATATCGCCAAAAGTATGGGCGTGGAAAGAGTACAGGGTAAAATCATTCAAGAAGTATGTGGATGTGATGCTCTCCATCCTGCCATTCGAAGTGGAGTTTTACAAAAAGCATAATTACCATGTCGATTATGTAGGAAACCCTGTAGTGGATGCAGTCGCTAATTATAGGGAGGAAAACAATGGAGATACTAAAGACCAGTTTATACGGGATAACCAACTGGACAATAAGCCTGTTATCGCTTTACTTGCAGGAAGCCGCCGTCAGGAGATAAAAGATAATCTACCGGCCATGCTGGAGGCGATAAAGGAGTTTGAGGATTATCAACCGGTGATTGCGGGAGCGCCTGCCATAGAAGCCGACTATTACAATAAGTACATAGGGAATCACCCATGTAAGATTGTCTTTGGACAAACATACCGTTTATTGGAATATGCAGAGGCTGCGCTGGTCACATCGGGAACAGCAACATTAGAGACAGCCCTGTTTCGTGTACCTCAGGTAGTTTGTTATGAGACTCCGATTCCCCATATTGTCTACTGGGTGTTCAAGAACTTACTGCATACAAAATACATATCACTCGTAAATCTGATTGCCGACAAAACAGTTGTTCAAGAACTGTTCTCTAAGTTCTTCTCTGTTAAAACCATTAAAGAAGAGACATCTAAACTGATTTATGACTCCGATTACCGTAATAAGATGTTATCGGAATATGATGAGATTATTTCGATATTAGGCAAACCCGGTGCTTCACAGCAGGCTGCAGATCTGATCGTTAAAAATCTGAGGCAGAGCTGAAATAGTACTGTCTTTATTTCATACATATTCTTTTTTAACTAAAAGGTAACAAAGGTAACAGATTTTAGCCATTAGCTGATAGCCGTTAGCTTTTAGCCTTTTTATTTTCCCTGTAGGGGCAGTGGCTTGTCCCTGCCCACTTTATCATACATCCGGACGACCACAAAGGATTGCCCCTACTTTTCATTAATTCCTCTGTTGTCATCCTGAGGCTACGAAGGATCTTCCGTCTATAAGAAAGGAGATGCTTCCTGTCGTCAGCATGACAAGACTAAGCATTTTAACTAAAAAGTAACAGAAGTAACACCT
>JAITVH010000028.1 GCA_031285905.1 Prevotella sp.
AGAGTGTAACGTAGTCAATGACAAAGAACGAAAAAATTAGAAAGTGTCACCTATGTTACCTTTTAGTTAAAAAATAAGTTTCAATTACGGTTCACATTCATACCATAAGATTAGGCAGAGGCAATGATTGAAAGGATAATTATTATAAATAAAGCAGAATGTTAACCTTGTAAACAATGCGAATGATTTTGATAATTATTTTATTTTTGTAACTTGCTCCGCAAAATAAATGAAAAATCAAACTTTTAGACTCATACTATGAGAACAAACAAGAAAATTGGAGATAGAATCAAGGCAATCCGCGAATCAAAGTTTATCACTATTGATGAAATGGCAGATCGCTCCGGATTAGACCAAAAACAAATCGAGAACATTGAACAAACAGGGAAGCTTCCTTCATTAGCACCCCTCATCAAAATAGCCAGAGTATTAGGTGTGAGGCTGGGTACATTCCTTGACGATTTTGACGAAATAGGGCCGACAATTACCCGTCGCGAACAATACGAAAAGGGAATCTCTTTCTCTACAAAAGATACATCTTCGCACCGGCATATGGATTATTATTCTCTGTCTTCTACAAAGGCCGGACGTCATATGGAGCCTTTTATAATAAATATAGAATCGGTGAAAGAAGGAGTTGATTTCATTCTTTCTACCCACGAGGGTGAAGAATTCATTTATTGCCTCGAAGGTATTGTAGAAATCAATTATGGAAAAGACTCCTATCTGCTGGAAGAAGGGGACAGTATTTATTACGATTCTATTATTGCTCACCACGTCCATGCAGCAAACGAATCGGGAGCTAGAATACTTGCTGTAGTATATACTCCTATCTGATAACATACGTAGAATATATAATCATAATAATTCCATGCAATTAACCGAAAGAACGCTTGGACAATGGCTTGAGCATTGGGCAGAAAAAACTCCCGACAAAGAATATATTGTATACTCTGATCGCGACCTGCGATTCACATGGCGACAGTTCAACGAACGTGTCGATAATATGGCTAAAGGCCTGCTGGCCATTGGCGTAAAGAAAGGTTCGCATGTAGGTATATGGGCTACTAACGTTCCCGACTGGCTGACTTTTTTGTATGCCGGAGCCAAAATAGGTGCGGTACTTGTTACCATCAATACCAATTATAAGCAAAGCGAATTGGAATATATTGTTGACAACGCCGATCTGGATACGCTTTGTATCACTGAAGGTGTCTTTGATGGCAGTTATATCGATATGGTATATGAGATGGCTCCCGAACTGAAAACGACACAGAGGGGTTATTTCAAAACTCCACGATTTCCTAAATTGAGGAATGTGGTATTCATCGGGCAGGAAAAGTTTCGGGGCATGTACAATACAGCCGAACTACTATTACTCGGCAAGAATATTGCTGATGAAGAGCTCTGCATGATAAAAAAGACAGTCAACTGCCATGATGTGGTAAATATGCAGTATACATCGGGAACTACCGGGTTCCCTAAAGGAGTGATGCTTACCCATTACAATATAGCCAATAATGGATTCTTTACAGGTGAGGGGATGAACTTTACAGAGGATGATAAACTCTGTATCTGTGTTCCGTTATTTCACTGTTTCGGAATCACATTAGCGACAATGAACAGCCTCACTCATGGATCGACACAGGTAATGGTAGAGCGATTCGATCCGCTGGTGGTTCTGGCATCAGTACACAAAGAAAGATGTACGGCATTGTATGGAGTTCCTACCATGTTTATAGCCGAGCTCAATCATCCTATGTTCGATCTTTTTGATGTCAGTTCTTTACGCACAGGGATCATGGCAGGTTCGCTTTGCCCAATCGAGCTAATGAGGAAGGTAACAGACAAACTGCATATAACTCATATTACCAGTGTTTATGGGCTTACCGAGTCTTCACCGGGGATGACACATTCCACAATAGACGATTCGTTTGAGGCGCGTTGTACGACAGTAGGAAAAGAATATCCATTCACAGAGGTAAGGGTTATCAACCCTGAAACAGGGGAAGAATGTGCGGTGGGTGAGCAAGGTGAAATGTGTTGCCGGGGCTATCTGGTGATGAAAGGATATTATAAAAACCCGGAAGCTACGGCAGAGGTAATTGATAAAGACGGCTGGCTTCATTCGGGAGACTTGGGTATAAAAGATGAGGAAGGTTATTATCGTATTACCGGACGGATAAAGGATATGATTATTCGTGGCGGCGAAAACATTTATCCTCGCGAGATAGAAGAGTTCTTATACCACCTGGAGGGCATAAAAGATATTCAGGTAGCCGGAATCCCATCGAAAAAATACGGGGAAGAGGTAGGGGCATTTATTATCTTGCACGAAGATGCTCAGTTATTACCGGAAGATATAAAGGAGTTCTGTCGCGGAAAAATAGCACGTCACAAGATACCTAAATACATTTTCTTTGTACAGGAATTTCCACTTACAGGAAGCGGGAAAATACAAAAGTTCAAACTGAAAGATTTAGGCCAGAAATTATTACAGGAACAGGGTATAGAGGTTATCTGATTTCTATACCTTAAATTATTCTTTGTTTGGTGAACAGCCGTTGATGGATAATCAACGATAGGTCTGTTGCGGATTATGCTTTAGCAGACGCTCTTTGGCTGCCATTTCATATTTCGTTCCCGGCCGGCCATAATTACAGAATGGATAGATACTGATACCTCCCCGGGGGGTAAATATCCCAACTACTTCTATATATTTAGGGTTCATCAGTTTTATCAGGTCTTTCATGATCACATTTACACAATCCTCATGGAAAGCTCCATGATTGCGGAAACTGAACATATATAGTTTGAGGCTTTTACTCTCCACCATCTTTATATCAGGAATATAGTTGATATGGATAGTCGCATAATCCGGCTGTCCCGTGATAGGGCAAAGACTTGTAAACTCGGGACAATTAAATGTTACCCAGTAGTCATTTTCCTGATGCTTATTATCGAATGCTTCCAAAACTTTAGGAGCATAGTTGTCTTTATATTCTGTTTTTTCGCCTAAATGGCTTAATCCTTCAATTTTCATACTCTTCTGATTTTTAAATAGTTTTCCAATCCTTGTTGCCTCAATTTGCATGCCGGGCAATGTCCGCACCCTTCTGCAATAATACCGTTATAACAAGTCAGAGTTTGTGTACGTACTATATCAAATACTTCCAGTTCATCGGCTAATTGCCATACCGCTGTTTTGTCGCGCCACATCAATGGAGTATGGATTTGGAAGTGCTCATCCATCGCTAAATTGATGGAGGCGTTGGCAGACAATATAAAAGTATCCCTGCAATCGGGATAACCGCTGTAGTCAGCTTCAGATACTCCGGCGACAATGTGGCGAATAGCATGAGAGCGGGCTATTACTGCGGCAAAGGTGAGGAATAGTAAATTCCTGCCGGGTACAAATGTATTTGGGTAAGAGTCTTCCGGTTTCTCCTGATCCATTTCGATGTCACTTGTTAGGGAGTTGACAGATAACTTACTGATGATTGATGCATCCAATAACTGGAAAGATACATCCGCATTATTTGCAATTGCCCTTGCCACTTCTATCTCTTTAGAATGGCGTTGTCCGTAAGTAAAACATAGTGTGTGAACTGTGGAGAAATTCTGCAATGCCCAATACAGGCATGTAGTGGAGTCCTGTCCACCGGAGAACAAGACTAATGCTGGTTCATTTTTATTCATAAGTTCTTTGTTTTTTACGTGGTTGATCCTAAGATACACGGATAGGGAACTCCCTTTCAGATACAAAAGTAGTTATTTTAGCAGTTTCTTCTTGAAAAAGTTTCCTAAAAAAAATAATTGTTATACTTTTGCATCAACAAAATGACTCCGTAGCTCAGTTGGTAGAGCAACTGACTCTTAATCAGTGGGTCGAGAGTTCGAGCCTCTCCGGGGTCACAAAAAACCACTTGTAAGACGTTGTAATCAAAGCGATTGCAGCGTTTTCTTTTTTATATGGGTAGCACATAGGTAGTAGAGTTTATAAATGCAAAGATATAAAAACCTATTAATCAGTTGGTTATATTAGGAAAATAATTTTATTTTTTGTAACTTCGTAGCAACTTCATTAGCGTCAGCAATGCGTGAAACGCATGGACATGACGCCTATAAACAGACAATCAGTTGCTAAGATGGTTAAAAATGGATTTAATTAATTTAAAAGAATTATTGCAATTGGAAACGTCAGTTTTCAATTGCCTAGACATCAGTGAAAGCACTCGTAAGGAATATCTATCCAGAATCAAACATTTCATCCACTTTATTAAACTAAATGGAATTAATCCCAATAGCTTTTTGGAGTATAAAAGATATTTAAGTAGTGTTGATACTTTAAGCGTATCTACAAAAAATAAGTATTTAATTTCTACTAAAATATTGCTTGATGGTGTTAACCATCAAGCTGGGGCGTTGCCCTTTAAAATTAATACAAAAGTTAGAGGATTTAAACAAAGCAAATTACATAAGAAAGATGGTCTTTGCGATGAGGATATTTCTAAGATTGTAAACTATTGTTCTTCATTAGAACCGAGAATTTCGAATCTACGTTTAAAGTCTATTTTATCACTGCTTATATTTCAAGGTTTACGCCAAGTAGAAATAACAAGGCTAAATGTTACCGATATTAACCTGAAAGATAAAACAGCTTTTATTATCGGAAAAGGACAGGACGATAAAGAACTTATACATTTGCATCCCTCAACGATTAAAGTCTTAAAAGAATATCTACATACAAATAGAATAAGAGAGGGCGCATTATTTCGAAGTGAAAGCAACTTCTCTTCGGGTAATCGGCTAACGACAAAATCCATACGAGAGATAATAAAGAAAGTCTTAAACGAATTAAATATTGACGGAAGCACCCACGGCTTCCGTCATTTTTTTATAACCAAATTAATAAAATCATATAAGGGCGAATTACTGACAGTTTCTAAATACAGCCGTCATAGAAGTATTCAAATGTTAGAAGTCTATAATGACGAGATAATAAGAGAGCAAGACTTGCCGCGTTTTTATGATGTATTTAGCGATATTACATTATGAGTGATACAAAGACATACGAAAGGAATATTTATTGTTTAGAGGGCAATTGGAATAAGAATCCACGAAGCCATCAAAGTATAAAACCGATGCTTGAATTGCTCCGTACTTTTAAGGGTGTTAAATATGTATATCATAAATGCGACACTAAAGATGAATTCTATAAACGCTTACAACAATTTACAAAAGGAACTTATAAAAACTACCCTATACTATATTTTGCGTTTCATGGCAAACCTAACCGCATTGAAGTAGAAAATCAATACATAACATTAAAAGATATTGCAACGGCTTTAGAAGGCAAATTAGCTAACAAAATCGTACACTTCGGGAGTTGCTATACTATGCGTACTTCGGAAAAGAATATCCACAATTTTATAACAACTACAAATTGCCAATTTATTTCGGGTTATCGCAAATTTGTAGACTATATTGAGGCGTGTGCTTTTGAATTATTGTATTTTGATTTATTGCAAGAATTTACATCCGTGGGTAAATTACATAGGAAACTAGATTCTGGGGATAACAACCTTAATCACAAACTAAAGTTTAAACTTTGTTTTCCGCTTTAGCCTCACTTATGGGTATGCCAAAGAGTATATCAATTTTAAACAACTTCCTTTTTAGATATTATAATTTCATTATAAATGTGTTTACACGTTATAACCGAATGCGCTAAATGTTATTTACACGAGTTATCTAAGATAACTTATGCATACCCATAAGTTTGGCTAAAGCTATTATTCTTATGTTATATATTGGTTATAAATGTTTTGCTTATTTTCTATGTGAATTTTCCTACTTATTGGATTTAGGAATACTTTTCTCATAGTAAGAGTAATTCTTTTATTTCGGAACTACTCAATTTTGCATCCATCATTTCAGACATAGTTTTCTCAAATTTTTCTTTTAGTTCTTTTTCGTACCTACTATTTTTAAGTGGTTCTATTTTCTTCAAGAAATTATCATTCGCTCGTACTTCTTTGCGATATTCTTTTTCTCCCTGATATTTTTTCAGATAGTCCAAATAATACTTATAATCTTCCGACATCGCAAAAATGTATCGTTTGGCTGATTCAGGAGACAATTTTGTATAATCAACTTCAATATCGTGAAATTTAATTTTATACAATATAGTGCGTAATATTCTTATAAATCTTGAGTAAAAACGAGAGTTCAATAAATGTTCTGCTGTAAAAGGATGTTCACCAGCTCTGTAAGGTTTGAAATTTTTGAATCCCAACATAAAAAGTTGCTTTGATGATAACCCTATTTCATAACGGAGAATATTGTCTCGAACTTTTGCTTGTTCCGCTTTACTTTTTCTATGTTTAGATTCAAATGTCTTATCATAAAATTTTATTTCATATTCAGAAAGGCTACAAGAAATCCCTTTAAGTTTACTAGTCTTATATAAAGGTTTCATTAGAATAAAGCGATAATCCTTATCATAATATCGTATTGTGTTTATATAGTTCATTGGGTCTTCTGACATTTGAATATTTACTCCGATTTCAATACTGGTAACAATAAAATTCACTAAAGGGATTCCTAAAATTTTATGTATCTCAATTATTGCTTTCTGTGCCTCCTTTGGTGTGAATGGATTGTAATTATAACCACCTTTTGCATATTTGTGTAATGAGTTTTTAAGCCATAAGTCCCCACTTGTTGTGATAGTAAGAGTTAGATTCCTTAAATGCCACCCTTTATTGATGTCTCCTGTCTCTGGGTTTACTGACATTGGTTTGTCTAAAGATAATCGTTTTTTTAATTCTTCTAAATTATAATCTTCGATTCGGAATGTGATACGGTCTATCATAGGTATGATTCTAAAAATAAATTCTAAAGATATTATTTCTAGTTTGATTTATAGCAAAACTATATTTTATTAAAGGAGAATCTTATGAAGACACTTCATCTTTTTTACCCAATATCCTTTTTGCTTCAAATTTTATTTTAGTAATTGTCGGAGACGGTATTTTTATTGGCTTTGCAGTTATCCTCTTTGCCATATTGACCATCTCTTCAGCTTCACCTTTGTCTTCATATATTTTCATCATTCGATATAAAGGCTGAAATCTATTAGGACACATATTTGAAGCTAATAAATAATGTCTTTCAGATTTGTCAAAATTGTCTTGGTTGTAATAGTTATCTGCTAAAAGCATTTGGACATCATAATCATTGTAATATTTTTCGCACTCATGAAGAATATCTATACTTTTAGAATATTCTTTTATATGGTTTAATTCCGCACCATAGTTATATAAAAAAAATGGATTACCGTTCCAATGAGAATGCAGTTCTTCATAACTTGGTATGACTGCCTTTGTTTTTCCTGAAAAAGAAAGTTTTGCGATTTCTTTCCATTTATATTCGAACTGCATATCTCTAAATGAAAAATATGCTAAGAAGAATAAAAAAAATACTGTTGTGACTTTAAGTGAGGGACTAAAATTAATAGTCCTTTTGTAACAAACATCATAATTGATCTCCGATAATTTCGCTAAGCTATACGCTAAAATAAGCCAAACAAAAGGGTATCTCAAAGGGTAAGAAAAGCAAGCAAAAATTAATATGGATAAAATAGTCAATTGATATATAAAATACTTTTTTTCTTTTAATTTGAGAATTGTAAAAAAAAGAATACCTAATAAAGAAAGTGCGACGATACCATATTCGGTAGTTAATAATAAATACTCATTGAATGGATGAACTACATTGTCAGCCAGAACTTCAAATGAAGAGCTATGATGATTTTCGAAAAAATAAGCTTGCAGGAACATATATTGCGATCTGAACCCTCCTTCCCCCCATCCAAATAAAGGTTTTTCCTCAATCATACCTATTGTTACTTTCCATATTAATAAACGCCCTGTTGCTGAATCTTTCTTGTAAAAAAATAGAGATATAGTTATAATCAGAAATATTGAAAAGGAGATTAATAATATCTTAATCTTCGTGCTTTTGGTAAAATAGAATTTTATTTTTTGATATACATATAAAGCGGTTACTATCATGATAGAGATTATACCTGCACGTGAAGCAGATAAAACTATCGCAGTGGAAATAATAAGTATTGCTCCGATAGTTAAAGAAGGATACACTTTCTTTTTATCAAAAAGATAAATACAAAATACATACCCAGCTGTAAGGCAAGCCGCGAACCCGGCAGGATTATCGAAACTGCCAACGATCTTGAATATAGAATCTGTCGATATTATGTCTGTGTATTGAAATATGCCATATATCGCTTGTAATAAACAGGCGATTATGATAATAGAAGGAATAATATTATCATTCGATTTAGGGAATAATTTAAAAAATAAGAATAAAAACAAAAATGTTATGGATTGGAAAGTTACTGACATTCCATATAATGTCTTTAGAAATCCTCGGAATAAAAGATAAAGTATGAGAATAAATATAATTAAAGCTATTTTATCAATTTTCAAAAGAATAGTGTTACTATAAATGCAACAAAGTGTGCAGAGTATAAGGGTAGAACTATATAATACATACCATTTAGACAACGTCTCACTACTTACAAAGTAAGATGAAGACGCAAAAAGTATAGATGAAATAATGAATATGAGCAAAATATTGACAGAAATATTATATAATTTACTTTTCATCTATTATTTAATGTTACTTCATTAGTGTCTCTATTAAAGCATATAATTCTCGTCCTCTTAAACCTCTCGACAATATTTTTCCATGCTCATCAATAAGTATAATATGAGGAATAGCATCTATTCCATAAATTTTCGTAACATTATTAGTTTCGTCTTGCGAACTAAGCAGTTGATGCCAAGTCATTTTATGTTTTTCAATTGACTTTTTCCATATCCCCTCATCTCCGTCTAATGAGATACCGATAATTTCAAGGCCTCTTTCTTTATATATCACATTTAACTCGCTCATACTTGGCATTTCGCGTAGACAGGGCATACACCATGACGCCCAAAAATCAATGAGTATAAGTTTTTTTCCTTTCATTAATTCAGAGAGACGGATGAGAGAACCATCCGGCATTTTTCCTTCAAAATCAGTATATCGTTTACCTTCTCGAGTTGACTCAGGTTGCATTTGCAATGAAAGTGAATCATTAAGTCGGTTCATTGATTTCTTCATTTCCTCAGTACGCTTTATAAATTTTTCTTTAGTCGAAGAAGATAGTTTTGGTTCTATTTCTGCGATATCTTTATCATTAAGATAACCGAGAGTCAGCAGAAAATATTCTCCTACTGAATTATCTATATTTTTTTTAATAAAAGTGGAATAATTTAAATAAAGACTTTTACTTAAAGAAGCCAACCTTGACGATATATCTTTTATATTATCCGGGGTAAATAAACCTTTTGCCTGTAACTGTTGTAGGGTGTCAGCTTTCTGAGTAATCTCTTGGGAGGGAATGATAATACTTTTATTTATTTCATCATTTATAGGTGTTCCTCCTATTGACCAGACGTACTTAGTCGGATTCTCTTCTTTATAGTTAAAATCAATTATACCCGGTTCAATAACCACCCAACAATGATTAGTGGATATAGTTATATGATAAAGATTCAGCTCTTCATTTGCTTTACCTTTAAAGGCAAATGTTTTGTTACTAATCAAAACACTATCTATATAATATGATTTATTACCCTTCTGAAGTGTAGCCTTTGATAAATAAACATAGGTATTATCATAGGAATCATCCGCAAGTGTACCGTGAATTATATACTCGGAATTCTTCTGTGACAATAATAACAATGAATATGAAATAAAACAGATAAAAATTATTATTTTTTTCATTCCTCGATATAAGCATTAATTTGTAAAAGATGAATCAAAGAATCTGTATTCGCTATAATGCAAATATAATTCTCTTGTTTTCCATATTTATTAAATGTTTTGAAAGAAAAATTCATTAAACTGGTATCATTGGGCAAAATCGTCATTTTTGACAATGATACATCTGTACACCCACAGTCCGGTTCAATACTCCGTATTACCAAAGGTGTACCTCCCGTGTTTTTTATAATTGTAGAACCTTGATAAATACTATCTTTATGTATATTACCAAAATCATATATATCTGCTGATAATCTCAATTCAGGTTTTTCTTTTGACGTACAACTTGAGATTAGTATTATAGAAAATACCAATATTAATAATCTATACATTTAGACTTCTTATTATAAATAGTTAATAGACTATCAAAGGCCGTGTAACTTTTATATTACACAGCCTTTAAATTTATATTAAAAATGAATATCCTAACGACAAAAATATCAGAATTATTACACTAATAATAAGCCAATTAGGTATATGTGATATATATTTATTTCGATATTCTTTATCAAAATAAATTAATATACTAACAATTAATATTACCAAAAGACAAATATTTCTGATAATAAAAATTTGATTGAATAGCAAACAGAACACTCCTGATAGGATGATAGAGACTATATAAGAAATAGATTTTAGGGATAGTTTCATCAAAAAATAAATTTATATTTAACAAGCGTCTAAACAAACTAAATATGCAGCTGTACATGCTATAACAAGAATGGCATCAGCAGGAGGTGGGGTTAACAGAGCAGCCAAACTGCAAGTTGCATAACTTGCAGTACAAGAATTCTTGCATTTTTGAAGCTTGTCATCATCTTGCTCACTACCACTTTTTAATCTAGAAATTGAACTTTCTTCTACAAGGTTTTGTTTTTTTATCGCAGTAATAAGGTCTTTTCGAGAAATATCATTTAATTCTAATTTATTTATATTTTCGAAAGAATTTTCTCGAATTTCATTCAGTTTTAGTTTAAGGTTAATTCCAATTATTGAATTCATTTGTTCATATAATCCTTCAATGTTTTCAGCGTCTTTTTCTGTTATTATTTTTAATATCTCATTAAATTCATTTCGGTCAGACTCTGATAAATTTATATAATTAATTCTTAAATCCTCTGCGAAGTTTTCAATATCTTCTTGAAAAGCCTGAAATTCTGGAGATGCCACGAATAAGTCAGCTTTAGTCTTATTTTCGTTTGAAAGGTCCATACCATTAACAGAATCTTCGTTACTGCAACTTTGTATAAACAAGACACCAGCGCAAATGAACATTAACATTATTATTCCGAATGTTTTTTGTTTTACTTTCATAAAGGTTAATTTATAATTTCGTGATTGGCTATAAACTTTTTTGTCGTAAGTATCCACATCTGATGCAAATCTTGAATAGTAGCCTTTCTATCCTTCTTACTTATTATTTTTTATTTATTTTTCATAGGCAGTTCTTTAATTGTTAATACTCATTTTTGTTTACCACCATATTTGTCCATCATCTTTATAAGTAAAAATTCGCTCCTCTTTACCTTTGGTGTGGTCATGCAATATAAAGAGTGCATTAGATGGACAATTTTCATATCGAAGTTCAACTCCATCCGCAATTTGTTTTCCTAATGACTGCCAACCATTATTAGCCCAATACATCAATTCGTATTCATCTCCGGCTTCTATACAATTACCATCGTTTCTAGGTAAATAGCTTATTTTACTTATATTTACAGGTTTCCCAAAATCAATCCCCACCCAGCAATTATCTCCTTCTAAAGCATCAAAAAACGTAAGGGCATTCCTGTCAAAAACAGCTTCTTTTGTATATCCATCACTTAATGGTCTCCATGAATCTTCTGTACCGATCACTCTTCCTGAAATTTCTTTTAAGGAATCTTTTTCATAAAAGTATAATTCTGCCATGTTACAATGTCCGCCATTTGGTGAACAATACCTCCAATAGCGATACCTTGTATTTATACTGTCCAATAAAATCTGTTTTGCTATAACCGCCCGTTCTTTTATTATATGTACATTGATCGTTGATGAATCCATAAATAAAGAATCGTTCGAAGCTTGAAACTTCCCATTTAGAACTCTGCCGGATACATCATGCACATTCTCCATGGGGGGGTATTTCCTGTGCAAAATCATCTCTCTTTTTTGTATAGTATCTGCTTTCAAAACAATACATTCTCCTTTAATTGTCAATAATACAGGGTCTTCAAAAGCCTCAATTCCCAATCTTGTATAGTAAATCGGTAGGTAAACGATATCTTTCCCCATTTTCTCAAAAGTGAAAGCCTTTTTATCTTTTCTAGCCCAATGGATAGGTATCCAGTTTTGATTATCGAAAACGGCAAGATATGCATAATTATGCTTTGAGGATGGGGTATCATTTACCTTTATATCGACAGTCTTTAAGTAATCTGTCGTAACATCTTTAACGAAAGGTTTATTGAAAGGTGATGGTACAAATTTTTCATCCTTATTCATTTGCACCAAATCTTTATTGATACCATACATCTTTCTGAATACTTTAGCCATCTTATGATCCTGCTTGTGTGGCCTGGCAGGGGAGCCGTCCGCACCTTCAAAAATGACAGTCTTCCCTGAATTTTCTAACAAAACACACCAAGTATGCCCCAGGCTCCTGAACGGCCATTGGGGTGTAAAATCTATCGCGCATGGAATCCCCTTAGCTCTCATGGCAGTCAATGCTAGCACATTGTAGTCATCGCATAATCCGAATGGTATCTTTGTCAGTGTACTCATCTTTTTAACAGGTAGTTCATATTTATTTATCAGTCTGGGGCGTACAAAATCCCGCAAAGCATTATTTACTGTTTCACATGCTTTATAAGGAGAGTATCTGTACAATTCGCAATACTTATGGTTTCTTAAATCTCCATTACAAAAATCAAGAAAGAAATTCCTCCAGTCTTCTAAATCCTGCCCTTCAACTACTTTGTAAGGCAGGATAAATTCACAAAAAGCATCAAAGTCGACATGTCTTGCCCAATCTGATTCTGTCCATGAAGCAAAAGCTGTATCAATATTCCTTATTAGGTAATTTGCTGTTATAAAGTTTAAATCATTTATATACTTATCAGGTAGAGGAAAGCTATCCATAATAGCATTATATATGCTATCTTTAATATGTTCCGGTTTATCTCTGTAAAATAAATAGGCAGAGTCAATTTGAGCATAAAACCTATTCATATATGCAGTATCTGCATATGAATAATGATATTGCATATTTTCTATTAAAAAAATTGCAGCTTTTAATTTTAACGAATCTTGAATATTCTGACTATAATGGACTAGAACTTTCTCTAGTTCTAACCTATTATCATCTGCCATTTCAAGTGCCGAACCTAATTCATCGGATTGGTAATCTTTCTTTGTACAAGAAAAAGAAGTAACTAATATAAGCCAAATTGTAATGATTAATTTGATATATATATTATGAACACATATTTTGTACATAAATATGGTATTAATTAGAGACATTTTATTTTATATGTTAGGTATAGTAAAATTAAGTTAAATTTTAGTGTTATCAAAGATGTCTATATTTAGATATAGTTTTTTTAAAGGTGATATTTATTTAAATACCTTATTATAAATCTACTATATTTTAGTAGATATAGTTTTTATATATAGCAGAGTCAATGAAATCCAGCTTTAATACACTTAATTATTTATTAATAATCTAATTAATTGAATTTTCCATAATCAACGTTTGATAATTGTAGTTACAGAACGTAAAATATTTTGTTGCTTGCAATCAGGCATAACACGACATAAAAATAATACTCCCCAAAATTGGCGAGAGGGGTGAAAGTCATCTTCTGCTTGTTGCACAATATTAGGATGAAACTCCCATAATACACTTACATTGGGAGCTATTCCTGTTGATTTTAAAGTTTCAATTGAGGAATTAAACGTGTTTTGTAAAATTTCTTTCGATTTTGGTTTTATTTTATCTTGCTTGGATTCATCTGCGTATAAAGTAACAATTTCCATACAGACTCTTATTATAGGCTTGCCATAAAACTCCCTGTTGTTTTTTATTTCTTGTAAAACTCCCTCAAGTTGATTATTTGCTTCTCGCCATAATTCAATATTATTTTTACGAAAGCTGTTATTAGGGATTCCCTGTCTGCCACATTTTAGTTCTAAAAATAAATGGTATTCATTAACTGTACCTGCTCTGTTGATGCAATAATAATCAACACGCCCGCTATCTTCATCGATACCTCGTCGAATTGGATATTCTAAAATAAAGCAATTTGTTAAGTTTGCAATTGCAGGAACAATTATAGAATGCATTTGTAATTCTCCATAACAAAATGTTGCATACTTCATTTGCGAAATATGCCGTTCTGCATTTTTAGTACTTTGCTCTATTAGAATTTCAATAAAATCAGAAACAATCTGTTTTAACTGGAATTGTTCGGAACGCTCAATATAAAGTTTACCGACTTTAGGAATAGTTTTAATTTTTACCATAATGCGAAACGTGGACTAAAACTACATCTTCCACTGAGGTATCGCCAAACACCTTGCTGTAAAATGAGTAAAGCCCACGCTATAACGCAGGCATTACTTCTTAATCTTTTACAGCATTTAAAAATTTGGCGATTTTCAGTAGAAAAGAATAAAAAGCTAATGCTTTATATCAAATATGTATGTTTTAAACCTTTTTTATAGTTATTACTTTTTAAATTTGTTTATATACAAAAGTAGTAAAAAGTTTATACCTATATATAATATGTCCGCATTCTAAAAAATCTTATTCTGATTTAAGCGTACTACCCGAAGCTATCCAATATATAAATTCCATTTAAGGGGTACCCCTCTCTCGTGCAGAAATATTGTGCAAACAAATTCTATTTGTCTCGTTCTAATTCTTCTTTTTATTCTACCCTTATGTCTTACTTACCTAAATGGTACTATGGCATAAGTTTGAATTGTCTATAATATGATTGTATTAGTCTATATAGTTATATGTATTGTAGTAAATAGAGAGAAACATTTATCCGCGAATCTGTTTAATTTTTACGTGTATCCGCACATCTTTT
The DNA here is from genome assembly GCA_031285905.1 of Prevotella sp. GTDB lineage: Bacteria > Bacteroidota > Bacteroidia > Bacteroidales > Dysgonomonadaceae > Dysgonomonas. The sequence goes on from JAITVH010000028.1 coordinate 14,973, forward strand.
TATATTGTCTGTATGTAGTTAGAAACATAACCGTCTTTTTTAGCTGTTTTCTCTGGTTTGGCACTGCCAAGCCAACTCATGTAATTCTCTTATAAGTGTTATCTGTGCAGAGATAGAAGCTAATTTTTAATAGTAACGAATTGTTCCCTAAAAAATGTCTGAAAATTGGATAGAAAAGAATACAAAAAGTGGTTTGTCATAGCTTTTTGCCTATTTTTCACTTAAAACACGAAAACATCTTTATAATTTGTCTTTAAATACATATCCTAACTGTATAGATAAAGAACCGTCTTTTTTGTGTGTTTTCTACATTAAACCCTAGCATTAATGAATCTACTTAATCACTTGTATCGCTTTTGTAAAAAGAATTAGAAACTAGTTTTTGAGGGATTTCTAATTTAAGCGATTTTTTATCTAAAAATTGGATAGGAAAAAATACAAAAATGATTATGTCCTAGGTTTTTGCCTATTCTTCACTTAAAAACTCGGATACACTCTTATATTTATTTCTAAATAATTGTCCATTAATGCCTTTTGTAGAAAAAAACAAAAAACCTCTTGGAGATAAGTCAGAATATAAAAAAGGGGTAATTTCTATAAAACTACCCCTAAATTTTAATAATAGAATTATTATCTAATTTCTATATATTTTTTAATATTATCTTTCGTATATGATGGTAGTGTAGTGCTGTTCTTCACGAGCTGAACGACTTCATCTGTTCTATAACGAATACTATTACCAATTTTATAACTTGATAATCTTCCGCATTCCCGATAATTATATAATGTACGTTTACTTACTCGTAATATAATCGCAACTTCTTCTGTTGTTAAAAATATATTATCTGCCATATTACTATTTTGTTATATATTTATTAAAATTATCCATTGCATTATCTATTCTAGTTTGCTCGACTTTTGCATAAATCATAGTTGTTTTGACATCAGTATGTCCTAATAATTTAGAGACTGTATAAATATCAACTCCTGCTGATATTAATTGTGTTGCAAAAGAATGCCTTCCCACATGAGTCGATATATTTTTATTTATATTGGCTTCCGTCGCAATATCTTTTAAATCAGAATTGATTTTAGCGGTTACAAGTTTTACAACTCGATGTATTTCTTTATTAGATGCAATATCTATATCAACAGGTAATACATTAAAGATATAATCATTTGAATTGACTTTCCCTTTATTCTTCTTTCTGTTTTTCCTTAATCTTCTGTTTACAATATCCAAAGCCAGACCTCCTAATTTTATATTCATTGGTAAATCTGTTTTATCCATTATATATGATAATCGGCGTCTGTTATAATTCCTCCATTTTAATTTTAAGATATCTCCAATTCTTGTTCCTGTTAATGACTCAAACAAGAATATTTCTCTAGCATCATATCGTTCATTGTTTGGCGTATATTCTAATTCTATTATTTGAGATAGTTCTTTAAGGGATAAATAACATCTTTCAGTCTTTTCTGTTATCATCTTATAATCTTGAAATGGGAATTGTGTAATATCTAATCTATATTTTTTATAAATTAATCTAAGATATTTTGATAATCGTTTCATATTCGAAGTAACTGTATTCCGACAATTTCCTATTTCGGTTAAAAGATATTTTTCATACCGATTAATTAATCCACTATTAAATTTATTTATAGGTAGTTTTCTCTTACCAAGAAAAATCTCGAACTTTTTCATAATAGCTTTATCTTTGAAATATAAAGAAATACTCCCTTTATTTTCTAATTCTTCTAATTGGAAGTCAACAAACTCAAAGAAATCAGAAGATGCTTTTTGATGTATATTATTTCTAATTTGATTAACACCTGACTCTGCATTTACCCGAACTGTATTAAATGCTAATTCCTCACAATCTATAATAGCTTTTTTAATTTGCAGGTTTTTTTCTGTTGAATTAGGATGTGATTTTCTTACTTGCTGTTTTTCTTCATCCCAATATTCAGGTTTGATTCTGAATATTGTTTTTTGTGTTTTTTCTCCATCTCTGTAAATTTGCACAACAACTGGAGCATCTTGTTTCTTCTTGGAAATTTTTTCATAGCGCATAAATACACTAACAGAATAATTACTCTTCATAATCTTTCTTTTTTATAAATTAATAAATTAAAATGATTTTAGATTACCCTGAAAAATGGGTAGCAAATAGGTAGTAGATTTTTCCTATTTGTGTTTCCATTGATTATATAAAAAAGAAATGACATATGCAAATCGCACCATTGATTTACAGTACAAAAACTAATTTTAAAATTAAAAAAGTGGAAAGTGTCGGAAAGGTAAATTAATTTCTCCGGGGTCACTTTCAGAACGTTGTAATTGCTTTGATTACAGCGTTTTTTTTTATATGTTTTTATATTTTCAGGTAATTTCTAAAAGAGTTACTTTTACATACAATTTTTATAAAACAGATGAATATCGAGAAACTTCAACTTTTCTATAGTAAAAACAAAATCCCTATTCTGTACGGAATACTTCTCTTAATTTCGGCCGTGCTTATATTTCTTAACAACAACTATTCATATATCTGGTATGATGAAGGCTATACGATCGCCCTTATACGATACTCTTATATCGATATCTGGCAACTGACTGCTACCGATGTTCATCCACCCTTATATTATTATCTGCTTAAAGCTTATGTATCCATAACCGGATTTTCGCTAGAGAATGTGCGATTCTTTTCTGCCATTCCTATCCTGCTTACCATCATTGCAGGTTGTACCATTGTACGAAAACTATGGGGAGATAAAACAGCTATATTTTTTATTATTATCACTCTGCTTACTCCGGCAACACATTATATGGCTTCTGAGATAAGAATGTATTCCTGGTGTATGTTTTTTGTCTTGATGGCATTTCTGTATGCTTACATCAGCTATATGAAAGGCACAAAATCATCTTTCTTCCTGCTCGCACTATTTTCTCTGATGGCTGCATATACACAATATTATGGGTTGATGGCTGCTGCAGTAATATATGGTATATATTTTTTCTTATTCCTGTTTAATAAGAGAAAGGAAATATTGCCATTTATAATCTCAGCACTGGTATTTGGGATAGCATATATTCCTTGGCTGATTCATCTGATAACCCAGTTGACGGAAGTGTCTTCCAATTACTGGATAACATCTGATTCTACTGCAGGAATGATTGAATACTTTTTCCCGGTTGCTACATTTAAACATGCTGGTATATCATGGCTGGACAAGAGAAGTCTTGAGGTAATGATACCTGTTGTCTTTTTTATTTTCATATTGATTTCCGCAATAAAAACCGGAAAGAAGAAGATATATACTGAAGGCATAATTGCAGCATTGGCATTTTTGTTCCCTATTCTTTTTGGCCTGACTTATTCTTACCTTGTCAGCCCAGTATTTTATCCCCGGTATGTATGTTGTTCTATCGGGCTTTATTATCTGGCATTTGCTCTATTTATCACAAGTGTTGACTTGTCAAAAGTATATAACAAAACTGTTATAATTATATTCTTTATAGTATTTACCATAATGTCCATAACTGCACTACGAAATAAAGTTGTTTTCGATCAAGGACGGACGAAAGAACAAAACGAAATAATATCATATATAAATGAGGAAAAGAGTAGCGAAACGGCTATATTATATCAAGAAGATATTTCTCTCCCTTTTCCAATCTTATTTCCTGATTACGGGCATATTACAAAAACAGATAATAAAAGCAGACCAGTAGAAGCGGCGCAATATATCATCAGTACCAGCTTTGATCATATAAAGATTCCAACATATACTAATATCGATCCTCAATATCAATATCTCTATGCAATAAATCCGAGCTATACTAAAAAAGATTCGGCAGAGTTATTTCAGAATTTTGATATTATTAGTCACCGAAACATCAGGGCTATCGACATTTATAAGATGAAAAAGAAAGAATAGCTGTTAGATGAACTCTTACTCTTAAATGACTTTTAGGATTGACAATTATTAAAACGTTATAATAAACGAATGTGTCATATCCCTGTATTGATACTCAATATCCCACCCGTGAAATTTGCATATCTGATATATAATCGACAATCCCAGTCCATTCCCTTTCTTTTCTTCCGAAGTACGGCTAAAACGCCGGAATATTTTTTCTTTATCGAGCGGTTTACTATCTCCGGTATTAGAAACTGTGAGTGTATTATCTTTTACTATGATTGAAAGTGCACCATCATCAATATTATGCTTTATAGCATTCGCAATAAGATTATTAATAAAACTTTCCAGAAGTATCATATTTGCTTTGATAATCAGTTGACTATTGATGTCTATATTTACTTTTAACCCGTTGTTTTCTGCTAATTCTTTAAAGTATGGTATAGAAATATCCAGTAACCTATTTAGACTGACTTCTTCCATATCCTTAAATTGAGCATTATCAATTTTCGCCAGTAACAATAAATTTTTATTCAATCTTGTAAGCCTCGAAGATACAGAGTATAGAGATTGAATTATGTCCACCTGCTTTTCTGTCAGATCCGGTTCCTGTAACAATATATCAAGTTGCGACTGGAAAACAGCTAACGGAGTTTGCAATTCATGGGATGCATTTTCTATAAATTCTTTTTGCTGCTTGTATACTTTCAGGTTATTGGATATCAAACTAGTAAGTATCTCGTTTAGGCGATGAAATTCTTTAATATCCGTTTTTTCAAATTCGGGAATATTACCTTGTTCGAGGCTGTAGTTTTCTATCTTTCCTAAACTGCTGTAAAAGGCAGCCCATGATTTTTTTGAGATAATTCGCTGTACAAAACCCAAAGAGATTAATAGAATTATAAATATTAGCCCGTATTGAAAAAAGAGGTTCCAGAACAGGTTATGGTTTTCTATCATCGGAATACGGCACATTAATACATAGGGTTTGTTCACTATTTGTACTTTCTTATAGATAATGCGGTAATCGATATGATGCCCTTCTGCTTTATTATACAAAAACTCTTCTACGGTTTTTCCCAATATGAACGTGTCTGTGTAAGGTAAAATCTGAATATCTTCATTATATCTGTTCCAGATTTCAATCTCAGTAGTTCGGAATCCCGGTAGTTTTGCTTCTATAAATTCATTGCTTCGATAAACAATCAATTCATCCAGATCCTTTGTATAAAAGAATTTCATAATATAGAAGAATATAGGAGCACAACACAACAAGATAATTGATGTGTAAATAAGGAATTGTTTCAGGTTTTTGCTTAATAAACTTTTCATTCTATCCATTGATGGCCTGTTCCGTAAATAGTCTTTATACAATTTTCGCACCCTGCCTCTGTCAACTTTGATTTCAGGTTTTTAATATAGGTATACACAAAGTTATGGCTATCCAGCATGTCTGCCATATCTCCTGACAAATGTTCGGCTATAGCATTTTTGGATACGACCCTGTTTTTATTACCTATCAGGAACAAAAGTAAATCATATTCCGATTTAGTCAGGATAATGTTCATTTTATTTATTGATACGGATTTTGATAAGAGATTTATTTCAAGATCATTCGATTTCAGTATATTATTATGCGAAAATTGCTGCCTTCTGAGTAACGCATAAATACGGATACTCAGTTCGGATAAGGAAAACGGTTTTGCAAGGTAATCATCGGCTCCTATCTTTAATCCGGTTATCTTATCATCTAACGAATCACGGGCCGAGATAATGATAATTCCGCTTTCAATATCCTGTTGTTTTATTTCCTCCAGTATTTTCAACCCGTCTCCTCCGGGTAGATTGAGGTCGAGTAAAATACAGTCGTAGCTATACAGGGAGATCTTCTCAATAGCATTATCGAAATTATAAGCCTGTTCGCATATATAATTGTCCGAAGATAAATATGTCACTATGTTTTGTGACAATTCCCGTTCATCTTCTATTATCAGAATTTTCATTTTCTTAAGGTATTATTGTTTGTCCATAAGTATCACTAAAGAGCCTCCGGCAATAAGGAGTCCGCCTAATATCACTTTCCAGCTAACTGTTTCTTTTAGTATAATAAATGAAAGGAATATAGTGAAAACAACGCTTAACTTATCTATCGGTGCCACTTTCGATGCATCTCCCAATTGCAATGCTTTAAAATAGAATAACCATGATAAACCTGTGGCAACTCCGGAAAGAATGAGGAAGATCCAGTTCATCTTTGTTAGTTCTTTCACACTATTTATTCCGTTACTTGCGAATACGATACCCCACGTGATAAAAAGTATTACGCAGGTTCTTATTGCAGTAGCCAGATTAGAATCGACATCTTTAATCCCGATTTTAGCGAATATAGCTGTCAATGCTGCAAATATAGCTGAAAGTATAGCATAGTATTTCCACATATTTATTTTAATATCATTAATTTATTCCAAATGTAACGAATCAACTTTGTAGAAATATTGAATACAATACTATTTTTTTTTCGTTACCCTTAAAATTCAAAATTTCTGCAAAATCAATCTCCAATTTTGTGCATTATTATCAAGATTAACAAATGAAACATTCACTTGCTGTTATTTTTCTATTTTTAATTGGGAATTTAACTATTTATGCTCAACAGGAGGATTCAATAAAAGTAAAGATACCTTCTAAAACGGTATTACAACCTAAAGATTCTCTATTGCTGGACAAAAGCGGTTCAAAGCTTTCTCCTCTGTATCGTGACTATAATGGTTTGAATAATAACCTACCAATATTAAAGGATGAAAAAATGACTTTTACTCTGGACAAACCCAGAAGAAAGGCCGATATATTCAATGTTTCTTATTCAAGATTCATTATTCCTATGGCGTTAATTTCGTATGGGGTTATAACCAGAGGAAACAAATCATTGCAACAACTTGACCATAGCACTCATAATGAAATAAACGAACACTTAAAAGTTCCGATTCCTATCGACGACTACTCCCAGTTTGCTCCGGCTGCTGCTGTATATGGACTGGATTTTGCAGGAATAAAAGCAAAACATAATTTCAGGGATAGGACTATTGTTATGGCTACTTCATATCTTATTATGGGTGCAACTGTACAGACAATGAAAAGCTCGATAAACGTATGGCGACCTGATGGATCAGACGATAAATCGTTCCCTTCGGGACATACTGCTACAGCTTTTGTGGGAGCCCATATTTTATTTAAAGAATATAAAGATACTTCGCCATGGATTGGGATTGCCGGATATACTGTTGCGGCGGGAACAGGAACCTTACGTGTTTTAAATAAGAAACATTGGGTGAGTGATGTGGTTGCAGGGGCAGGCATAGGTATATTGAGTGCCGAAGCCGGATATATGTTGTTGCCTGTTTTTCATAAAGCATTAGGAATAAAGGAACCTGATAAAAATCTGGTAATAGTTCCCTCCATCGGGATGGATAGCTACGGTATAGGTTTGGCATATACATTTTAATTATTATGAAGAGAAAGTTCTGTATTCTTATATTATTTGTGTTACCGGTTATCACAGTACAGGCACAATGTCCTGTTGAGAATAATTATTTTATTCCGGGAGAAGAATTAACTTATGATCTTTATTTTAAATATGGTCTGATAAATACAAAAGCCGGAACATCTGTTTTAAAAACAATATCGGAAAGATATAATAATAAAGATGCATTGAAAATGACTATGACCGCTAAATCAGTTGGAATGGCTAACAAACTGTTTACCTTATCTGATACACTGACCAGCTATCTTACGAAAGATTTAATCCCACTTGCTTATATAAAAAATGCACATGAGGGGAATGAGCATACAAAGGAGAATGTGTCTTATGATTATTCCGATTCCAAAATAACAATAAAAGCAAAATTAATCAGGAATGATGTGCTGCGCTTTGATGAAATCATAATGTCCGGGAACTGCATTTATGACATGATGAGCATTGTCTGTTATGCCCGTACATTAAATTATTCATCGATGAAAAAGGGGGATAAAACGACTACATTATTTCTATCCGGTAAGAATAAAGTGAATATGGATATTGAGTTTCATAGTACGGAAATAATGGAAGCAAATGACGGAAATAAATATGAATGTATAAAATTGGTTTTAGTAATAAATGACAAGGCTTTCGAAGACAGGAAAGAAGCTATGAGAGTATATATCACAAATGATAATAACCGTATTCCTGTCCGCATCGATTCAAAGCTTAAAATCGGTTCTACCCGTGTTATTCTTAAAAGTATGAAAGGGAATAAACATCCTGTCAAAACAAAAACATCTTGAATTTATATATGTGGCAATAAAATTCAAAATCTCCGCAAAATTAGGTTATGTATTTGATTTATTTCTAATTATCAGATTCAATAATGCTTAATAATGTAGTTGTATTCCCAAACGGAAAAAGGTGTAGCACTTTAAAGTAACTACACCTTTTCTTAACTATATAAAAGAATAGATTAATTATTCCACTGCATCAAAATCCACAACCGTTTTCCTTGTTGCTGCGATCCTGTCAAAATCTTCTTTAGTACCAACTACCAGTTTTTCGAATTCACGCTGGCCTGTACCTGCCGGTAGCAAGTGACCGCAAATCACATTCTCTTTCAATCCTTCCAGTCTGTCAACCTTAGCATTGATGGCTGCATCATTCAGAACTTTTGTTGTTTCCTGGAATGAAGCTGCAGACATAAAGCTTTGAGTCTGAAGGGCAGCGCGTGTAATTCCTTGAAGTATCTGGTTAGCTGTTGCCGGAACGGCATCACGTACGACAACCGGACGAAGGTCTCTACGTCTGAGCATAGAGTTTTCATCCCTTAATTTGCGCGCTGTGACGATTTGCCCAGCCTCAAATACTGCAGAATCTCCTCCATCTACAACTACTTTTTTGCCCCATATCCTATCATTTTCTTCCATTACATCGTATTTGTCCAAGACTTGTTGTTCAAGGAAACGGGTATCTCCCGGATCAACCACTTCTACTTTACGCATCATTTGACGTACGATTACTTCAAAGTGTTTATCATTGATTTTTACTCCTTGTAAACGATACACATCCTGCACTTCATTTACAATGTATTCCTGAACAGCCGTAGGCCCCATGATAGCCAAAATATCGGATGGAGTAATAGCACCATCAGACAGTGGCATACCAGCTCTTACGTAGTCATTTTCCTGTACTAATATCTGTTTAGACAATGGAACAAGGTATTTCTTTACTTCTCCAAGTTTGGAAGTAACGATCACCTCTCTGTTACCACGCTTGATTTTGCCGAATGATACTTCTCCATCAATTTCAGATACAACAGCAGGATTAGACGGGTTACGCGCTTCGAATAATTCCGTTACACGAGGAAGTCCCCCTGTGATGTCTCCGGCTTTACCTACTGCACGAGGTATCTTGACAAGTACATCTCCCGCTTTAAGAGTATCTCCTTCTTCTTTTACGATATGGGAACCTAATGGTAAACTATAAGTTTTGATTAATTTCCCTTTCTCGTCAAGAATATGAGCTTCAGGCGCTTTAGTCTTATCACGTGACTCAATAATAATCTTTTCTTTCAGACCGGTCTGCTCATCTGATTCTACTTTATATGTAATACCTTCCGTTACATTTTCAAACTTGATACGACCTGTAGCTTCTGAAATAATAACTGCGTTGAATGGATCCCATTCGCAGATAAGATCACTTTTTTTCACTTTGGCTCCGTCTTTGTAATAAAGCTTAGAACCATAAGGTATATTATGAGTGAGAAGTACAATTTTAGTATTTGGATCAACTAAACGAAGTTCAACCAGACGGCTTACAACTATTTGTGTTTTTTTGCCTGTTTCATCCACTGAGTCTACTACGCGAAGATCATCGATTTCCAGGATACCATCATATTTAGCAACAATACTACTTTCGGTAGCTATGTTGGATGCGATACCCCCTACGTGGAATGTACGAAGTGTCAACTGCGTACCCGGTTCACCAATAGATTGTGCTGCAATAACACCTACTGCCTCACCTCTCTGAACCATGCGCCCTGTTGCCAGATTACGTCCATAGCATTTAGCACACACACCTTTCTTCGATTCACATGTCAATACTGAACGTATCTCAACACTTTCGATAGGTGAATTTTGTATAGTATTAGCCGTTGTTTCCGTGATTTCTTCACCAGAATTTACTATTATATCCCCTGTCATCGGATGTTGTATATCATGTACAGATACACGACCGAGAATACGTTCGTAAAGAGATGCAACTACTTCTTCATTGTTCTTCAATTCTGTACAAACAAGTCCGCGTAATGTACCACAGTCTTCTTCGTTGATGATAACGTCTTGAGATACGTCTACCAGACGACGGGTCAAATATCCGGCATCAGCTGTTTTCAGGGCGGTATCGGCAAGACCTTTACGCGCACCGTGGGTAGAGATAAAGTACTCAAGCACAGACAATCCTTCTTTAAAGTTGGATAAGATCGGGTTCTCAATAATCTGAGCCCCTTCTGCTCCACTCTTTTGAGGTTTTGCCATCAATCCACGCATACCTGACAACTGGCGAATTTGTTCTTTCGAACCACGGGCTCCAGAGTCTAACATCATATAAACAGCATTAAACCCTTGATCATCTTCTGACAATTGTTTCATCAGAATATTCGATAAACGGGAGTTAACGTGTGTCCATATATCGATAATCTGGTTATAACGTTCGTTGTAGGTAATGAATCCCATATTATAGTTATTCATTATCTGTTCTACTTCATCATAACCTTCTTTTACCAAATCGTCTTTTTCTATCGGAATGATCACATCCTCAAGATTGAATGATAATCCTCCACGGAATGCCATTATATAACCCAGGTCTTTAATATCATCAAGGAATTGAGCTGTTCTGGCAACCCCTGCTTCTTTGATTACTTTACCGATGATATCACGCAGTGACTTTTTAGAAAGAACTTCATTGATATAACCAACCTCAATCGGTGTTTTCTCATTTATGAGAATACGCCCGACAGTGGTTTCTTTCAGTACCTTTACTATCAATCCATATTCATTCAGATCTTTCACATATACTTTTACAAGTGCATGTATGTCTACCTTACCTTCGTTATATGCAATGATAGCTTCTTCAGGGCCATAGAAAGTCATACCTTCACCTTTGGCTCCTTTACGTACTTTAGTTATATAATACAGCCCGAGAACCATGTCCTGAGATGGTACGGTAATAGGCGCACCATTCGCAGGGTTAAGAATATTGTGTGATGCGAGCATCAGCATCTGAGCTTCAAGGATCGCCTCGTTACCCAAAGGTAAGTGAACAGCCATCTGGTCACCATCGAAGTCGGCATTGAAAGCCGTACATGATAGTGGATGTAACTGAATTGCTTTACCTCCAATCATCTTAGGCTGGAATGCCTGAATACCCAGACGGTGAAGAGTAGGAGCACGGTTAAGTAACACAGGGTGTCCTTTCATCACATGTTCGAGGATATCCCATACTACCGGTTCCTTGCGGTCTACTATTTTCTTAGCTGATTTTACTGTTTTTACAATTCCCCGTTCAATCAGTTTACGAATGATAAACGGTTTGTATAGCTCGGCAGCCATATCTTGAGGGATACCGCATTCGTGCATCTTCAATTCAGGTCCAACGACAATTACCGAACGAGCCGAATAATCGACGCGTTTACCTAACAGGTTTTGACGGAAACGTCCTTGTTTACCTTTCAAGCTGTCAGAAAGCGATTTCAACGGACGGTTAGCGTCTGTCTTAACCGCACTTGATTTACGGGAATTATCGAATAATGAATCTACAGCTTCCTGAAGCATACGTTTTTCGTTACGTAAAATTACTTCCGGAGCTTTAATATCGATCAGTCTTTTCAGACGATTATTACGAATAATAACACGACGGTATAAGTCATTCAGGTCAGATGTAGCGAAACGCCCTCCATCTAGTGGAACTAACGGACGCAATTCCGGTGGAATAACAGGAACAATCTTTACGATCATCCATTCAGGCTTATTCTTACCTTTTGATCCGCGGAATGCTTCTACTACCTGAAGTTGCTTTAATGCTTCATTCTTACGTTGCTGTGATGTATCAGTACTTGCTTTATGACGAAGGTTATTTGCCAGTGAATCAAGATTGATACGTGAGAGAAGATCATAGACGGCTTCTGCACCCATTTTAGCAATAAACTTATTAGGGTCGGTATCGTCTAACATCTGATTCTCTTTCGGTAATGTATCTAAGATGTTCAGGTATTCTTCTTCTGTCAGCAAATCTTTTTCTGCTATGCCTTCTTCCATTGCAATACCCGCCTGGATCACTACATAACGTTCGTAGTAAATGATAGAATCCAGTTTTTTGGTAGGTATCCCCAACAGGTATCCCATCTTATTAGGTAAAGAACGGAAGTACCATATATGTGCTACCGGAACAACCAGATGTATGTGTCCCGTGCGTTCACGACGAACTTTTTTCTCAGTTACTTCAACACCGCAACGGTCGCAGACAATACCTTTATAACGAATTCTCTTGTACTTACCGCAATGACATTCATAGTCTTTTACCGGGCCGAATATCCGCTCGCAGAAAAGTCCGTCACGTTCAGGTTTGTAAGTACGATAATTGATTGTTTCCGGTTTCAAAACCTCCCCGCTCGAAGCTTCAAGAATTTCTTCAGGTGAAGCAAGGCTCACGGTTATTTTTGAAAAGCTACTCTTTACTTTATTTTCTTTTCTAAAAGCCATATACTTTTCTTTCTTTTAAAGCTGATAACTATTAGCCGAAGCATATAGTTGTTTATTAGAGTATTTAGAATCCGTTAGCTAATAGTTATAAACTAAAAGCTAACGGCTTATTTAATCAAGTGAAACACTTAAGCCTAAGCCACGCATTTCATGAAGAAGCACGTTAAGAGACTCTGGAATACCCGGTTGAGGCATAGGTTCTCCTTTAACAATCGCTTCATATGCCTTAGAACGTCCGACTACATCGTCCGACTTGATTGTTAATATTTCTCTTAGGATGTGTGCAGCTCCAAATGCTTCCAGTGCCCAAACCTCCATCTCTCCGAAACGTTGACCTCCAAACTGAGCTTTACCTCCAAGTGGTTGTTGTGTAATCAGCGAGTAAGGTCCAATAGAACGAGCATGCATTTTGTCTTCTACCATGTGGCCAAGTTTCAGCATATAAATAATACCTACTGTGGCATGCTGGTCAAACTGGTCGCCTGAACCTCCATCGATAAGACGTACTTTACCGTAACGGGGAACACCGGCTTTATCTGTCCATTTATCCAGATCTTCCAGACTAGCTCCATCAAAGATAGGAGTAGCAAATTTCACGCCAAGTTCCTTACCTGCCCAACCAAGCACAGTTTCAAATATCTGTCCAAGGTTCATACGTGAAGGCACCCCTAATGGGTTCAATACTATATCTACAGGTGTTCCATCCGGTAAGAACGGCATATCTTCCTGACGGACGATACGAGATACGATCCCTTTGTTACCATGTCGCCCGGCCATCTTATCACCTACCTGTACCTTACGTTTTTTAGCAATATATACTTTTGCTATCTGTATGATACCTGATGGTAATTCGTCACCGATAGTAAGGTCGAATCGTTTACGCTTCAATTCGGCGTCCAGTTCCTTATATTTGCGTAGATAATTTACTACTATATCACGAATCAAAACGTTCTTATGCTCGTCAGTTGTCCAGTTGCTTACCTGGATTGATTCATAATCGATATTTTCCAGTGCACCTTTTGTAAACTTAGTACCTTTAGGTATGATATCGACATTCAGATAATCTTTTACTCCCTGCGATGTTTTGCCCTCAGTCAATACCAATAATTTATTTACCAGTACAGTCTTCAGTTTAGCCATCTTTTCTTCATATTCCTCATCCAATTTAGGCAACAGAGCTTTGCTAGAAAGTTTTGTCTTTCCTTTCTTAGATGCTTTGGAGAACAAACTGGTTCCGACAACTACACCCTTTAATGATGGAGAAGCTTTTAATGATGCATCTTTCACATCACCGGCTTTATCACCAAAGATGGCACGAAGCAGTTTTTCTTCCGGAGAAGGGTCGGATTCTCCTTTAGGAGTAATCTTACCGATCAGGATATCTCCTGGCTGAACACGAGCTCCAATACGGATAATTCCTCTTTCGTCCAGATCCTTTGTAGCATCTTCACTTACGTTAGGTATATCAGAAGTCAATTCTTCCACCCCACGTTTAGTATCACGTACCTCGAGAGCAAACTCTTCTACATGGACGGAAGTGAATATATCTTCACGAACAATACGTTCGTTCAATACAATCGCATCCTCAAAGTTGTACCCTTTCCAAGGCATGAATGCCACTTTCAGGTTCTTACCGATGGCTAATTCCCCATGTTCGGTAGAATATCCTTCGGTCAATATTTGATCCAGAACTACACGATCACCCTTGCGGCAAATCGGGCGAAGGTCTATGGTCGTATTCTGGTTCGTCTTCCTGAATTTCGGAATTGTATATGTTTTTATCGCATCATCAAAAGCGACGAATTCTTCGTCTTCTGTGCGATCATATTTAATCTTAACAGTATCAGCATCCACGTATACCACTTCACCAGCACCTTCTGCTACGATCTGGGTACGGGAATCGCGGATCAATTGACCTTCAATTCCTGTTCCTACAATTGGAGCTTCGGTACGCATCAACGGAACTGCCTGACGCATCATATTCGATCCCATCAATGCACGGTTTGCATCGTCATGTTCCAAAAACGGAATTAAAGATGCAGCAATAGAAGCAATCTGCGTAGGTGATACGTCCATCAATTCTATTTCATCCGGTGATACAACAGGATAATCTGCATCCTGACGGGCTTTTACACGTTTAAGGATAAAAGATCCGTCATCATTCAGCGGAGCATTACCTTGGGCGATGATCCTGTCTTCTTCTTCTTCGGCTGCCAGATAGATTACTCCATCGTCGGATAAGTCGACTTTTTTGCCTGATGCTTTACGGTAAGGAGTTTCTATAAATCCAAGATCATTGATCTTTGCATATACACAAAGAGAAGATATAAGACCAATATTAGGCCCTTCCGGTGTCTCAATCGGACAGAGGCGCCCATAGTGCGTATAGTGAACGTCACGAACTTCGAACCCTGCTCTTTCGCGGGAAAGACCACCTGGCCCCAGTGCAGACATACGGCGCTTGTGAGTAATCTCTGCCAGAGGATTGGTTTGATCCATGAACTGAGACAAGGCATTTGTACCAAAGAAAGTATTAACTACCGATGAAATAGTTTTAGCATTAATCAAATCAATAGGTGTAAATACTTCGTTATCGCGGACATTCATACGTTCGCGGATGATACGGGCCATACGGTTTAGACCTACTCCAAACTGGTTATAAAGTTGCTCTCCTACTGTACGTACACGACGGTTGCTCAAGTGGTCGATATCATCTACTATCGCTTTTGAGTTTATCAACTCAATCAGGTATTTGATGATTTCGATCATGTCTTCTTTTGTCAAGACACGTATATCAGTACTGGTAGAAAGTCCAAGTTTTTTGTTCAGTCTGTAACGTCCTACTTCGCCAAGATCGTAACGTTTTTCGGAAAAGAACAAGTTATTGATAACTTCACGCGCACTGGTGTCATCAGCAGGTTCTGCACTACGCAATTGCCTGTATATATGACGAACGGCGTCTATCTCCGAGTTACTTGGGTCTTTTTGAAGTGTATTATAGATAATCGCAAAATCAGACAACTGGTGCGTCTCTTTGTGTAAAAGGATAGCAGAAGTTCCTGACTCAAGGATCAGATCAAGATGTTCTTTGTCGAGAACCGTTTCACGTTCAAGAATAACCTCATTACGTTCTATGGAGGTTACTTCACCGGTGTCTTCATCTACAAAGTCTTCCATCCAGGATCTTAGTATCCTTGCAGCAAGTTTGCGTCCCAGCGCTTTCTTTATATTTTGTTTTGTAACTTTTATTTCCTCAGCCAGATCGAAAATTTCGAGGATATCCCTGTCACTTTCGAACCCGATAGCCCTGAGCAATGTAGTTACTGGTAGTTTTTTCTTACGGTCGATGTATGCATACATAACATTGTTGATGTCTGTAGCAAATTCAATCCAGGAACCTTTGAATGGTATGATACGTGCCGAATAAAGCTTTGTGCCATTTGCATGCATGGTTTGTCCGAAAAATACGCCCGGAGAACGGTGTAATTGGGAAACTACAACACGCTCGGCTCCGTTGATAACAAACGTACACTTATCGGTCATATATGGTATCAGTCCGAGGTATACATCCTGAATAACTGTATCAAAATCTTCATGGTCTGGATCTGTGCAATAAAGCTTTAGCTTTGCTTTGAGAGGAACACTGTAAGTGAGTCCTCGTTCGATGCACTCTTCTATTGTATAGCGAGGAGGATCGATAAAGTAGTCTAGAAACTCTAATACAAAGTTGTTTCGTGTGTCGGCTATAGGAAAGTTTTCGGCGAAAACTTTATATAGGCCTTCATTTTTCCTTTTCTCAGGAGGAGTATCAAGTTGAAGAAAGTCGCGGAATGACTTTAACTGCACTTCAAGAAAATCCGGATACGGAAGTGGGTTCTTGATAGAAGCAAAATTTACTCTTTGATTTGTATTTGTTGAAGACATTGGGATAACCTTTTTTTTGAACTTATTATTTTTGACGCAAAAAGGTTAAGAACCTTTTTGTCAAAGGTTCCTAACCAAATATCCTTTCTCAGGACTTATCTTTACTTAAGTTCAATTTCAGCTCCTACTTCTTCTAGTTGTTTTTTCAATGCATCTGCCTCATCTTTTGTTACTCCTTTTTTCAGTTCACCAGGAGCAGCATCCACTAGATCTTTCGCCTCTTTCAAACCAAGTCCTGTAAGTTCTTTTACAGCTTTAACAACTTGCAATTTGTTAGCACCAGCTGATTTAAGAATCACATCAAAAGATGTTTTTTCTTCTACTGCCTCAGCAGCAGCGGCTGGTCCTGCAGCAACTGCAACTGCAGCAGCAGCTGGTTCAATACCATATTCAGTTTTTAGAATTTCAGCTAATTCGCTTACTTCTTTTACCGTTAAGTTTACTAGTTGTTCTGCAATAGCTTTTATATCTGCCATTTCTGTATAAATTAAATTGTTATTGATTCTTTTTGATTAATTAATTATCTCTTTGATAGAGTCTCCAATACACCATGAATTGTATTTCCTCCCGATTGAAGGGCTGAGATAACATTCTTGGCAGGAGATTGAAGCAACATAATAACATCTCCGATAAGCTCGTTCTTGCTCTTGATATTTTCAAGGGCTGTCAGGTTTTCTGCTCCTACATAGAAGCCTTCCTGTACATAAGCCGCTTTAAGAGACGGTATGCCTTCTTTCTTGTATTTAGCTATTAATTTAGCCGGAGCGTTAGCTGTATTGGAAAACATGATAGCTGTGTTTCCTTTCAAGGCTGCATTAAGCTCTGAATAGTCACCATCTAACGATTCCAATGCTTTTTGCAACAATGTGTTTTTAACGACCATCAACTTGATTTCCTGCTTAGCACACTCTCTTCTCAATTCGCTTGTTTTTGCTGAATTAAGGGTAGCGATATCTGTAAGGTAGAAATGCTCGTAGCCTTTGATCGTTGCAGCTATCGTTTCTATGATAGTACCTTTATCTTCCTTTCTCATAATTCCAGTCTTTTTTCGATTAGTTTTCTACTGATTTAGGATCAATCTTGATTCCCGGACTCATAGTACTCGAAATAGCGATACTCTTCACATAAGTTCCTTTAGCAGCTGTTGGTTTCAGTTTGATAAGCATATTGATAAATTCTTTCGCATTATCTCTGATTTGCTCAGGAGAGAATGTAACTTTACCTACTGAAGCATGTATAATACCGGCTTTATCAACTTTGAAGTCAATCTTACCCGATTTTACTTCCTGTACGGCTTTTGCTACGTCTACAGTAACTGTTCCGCTCTTAGGGTTAGGCATTAATCCGCGAGGCCCTAAAATACGTCCTAAAGCACCAACTTTACCCATGATGGCAGGTTGAGTGATAATCACGTCAACATCAGTCCATCCACCTTTTATTTTTTCGATATATTCATCCAGTCCTACATAGTCTGCTCCAGCTTCTTTAGCTGCAGTTTCTGCATCCGGAGAACATAATACCAAAACTCTTACTTGTTTTCCTGTTCCATGAGGCAGAGATACTACACCTCTCACCATCTGGTTAGCTTTACGTGGGTCTACACCTAAGCGCACATCCAAATCGACAGAAGCTTCGAATTTGGTTGTTGTAATCTCTTTTACAAGAGCTGATGCTTCAGTTAGTGTATATAATTTCCCTGCTTCAATCTTGCTGAAAGCTAACTTTTGATTTTTTGTAAGTTTACCCATTTCTGAATTGAAGTTTTAATTAATTATTTTCAGGGAAAGCACCTTTTACGGTAATACCCATACTTCTTGCTGTACCAGCAACCATTTTCATGGCTGATTCTATAGTAAAACAGTTCAAGTCAACCATTTTATCCTCGGCAATAGCTTTTACCTGATCCCAGGTAATTTCAGCTACTTTCTTACGATTTGGTTCGGCCGATCCACTTTTTTGTTTAGCTGCTTCAAGCAATTGAATAGCTACCGGTGGTTGTTTTACAATAAAATCGAAAGACTTATCAGCATAGTAAGTAATCACAACCGGTAATATTTTACCTGCCTTGTCTTGAGTTCTGGCATTAAATTGCTTACAGAAATCCATAATGTTGATCCCTTTAGAACCTAGAGCAGGACCTACGGGAGGAGATGGATTTGCTGCACCGCCTTTAATTTGTAACTTTAATTGTCCAGCAATTTCTTTAGCCATTTCTGTTTTTAATTTTTAGTTTTGATTAAAACTTGAGATTTGAACACCAGGAGTGCGTAACCAATCCTTATTGCTCTTTTTCAACTTGCATGTAATTCAATTCGAGCGGTGTTCCACGTCCGAATATCTTTACCATTACTTTCAGTTTCTTTTTTTCGGTATTTACCTCTTCAATAACTCCGGAGAAGCCAGAGAAAGGGCCGTTAGTAACTTTAACGTTTTCTCCTACGAAGTATTGAACATCCATTCCCACTTCCTGCTCATCCAGTTCATCCATTGTACCCAGTATCCTGTTCACCTCTGCCTGACTTAAGGGTTGAGGGTTAGTGGTGTTGGGTAAAAATCCGGCAACATAGTTAATGTTGCGGAGTTCATGAATAACTTCACCTATCAGGGCAGCCTCAATCAATATATAACCGGGAAGGTAAGCCTTTTCTTTCAGGACTTTCTTACCGTTACGCATGATGTAAGTCTTTTCGGTAGGAATAAGAACTTGAGATATATACTTTCCTAGGTCAGTTTTTTTAATCTCAGACTCAAGATATTCTTTGACTTTATTTTCTTTTCCACTAACAGCACGCAATACGTACCATTTTTTTTCGATTTCAGTCATAACTTCTGACGAGATTTACTTTTAGTTTAACAGACCGTAGAAAACTTTGACCAGATTCTCAAATACAGTATCAACACCCCAGACTACCAATGCCATTATTATGGAAGCAATCATGACAATGACAGCACTGCTGGTTAATTCTGTACGAGAAGGCCATGAAACCTTATATACAAGTTCGTTATAAGAATCTTTAATGTAATTTACTATCTTTTTCATTACTCTTTTTGAGTTTTGCACGGGCGGAGAGATTCGAACTCCCGACATTTGGTTTTGGAGACCAACGCTCTACCACTGAACTACGCCCGTAATTTAAAGCCGGCTATATTGCAAGCCGACTTTTTTATGTATATTGAATATTATTCAATGATTTCAGTTATCTGACCAGCACCTACTGTACGTCCACCTTCGCGGATAGCGAAACGAAGACCTACGTTACAAGCTACTGGATAAATCAAATCTACTGTGATAGTCAAGTTGTCACCAGGCATAACCATATCTGTTCCTTCAGGAAGAGTGATTTCACCAGTAACGTCAAGCGTACGCAGATAGAACTGAGGACGATATTTGTTGTGGAATGGAGTGTGACGACCACCTTCTTCTTTTTTCAGGATATACACCTCAGCTTTGATTCTAGTGTGAGGAGTAATCTTACCTGGGTGAGTGATCACCATACCACGTTTGATTTCGTCTTTATCGATACCACGAAGTAATAGACCTACGTTATCACCAGCTTGTCCATCATCAAGGATCTTGCGGAACATTTCTACTCCTGTTACAACTGATTTTTTAGCTGCATCTCCAAGACCGATGATCTGTACTTCTTCACCAGTTTTGATCTTACCAGTTTCGATACGACCTGTTGCTACTGTACCACGACCTGTGATGGAGAACACGTCTTCAACCGGCATCAAGAATGGCTTATCTACATCGCGTGGAGGAAGTGGAATCCAAGTATCCACAGCATTCATAAGTTCCAACACTTGGCTAACCCACGGCTCAACACCGTTTAATGCACCAAGAGCAGATCCGCGAATAACCGGAGTATTGTCACCGTCGAAGTCATAGAATGAAAGAAGTTCTCTCATTTCAAGTTCAACAAGTTCCAACATTTCTTCGTCTTCTACGATATCACATTTATTCATAAACACAACTAATCTAGGCACATTTACCTGACGTGCAAGAAGGATGTGTTCACGTGTTTGAGGCATCGGGCCATCAGTTGCAGCAACTACAATGATAGCACCGTCCATCTGAGCAGCACCTGTAACCATGTTCTTTACGTAGTCGGCGTGTCCAGGACAGTCAACGTGAGCATAGTGACGATTAGCTGTTTCGTATTCTACGTGAGAAGTGTTGATTGTAATACCACGTTCTTTTTCTTCCGGAGCGTTATCGATTGAGTCGAATGAACGAGCTTCAGAAAGACCGGCGTCTGCCAATACTTTAGTGATCGCAGCAGTCAATGTAGTTTTACCATGGTCAACGTGACCGATTGTACCGATGTTAACATGCGGTTTCGCCCGGTTAAAATGTTCTTTTGCCATAATTAATCTTCTTATTATTTAGTTAATGTATATATTTAATTCTATAGTGAATTCAAATGTTCTTTTCCAAAAAATCAGAGCCCATGACGGGATTTGAACCCGTGACCTCTTCCTTACCAAGGAAGTGCTCTACCACTGAGCTACATTGGCATGGTTGCTTTTTTTCTTATTTGTTGCCTTCTACAAAGGCTGTATATACAAAAAGAAAAAGACGGAAGCCTGTAAAAACCATATTTGCCATTCAAGCTTCTTTTGTTGTCTTATAGCTGAGCCTCTTGTCGGATTCGAACCAACGACCCCGAGATTACAAATCACGTGCTCTGGCCAACTGAGCTAAAGAGGCATAAAAATCTAATTTTGTCGCTATTAACGCTTCTTTTATAGCGAAACGGCGACAAAATTAGAAATTATTTTTTACAATCACAATACTTTGTGTGTTTTATTTTTCCTAAGTATTTTTTCATTCACAGAATAAGCTTCTTTTATAGAAGCTGATAAAGGTAAATTATGTTCTTTTTTATTTGGTTTGTACTTTTTCTTTAGTTTTTAGCAACTGTTTTTCCAGAGCTTCCACACTTAACATAACAGCCTCTTCGAATGTGTCGGCAGTTTTATTTGCGAACAGTTCGCCATTTTTGATGTTGAGTTTTACAGATGCTTCTTTGTTATTCGCAGTTTCGGGTTTTACAACTTTAAGGATGATCTCAGCATCCATAATAAGGTCGGAAAACTTGTCAAGTTTAGATACTTTTTTTTCTATAAATCCTTTTAACTGTACTGATGCATCAAAATGCACTGATTGAATTGCAATGTTCATAATGTTTCCTCCTCTTCATTTTCTGCTCTTGGGTGAGCATGTTCATAAATTCTTTTTAGTTCTTCAAAAGAAGTGTGTGTGTATATTTCGGTGGCAGCAAGGCTGGCGTGCCCTAACAATTCTTTCACTGAATTGATGCCGGCTCCATCGTTTAGCATTGCTGTAGCAAAACTGTGTCTTAATACGTGTGGACTGGTTTTTGACAAAGTAGGTATGTCTTTTAAGTGTTCGGATACTATACGGTGGACTAACATCGGATAGAGTTGCTGTCCATCTTCTTTAACAAATAAGTGCCCCGATTGGTTTTCTATTTCTTCGTTACGTATGGTTATATATTTTTCTATAAGGTCAATGATAGAGTTACCCAGAGGGATGATTCGTTGTTTGTTCCGTTTTCCGGTCACTCGCACAGTTCCTTTGTTTAAGTCTATATCTGTATCTTTTATTCCAATCAGTTCTGCCCGCCGTATGCCTGTTACATAAAAAAGTTCTATTATAGTACGATCCCGCATCGACTCGAATGTATCATCGAAATTGCGCCCGTCAAGAATCTTCTCCATATCAGAGTTATTGACAAAAGATGGAATAGGCTTATCAGTGTTTGGCCCTTTAATCTTTTTTGTAGGATCAGAAGTTATTTCTTTGATGCGCAACATGTATTTATAGAACGATTTTAAAGTACTCAATTTTCGGTTTACAGACCGTGGAGAAATTTTATTTTCCATCAGATAGGCCATCCATGAGCGAATAATATCCGAATCTACCGACTGTATATCAATGTCGGGAAAATCGGTTTCCAGAAAACTGGAAAACTGACTTAAGTCCTCAGAATAAGATATCTCCGTAAGTAAAGAATAATTCTTTTCATAACGGAGATATTTAATATATTTTTCTATTAAAATCGCCATTCTTCCTGATGTTCTATCCTTCAATGACGAAGTTAATAATATTATGTGAAAAAGACAATAGCTTTTTATTCTTCGGAGCGATGCATTCTTTCAACGTAAACAGCGTGCAATTTCTGCTCTCTCTTTACTACTGACGGTTTGCGGAATTCCTGACGTCTTCTTAATTCTTTTACTACTCCTGTTTTTTCGTATTTTCTTTTAAATTTTTTAAGGGCTTTTTCGATATTTTCGCCTTCTTTTATTGGTACAATAATCATAGTTTAATTTTTCTGTTTTTATTTTATTTCTTAAAATTCCTAATTTAGTAATGAGGTATTACCCCCGGCTTGATTAAATAAAAGATATAATTTTATTTTATATACAGTAATATTTAAAACATCATCTGCGAAGATGATATCTTAATCGTTAATTTGTATACTGTCTATAAATTCATCAAACCTCCTCTCTGTTTCGGGGTGCAAATTTATAGATAATTATTTAGAAACAAAAGGGTTTGATGAAAAAATATTTATCAATATATTTTACAGGATTAGCCACATGTATATAGCGTGGATAACCATAGACTCTTCTCGAATTATTTTTGGCGTCGACAATATCTCCATCGAAAACATAAATAAAATGTTTCATTTTTTCACCATTCGGATGTGGGGCAACCCGTCTTCCAGATATACATCGCTGATGCGGATAAAGCCATGGCTTTCATAAAATTTCTGTAAGTATAGTTGGGCTGAAATTGTGATAGTGGTTTCGCCCAGAATTTCTTTCTCGGCATCGATAGCTCTCTCCATCAGGTCGTGCCCGTATCCATAGCGGCGGTATTCCTTTGCTACCGTTACCCGGCCGATACTAGCTTCATCAAAATAATCTCCGGAACGGAACATCCGGCAATAGGCTATGAGCTGATCGTCCATATACCCGTGCAGATGCAGGGCTTTCTGGTCTTTATAGTCCATATCGAGATATGGGGCATCCTGTTCCATTATAAAGATTTTGCACCTCAAATGTAATATACCGTATAGTTCGTTGGTGGAAAGTTCATCGAATTTACTTACTTTCCATGTGAGTTCTTCTTTCATACTTTATTTATAATGAATGCAAAGATAACTATTTTAGAAATTGAATAACACTATTTTATTTCCGTTAAATTATTGTAAAAAGCCCCAAGGCTTGTTATATCACAGAATGATAGGCCTATATTTGTAATCCTTAAATTTTATATAATAGCATCTTATAAACTTAAACTGATCATGAAAAAAGTATTATTTATTGCAGCCTTTTTATGTCTGTTCATTAAACTGACTGCGCAAGATCCGAACGCCTCTGTTTTCTCAAATGCTAATTTAACATCTCTAAAAAAAAGCATTACAACTGATGAAATCAACAAGGTGAACAATCCCTTACTAAAGGAAGCGGCACTTCAGCTTCAAAAGGGAACTTACCCGATAAAAGAACGGGTGAAAAAATATGAATGCTACTTATCTCCGCAGGTATTAGCCAAACAGCTAAAGACAAGTGCATATTCTCAGTTCGAGAACCCTACAGGTATCTACTTTAATAAAGGAGATAAAGCGATATTATGGGTAGGATCTGCCAAGGGAAAGAAAGTTGAACTGCGCGTCACCAATTTTGGAGATGAGAATTATGCCGATAAGAAATACGAACTGAAAGATGGCTTGAACTATATTGATATAGAGAACAAAGGGAACAGCTATATCAGTTATTTCTTGGATGATAAGGCGTCTAAAGATAAAATAGAGGTTCATATAATAGGCGGACAAGTGAATGGCGTTTTCGAATTGGGCAAAGACGATAATAATCGCTGGACAGAGTTGCTCGGCAATGCTGTCAGTCCGGTAATGGATATTGTTGGCAAGCAAACACAGCTAATTTATTCAGTTGCATCGCTGAAAAGAGAATGTCCGGATCAGGGGGTGGAACTGATACAACTGTATGACTCTATAATAGGTATGCAGCACCAGATAATGGGGCTGACAAAATATAAGCGTGTGCCTAAAAATCATATGCTGGGACGGGTGATATGGAAAGGCTTTATGCATGCCGACGGTATGGGGGCGGCTTTTCATGACGATACAATGAAAGATTTGGCGAACGTGGCACGCCTGCGTAAAAACAGCTGGGGAGTAGCACACGAGTTCGGACATGTGAACCAGGTGCGCCCCAATATGAAATGGGTGGGAACAACCGAGGTGACCAACAATATATATTCGGTGTGGACACAGTATGTCTATAATAAAGACATGCCTAAACTGGAAAGGGAAAAACTAAGGGATTATGACGGCCCGAAAATAGGGGGACGCATCACTGCTTATATGGAAAGTGCTTTTGTTCACGATCAGCCATGGCTGACACAGGCAGGGAATGACCGCTGGGACAGGGAGCGTCCGCGCGACTGGGGCGGTGACCACTTTGTAAAGCTTGTACCGCTATGGCAATTGCAGCTGTATTTCACCGAAGCGGGGAAAGGAAATTCGTGGGGTAATCCTGATTTCTACGGGGATATATTTATCAAGGCGATAGATGAGCCGGTGGTAGAAGGCAGACAGGATAGCTATTACCAACTGGCTTTTATCAAGCGTGCATGTGATGTGGCGAAGCTCGACCTGACAGATTTCTTTGAGTATTCGCGCATGCTTTATCCGATAGACCTGTGGGTGGATGACTATACCTGCGCCCAGATGACAATTACGGAAAACGATATAAAACAGGTAAAAACATATGCTTCTAAATATAAAAAGCCGACAACGCCCGTATTGTACTACCTGACAGCTAACAGTATAGAAGCATATCAGAAAAAGTTACCGCTTGAAGGTACGCCAGGTTCGGGCTTTACAAAAGAGGAGAAGCAGCTGACAGTAGATAATAATGTGTGGAAGAATGCCGTAGCTTTTGAGACATATGCAGGCGATAAGCTGGTAAAGGTGGCCTTTGTGGGTGCGGGATCGGATGATGCGAAAACAACAACTGTACATACACCCGAAGGAACTACATCGGTGAAGGCTGTGGGCTGGGACGGGGCACGCAAAGAGGTACTAATGTAGATAGAGTGCTGATAATAAATATAAAAGTAGGTTTATGTAAATTGGCTTGGGCATTAGTTTCCAAGCCAATTTTTTGCTTTATAAACCTATTTCATATATTCGCGATTGCTCATCCCACGGATGATATCCGTCACCGATATACCTGAATCCATGTTTCTCATAGTAACCGATATGACCGGTACACAAATAAAGATAGGGAAACCTTCCAAGCTTAGTGTCTCGCATGATTCTGTCTGTCAGTGTCTTACTGTAATGGTTTCCGCGAAATTCTTCTTCGATAAACAATCCGCACAGCTAGAGATACAGATCCATCCTGCTGATAAAGTCATTGGTAATAAGACCTGCTGATCCTATGATATCTCCATAATTCTGTTTTAATTGTTTGTAATTGATTGGTAAACAGATTTATTACTGAAAGGTTGCAAGCATGCGACCGAAAACTAAGGTTAATTATATTTACTTATACGAATCAAGGAATGAAACTTATTTTTTAACTAAAAAGTAACAAAGGTAACACATTCCAGCTATTAGCTGATAGCCGTTAGCTCTTAGCTTTTTATTTCCCCTTTGTAGGGGCAGTGGCTTGTTCCTGCCCGCTTCGTCATATATCCGGGCAACCACAAGGGATTGCCCCTACATTTTAACTAAAAGGTGACAAAGGTTACAGATTCCAGCTATTAGCTGATAGCCGTTAGCTCTTAGCTTTTTTATTTTCTCTCTGTCATTGACTACGTTACACTCTCTGTCATCCTGACGATAGGAAGCATCTTTTAACTAAAAAGTAACAGATGTAACACGTTTCCCATTGTTTTTTCTGTAGGGGCAGTGGCTTGTCCCTGCCCGCTTCGTTATATATTCGGGCAACCACAAGGGATTGCCCCTACATCCCTATCCAAAAGGGTTAACCTCCTCATTTTAACTAAAAGGTGACATAAGTAACACTTTCTTTCCAATTATTCAAAGAACATTTTTTCAACTTTG
>JAITVH010000137.1 GCA_031285905.1 Prevotella sp.
GCCCCCATACCCTGATGGGTTCTTTGAATGGGGCCCAACTGTCGAAATCGACGCTACTGATGCAAAACAGATTGCAGAAGTCGTCAAGAAACACAAGATAGATACGATATATAACCTAGCTGCCATACTTTCGGCTACAGCAGAGAAGAATCCCAAACTGGGATGGGATGTTGGTGTGGGTAGTCTGATGAATTCACTGGATGTAGCCAAAGAATACGGTTGTGCTGTTTTCACTCCAAGTTCCATTGGCGCATTCGGGCCTAATACGCCAAAAGACAAAACCCCACAAGATACCATACAACGTCCGAATACTGTTTACGGAATTACCAAGGTAATGGGAGAATTACTTAGTGACTATTATTATACCCGTTGGGGTGTGGACACACGTTCAGTGCGCTTTCCGGGAATTATATCCAACCTCACCCATCCGGGAGGAGGAACTACCGATTATGCGGTGGAAATATACTATAATGCCGTCAAAGGGGAAAAATTCACCTGCCCTATCAAGGCCGGCACTTTTATGGACATGATGTATATGCCTGATGCCCTGAATGCGGCGATCAGCGTTATGGAGGCCGACCCGGCTAAACTGATTCATCGCAATTCATTCAATATAGCAGCAATGAGTTTCGATCCCGAAATGATCTGTTCGGCTATCAAAAAACATTATCCTGATTTTAAGATGGAATATGAGATTGATCCGTTGAAGCAATCAATAGCCGATTCATGGCCTAATTCGCTGGATGACACCTGCGCACGTCAGGAATGGGGTTGGTGCCCTGAATACGATCTGGAGAAAATGACTGCAGATATGATCTCTGTATTGAAGACCAGGCTGCTTTAAAATGTAATATAATAATGGTAAGGTTAATAGGGATCACCTGTTAACCTTTTCGTTATAAAATCAGATATTTAATCGATGTAGAATAGTCAGTTAACCCTACAGCATTTTATTCCCGGGGTACCGTTATTGTCGCATATCTCAACCGGGTCTCCTTCTGTTATCATATCGTAAACCTCTTTGCCTACACAGTATTCTGTGTTTTCCACCACCAGTATCCATTTGTCTACAAGATTCATTTTTTGTCCCCATAAGTTAGGAAATAAGTCTCCCAGAACAGGAATGCAAAGGGAGCCGCTTCCGGTCTCGAAGTCCAGCTTGTATGCCTTTTTCTCTACTCTGCCTATTTTCATAAGTTTGTCAGTGTTAGCGATTAATAAAGCCCTGTGTTATATTATGCAAAATTAAACAAATAAATCAAAATTGCGAATATAATCATATAATCTTTTGATTTTTAACTATGTGATATAACAAACCGGAACAATTCATTATAAGGGAGATAATACCTTTATCGAACTTTATGAATGGTAAATTGTTAATATTTAAGTTGATAAACAAAATAAAGGTTATGAAAAGGATTGTGATGTTATTATTCAGTATAGCTTTAGTTTTTGGAGCATGTAATAGTACAAAGGATACGGAGAGGATCACTATTGCCTCCGAGCAAGGTGATTGTGTAGGCGTAGCGCCGATGAAATGTCTGTTGGTAAAGAAAGATGGCCAAACAGATTGGGAGTTTTTTTATAATAATATAGAAGGATTTAATTATGAACCCGGCTATGAATATATATTGGAAGTTAAAGTGGAGAAAGTAGAAATGCCTGCTGCTGATCAGTCTTCATTGAAATATACATTAATCAAGCAAGTATCAAAAGAACAGAAAACATCAGAAAATTTACCTCCAAGGGAAGCTTGATTCCAAAGGATAAAGGATATAAAAAAAGGAGTTGTAATATACAACTCCTTTTTTATATCTCGTAAGAATCGCCGGATTAGGCTTGTTTTGTAACCACTCTTTTCTCTTTGATTCTTGCTTTCTTACCTGTAAGCTTGCGTAGATAATAAAGTTTAGCGCGACGAACTTTACCCACTTTATTTATAACAATACTGTCAATAAATGGCGACTCAAGAGGGAAGATTCT
Organism: Prevotella sp.; assembly: GCA_031285905.1. Taxonomy (GTDB): domain Bacteria; phylum Bacteroidota; class Bacteroidia; order Bacteroidales; family Dysgonomonadaceae; genus Dysgonomonas. The sequence goes on from JAITVH010000137.1 coordinate 1,984, forward strand.
TTCTACTCCAATGTTATCAGACATTTTACGAACAGTAAAGCGTTTTTTCTCACCATGTCCTGCAATCTTGATAACAACTCCGCGGTATTGCTGTACACGTTCTTTATTTCCTTCTTTGATGCGGTACGCGACAGTCACTGTATCCCCGCTCTTAAATTTCGGATGTTCTTTGCCTGTGGCAAATGCTGCTTCTGCAACTTTAATTAAGTCCATGATTATATGATGGTTTAACTGTTAATATACGCAATATACACGAGTATCTCCCGTCAGAGATTACGCAAAGCGGATGCAAAGATAAAATTATTTCACAAAATACAAAAGCTTTAGTTACTTAATTTTACAAGCGTTCTTTGGATGTTAATGTATGTTTATTAATTAATAAAAGCTTTTAGAATAACATTTATTCTTTGTTTCTTTGTTTTAGGTTTCTTTAGACCTGAAAGATCCATACAATTGATAGAATATAATGAGAATAAAATATATAGCTGCACTGACTGTTATGTCTTCAGTTCTATGCATGCAAACGGTAACTGCCCAAGACAAAAAAAACATACCAACCCTTTATCAGTCCGTTGATAATGATAAGATGAATCACTGGGTTGATTCTGTTTATAACGAGATGTCTTCAGACGAACGCATCGGACAACTCTTCATGCCTGTGGTAACCGGGGATAACACTGTTGCCAATAAGAATGCAATAGCGAGTCTTGTGAAGAATCAACATATAGGAGGTTTATTGTTTTCTAAAGGAAATCCCGTAGCTCAGGCCGAACTAACCAATGCAGCGCAAAAAGCAGCCAAGGTACCCCTGATGATATCTTTAGATGGTGAATGGGGTCTATCGATGCGACTGGAGAATACAACGAAGTTCCCGCGTAATATGATGCTGGGAGCTATCCAGAATGACTCGCTGCTCTATTATTATGGATTGGAAGTGGCCAGACAATGTAAATTGATGGGAATACATGTCAATTTCGCTCCGGCTATGGATGTAAATAGTAACTCTGAGAATCCCGTAATAGGAACCCGTTCATTCGGTGAAAATCCTGAACGGGTATCCCGATTAGGCATTATGTATTCCAAAGGATTAGAAGCAGGAGGGGTCATGGCTGTTGCCAAACATTTTCCGGGTCATGGAGATACTTCAACAGATTCCCATTTTGTCCTGCCCTTGATATCTCATAACAAGGAGCGTCTGGACAGCGTGGAATTAAAACCTTTTAGAAATTATATTGATGCAGGACTGTCAGGGATAATGGTTGCCCACCTCAATATTCCGGTATTAGACAGTAAAAATCAGCCTAGTTCGCTTTCTGAAAATATTGCTACCAATTTGCTGAAAAATGAATTAGGATTCTCCGGCCTTACTTTCACAGACGGGTTACAGATGAAAGGTGTTTCCGGAGAAGACAACTATTGTGTAAGAGCATTATTAGCAGGGAACGATATTCTTCTAGGCCCTCTTTACTTTCTTAAAGAATATGAGGCCGTAAAACAAGCCTTCGAAGATGGGACATTAAGTGAACAACAAGTCGAAGCTAAATGTAAAAAGATACTGGCCTATAAGTATATTCTAGGCATAAAAAACACTCAGTCGATTAAGACTAAGAGACTACTACAAGAATTGAATACTTCTGGTGCGGAATGGGTAAATATGCGGCTGCACAGGGATGCAATGACTTTACTGAAAAATGAAAAAGACGCAATACCCTTAAAGAATCTGGATAAACGTAAGATCGCGGCCATCTCGGTAGGAGCTATAGCAAATAATACGTTCCATACTACACTAAAGAAATATGGTGATATTATGAGTTTCAATGTTGCTACCGCCGCCGAATTATCGAACCTGAAAAAGGTATTGGAGCCATACAACACGCTTATCATTTCAGTCCATTCCACAAAAGCAAATGCAAACACTGCTATACGGGATATCAGCAAAGGAAAGGAAGCCATTTTGGCCTTTTTCCTTCCTCCTTATGCCATGTCTGCATATAGCAACTCTATAAAAGAGGCCGATGCCGTTATCCTTGGATATGAGAATACCGAATTGGTTCAGGACTATGCAGGACAGGCTATCTTCGGTGGGAATGACGTAAACGGAAAAATTCCGGTAACAGTGAAAGGAGTCTTTAGCAAAGGTGATGGAATAAACACAAAAAAAGTAAGGTTAAGTTATGGCCTTCCCGAATCGGTAGGAATCCCATCCGACAGGCTGAAAGGGATCGATACGATTGTCTCTGAGAGTATAAAAGAAAAGGCATTTCCCGGATGTCAGGTATTAATTGTAAAAGATGGAATCGTAATCTATAATAAACCATATGGCTCATTCACATATGCCGAAAGCCGAAAAGTAAATGATACAGATATTTACGATCTGGCATCTATGACAAAGGCTTCCGCTACCGTACCTGCCATTATGAAACTGTATGATGATTCTAAAATAAAGCTCAATACCACCCTGAGCACATATGTACCTGTTCTCAAAGGTACAGATAAGGCCGGCATCACAGTAAGAGACGCATTATTACATGAAACAGGCCTGAGTCCGTTTTTGGCCTACTACATGGATGCCATAAATACAAAAAGCTACAACGGTAAGCTATTCAGCTACCGCAAGACCGCAACTCACACAGCCATGTTTGACGAAACGACATGGGTTCGCCCTGATTTCAAATTTAAATCACACATGGTATCTACAACTCCAAAAGCCGGATTCCGTCCATTAGCAGACAAGATGTATATCTCTGAATCCTATCAGGATACTTTGGTAAATGCTATTGTAAAAAGTAAGCTTAGAGCGAGAAAAACCTATCTATATAGTTGCCTCAACTTTATGTTGTTGAAAGAGGCTGTTGAGAATATTACCAAAGAGGATATGAATACATATCTGCAAGACAAATTCTTCATGAAGCTTGGAGCAACCACCACGACTTACAATCCGTTGACAAAGTTCGATAAAAGCCGCATAGCCCCTACCGAGAGGGATGATTTCCTCCGCAAACAGCTATTGCAGGGATATGTCCATGACGAGGCTGCCGCCTTTCTAGGAGGAATATCAGGGAACGCCGGACTATTCTCCAATGCGAATGATTTGGCTAAACTATACCAGATGTGGCTGAATAAAGGTGTATATGGAGGCGAACGATACCTGTCAGAAAAGACCTGCCAGCTATTTATGGGAACTAAAAGTTCAACATCCCGACGGGGGCTTGGATTTGATAAACCTGAAACCAGAACGAATAAATCGAGTCCGACAGCCTTTAGCGCTCCTGCAAGTACATACGGACATACTGGTTTTACAGGAACTTGTTTCTGGGTTGATCCGGATAATGATTTAATTTATATATTTTTGTCAAACCGGGTTTTTGAGAAGAGAACCCACAAGAAGCTCATGGAAAACAATGTGCGCGAACGCATACAGGAAGAGATATACAAAGCCATGAGAAAAGCCAAATCGAAAGAAGAATTAACTGAAACAACATCTGATACTGAAACAAATGACGAAGAAACTAGCGATGAATGAAAAAGTCCAGGCATTTCTGGATGATGACAATAAAGAGATCTGGCAGTATCTGTCTGAAAATAAGATAGACGAATTACTGGAAACATTACCACCAAGCGAAGATAGACAAGGGCTTCACGAGATAGTACATGAGTTATTATCCAACGGAACAAGTGAAACCTTGGATTCCTATGGCTTAGATAAAATAAAAGAGGAATATGGTTCTTTCCTGAGAAATCTGACAAAGCTTATTTTCAGCTTTAATCTAAATGGGAACCATCAGGATAAGATAGAACTTATAGAAGATAAAATAAAGCAGGGAATACCCCGGGTTATAGAAGTAGTATTAACCGAAGCAAGCGCTTATCCTACAAGAAAAGCAAATCAGGCTATACTCAACGAGGGTGTGGAAATTCGTGCCGTACTGAACAGTTTGATGTATTACTACCAGCAGACAGAAAATGTAGATCTGCTGGATTTCTTTTCAGTCAACCGCACAAAGATAACACTGGCTCTGCTGGGAGGACACAAACACATCTTGGGACACGACCTGATTGAGTCAGCGAAAATAAAGGAGTCAGCCGGAGATAACCAGGCTGCTCTTAAATTTTACACCTTAACCAGAAATTCTTTGGAAGATGAAATTCACTGGTTTGCCGAAAGCCCTGAGATGGGAGCCAGCGAAGATGATACTATCATGCTGAACTCATTAAAAGAAGCTTACCTGTCTATCGACCGGTTAGGTAATGCAGAGGAAGAGGCAGAAGAGAAATGCAAAATCATTGATGAAATCTTAAACCGGGAATATGTGGATATGTTCGGCGAGTTTGATGAAGACGAGGACGAATAGGTTTGCATATATCGTTCTTTTTCTACTACTGTCTATATCGGGTACAGCACAGAAGAAGAGTGTATATACCGGGCTTGAAGCATATTTGCAAACACAAAACCTTGTGAATGTAAATAAGCTTGACCCGACTATAAAATTCGATCTAAAATACGCCACAACAGACAACTTTACCAAAACAATACTATACGACAGCTTGTTTAATATATATCTGCATCCTATAGCTGCAAAGAAGCTGGTAAATGCTCAAAAGAATCTGAAAAAGATAAACCCCGGATATTCCTTATTGGTATATGATGCAGTGAGGCCACTGAGTGTACAAAGAAAGATGTATAAGGTAGTACAGAATACCAAATATGCGCCATATGTAGCCAATCCGTCACGTACAGGATTACATAATTACGGGATGGCGGTAGATTTGACAATCTGCGACAAGGATGGTAAGCCACTGGATATGGGAACCCCGTTCGACTATTTTGGAGCTGCTGCCGGAATCAACAAAGAGACTGAACTCGTAGAAAAAGGTATATTGACCAACCAACAAGTAAAAAATCGTCAACTGCTGAGAAAAGTAATGGTAGATGCCGGCTTTATAACTATCAGGGGTGAGTGGTGGCATTTCAATGCCGTATCTCTGGCAGAAGCTAAAAAAAGTTATAAAGTGATAGAATAGCATTATTTTGCAACATTCTGTTAAAGCTGTGTGTCATAATATATATATCTTTATATTACTCACCTGTAAATTACATGATTATGAAGAGGATTTTCACGATATTATCAATACTGGCAATCTCCCTTTTTTATAGCCATAACCTTTCTGCGCAATTTATCGTCGCAAAGGACACTATAAGAGGACGCATAGATTTTACTCCACGTCTGGGAGACCTAGACAAAGCAATTCCGATCCCGAATGACTCTGTATTTTATATGTTTCCGCCTGATAGGGAAATAGATCCCTGGCGTAATGTTGATTATTATATGCCGAACAGAAATATTATCAGTGGCTATATAATGGGTACGAAGTTTATGCGTGTAGATGACTATGACGTTATCGAAGTAGAGAAACTATCTTCACATGGTACAGTCTCTTTCAAGAATGAGGATGTTAGAATCCTCATCGCTGTAGCAAACATAACTTCTAAAGATACATCTATTAAGCAGGACAATTTTGGCGGGTATACCGTAAACGGCAAACAGGCCAAAGGAATAGTCCGTCATACTGCCCCCAAGTTACGTTATCAATCCATATCCGTGACTATAAAAGGGAAAAGTATTCCTATCCCTAAAAAAGTATACGAGCACCTCTTGGAACCCGAAATAGAGAATATGGTAGTATATTATAATCCGGAAAAAACCATTGTATATATTGTAGTAAATAATGGAGGATTAGATGCCTTCTATCAGGCATTATGGGCAGTCTCCCCTAATGGAGTTTCAAATCCTTACATTTTTGATCCTGCTCTTCTTAAGGTTGCAAAATAAAATTATTATGATATTTATTCTCTAGCCTTCAGTATTTCTGCTGAAGGCTTAGTTTTTTATTTTCGAAACATTCCATCCAAAACAACTTCGCTGTTTATCAGAAACTTAACAAAGTTCTTATCTTTTAAGGCCGGGAATAAACTATTTTACTATAAAAAATAGTACCTTTGCAGCCTCAAAATATACATATGCAGAATATTAGAAATATTGCGATTATTGCGCACGTAGACCACGGTAAGACTACACTTGTTGACAAAATGCTTCTTGCCGGACAACTTTTCAGAGACAATCAAACCACAGGAGAACTATTATTAGATAATAATGATTTGGAGCGGGAAAGAGGAATTACTATCCTTTCCAAAAATGTATCTATTAATTATAAAGGGACAAAAATAAACATCATAGATACTCCCGGACATGCCGACTTCGGAGGAGAAGTAGAACGTGTATTAAATATGGCGGATGGTTGTCTTTTGCTTGTTGACGCTTTCGAAGGACCGATGCCACAGACACGTTTTGTCCTTCAAAAAGCGATCCAGATGGGATTGAAGCCTATTGTAGTTATTAATAAAGTGGACAAACCTAATTGCCGCCCTGAAGAAGTACACGAGATGATATTCGACCTGATGTTTAGTCTCGACGCGACCGAAGAACAACTTGATTTCCCAACCATATACGGTTCGGCAAAACAGGGATGGATGTCTGAAGACTGGACTAAACCAACTGTCGATATTACTCCTTTACTGGATGCAATCGTTACCTATATCCCGGCTCCCGAAATATTGGAAGGGACTCCACAGATGCTGATTACTTCTTTAGATTATTCTAAATATGTAGGGCGGATAGCTGTAGGACGGATACACAGGGGCGAACTTAAAGAAAATATGGATGTTTCGCTATGCAAACGTGACGGAAGCATATTGAAAACCAAGATAAAAGAGATTAACACTTTTGAGGGATTAGGACGAACAAAGGTACGAAGTGTAGGCTGCGGCGATATATGTGCCCTTATTGGTATCGAAGGATTTGAGATTGGAGATTCTATTGCCGACCTTGAAAACCCGGAACCACTGCCAACTATTGATATTGATGAGCCGACTATGTCGATGCTTTTCACGATCAATGACTCACCATTCTTTGGCAAGGATGGGAAGTACGTGACTTCGCGCCATATTTATGAACGACTGATGAGAGAGTTGGACAGGAATCTGGCACTCCGCGTAGAATCGACAGATAATGCAGATTCATGGCTGGTCTTTGGTCGCGGAATACTCCATTTATCCATATTGATAGAAACAATGCGCCGCGAAGGTTATGAACTACAAGTAGGACAGCCTAAAGTAATCATTAAGGAAATAGACGGCATAAAGCATGAGCCTGTGGAATTCCTGACAGTCAACCTGCCGGACGAATATGCCAGTAAGATCATAGACCTGGTTACGCGCCGCAAAGGTGAACTCACGATGATGGGCAGTAAAAAAGACCGTACTTATCTTGAGTTCATTATTCCTTCACGTGGAATTATCGGACTGAATAACCTTGCTCTTACATTATCGGCAGGAGAAGCTGTAATTGCCCACCGTTTCCTTGAATTCCAACCCTGGAAAGGAGAAATTGATAAACGGAACAATGGTTCTATCATTGCCAGCGAATCAGGAAATGCTTTTGCTTATGCGCTTGATAAGTTGCAAGACAGGGGGCGTTTCTTTATAGAACCTCAGACCGATATTTATATGGGGCAAGTGGTAGGCGAACATAGTAAAGAAGGTGATCTTGTTGTAAACCTTACCAAATCGAAGAAACTGACAAACGTCCGGGCTTCGGGTACCGACGATAAAGTAAAACTGGCCCCTGCAATAATTTTTAGTCTTGAAGACGCTTTAGAATACATCAAAGAAGATGAATATGTGGAAGTAACTCCTCACTCCATCCGATTAAGGAAGATATTTCTGGATGAAAATGACAGGAAACGGATGGCGAAAAACAGTTAACAAATCCTCATCTGAGACTAATATAAAAAATGAGAGATAGCTCTAGCTATCTCTCATTTTTAATTCATCCTCCAGCCTTATCATCTGATCGCGATATTGTGCCGCTTCCAGAAATTCCAGCTTTTTAGCAGCAGCAGTCATTTGCTTTTTAGCTTTGGCTATCGCTTTCTTAAGGGCTTCTTTATCCATATATTGTATCTGATCTTCCGAGGCAATAGCTAAAGTCGCTTCCTGCGTATATTCTTTCAGTACCGGATCTTCTCTGCGCTGGCTAAATACAGATGTGCGCGCTTTTTGAATTTGTCGCGGTGTGATTCCATGTTCTTCGTTATAGTCCATTTGCTTTTCACGCCTGCGGTTTGTTTCATTGATAGTCTTCTCCATACTATCTGTCATACGATCCGCATAGAAGATAACTTTCCCATTTACATTCCTGGCCGCACGACCTACAGTCTGAGTAAGTGAACGATGGGAACGGAGGAAACCTTCTTTATCAGCATCCAGAATAGCAACAAGGGAAACTTCTGGCAGATCGAGCCCTTCACGAAGGAGATTAACCCCTACCAATACATCAAATTCCCCAGCCCGCAAATCATCCATGATTTGCACGCGTTCCAAAGTATCGACATCAGAGTGGATATAACTACAGCTTATCCCATGATTTAATAAATAAGTAGTCAATTCTTCTGCCATACGCTTAGTTAGCGTTGTGACTAACGTCCGTTCATTACTCTCAACCCTCAATTGTATTTCTTCCATCAGATCATCAATCTGATTCAGGCTTGGACGCACATCAATCGGGGGATCGAGTAATCCTGTTGGACGTATCAGTTGTTCTACCACTACTCCTTCCGACTTCATTAATTCATAATCGGCAGGGGTGGCACTTACATATATGGTTTGAGGGACAAGCGATTCAAATTCCTCAAATTTCAAAGGGCGATTATCCAAAGCAGCAGGCAAACGAAAACCATATTCTACCAAGTTCTCTTTACGAGAGTGGTCTCCACCATACATAGCCCGAATTTGCGGAATGGTCACATGGCTCTCATCGATTACCATCAGAAAATCATCCGGGAAAAAGTCCAATAAACAGAAAGGGCGCGTTCCCGGTTTACGGTTATCGAAATAGCGTGAATAGTTTTCAATACCCGAACAATGTCCTACTTCCCGGATCATTTCGAGATCATATGTAACCCTTTCGTACAAGCGTTTTGCTTCTAATGGTTTGCTGATCGACTGAAGAAAGTCAACCTGACGACCGAGGTCAATAGCTATTTCAGATATTGCCCTATTCATCCTATCTTGTGTAGTTACAAATAAATTAGCAGGATAGATACGAAAGTCATTATATTGATCCATCTTCACTCCGCTCAAAGGGTCGAGACATTCTATGCTCTCTATTTCATCTCCCCAAAAAACAACCCGCACAATGGGATCCCCATATGCAAGAAATACATCTACGGTATCACCTTTTACCCTGAAATTCCCGGCTTTAGGATCCACTTCATTCCTTGAATACAGAGCACTCACCAATTCCCGTAAGAAGGCATCTCTTACGAACTTCTGCCCTACTCTTATCGAGATTGTTGAGTTCTCAAAATCTTCGGGATTACCCATACCATAAAGACAGGAAACGGATGATACCACAATCACATCGCGCCGACCCGAGAGGAGAGACATTGTGGTAGCCAGACGAAGTTTTTCTATTTCGTCATTTATCGACAGATCTTTCTCTATATATGTATTAGTAGAAGGAATATATGCTTCGGGCTGGTAATAATCATAATATGAAACAAAATATTCTACCGCATTATCAGGAAAGAATGTCTTAAACTCACTGTACAATTGTGCAGCCAAAGTTTTATTGTGGCTTAGTATCAGAGTCGGTTTTTCCACATTCTGTATTACATTGGCAACAGTAAAAGTCTTACCCGATCCCGTTACACCTAGAAGGGTTTGGGAAGGTATATTCTGTAATATCCCTTCGGAAAGTGCAGCGATGGCTGACGGCTGGTCACCTGTGGGCTTAAAATTAGATAATAGTTTGAAGTTCATTGCATATTTGTCCTTTCGCGCCTAAAGATATATAATATATTGACATTGTTATTTTATAGGGCATGTATTAACTTTTGAAAGCCTCAATCCTTAAAATGAACAAAGGCTACTCTGTGATCAGGGCAGCCTTTATCTGTAAATATTTATAGGTTTACATGATACCTTTGTCACGCAACCTTAGTTGCCATTTCCATGCTGAAGCCATTGTATCTTCAATATTTTCCTTAGCTGTCCATCCAAGTACTGTATTAGCATGCTTAGGGTCGGCCCATATTTTCTCTATATCACCTTCACGACGACTTACAATCTTATAGTTAAGTTTAGTCCCTGAAACTTTTTCAAATACCTTGATAAGTTCAAGCACGGAAACGCCTCTACCGGTACCCAGATTGAATATTTCTACTTTGTCTTTCGATTTATTCCCGAGCATACGGTCAACAGCTATCACATGCGCTTTAGCGAGATCAACCACATTAATGAAGTCGCGAATACAAGAGCCATCAGGGGTATTATAATCGTCACCGAATACACTCAACTGCTGGCGAATACCCATAGCTGTCTGCGTGATGAACGGCACAAGGTTTTGAGGCACGCCGTTAGGCAATTCTCCTATTTCGGCAATAGGATGTGCTCCAACAGGATTAAAGTAACGAAGAATAATGCTTTTTATCGGTGAACCTGAACGAACAGCATCACGAATAATCTCTTCGTTTATCTGTTTTGTATTTCCGTAAGGTGATTCGGCCGGCTTGATAGGTGCTGTTTCGTCTATCGGATTCTTATCCGGTTCGCCATAGACAGTACACGATGAAGAGAAAACTATATTCTCAACATTGAATTGCGGCATCAAATCCAGCAAATTGATAAGCGAGTTCAGGTTGTTCCTGTAATATAACAATGGTTTTTCTACCGATTCGCCCACAGCTTTGCTTGCTGCAAAATGAATGATTCCTTTAATATCAGGGTGCGCCTGAAACAGTTTTTTCAGTCCTTCAAGATCGTTGCAGTCCAGTTCCACGAAAACAGGGCGGATGCCTGTAATACGCTCGATGCCATCGATAGAATCGGCTGTGGAATTAGACAGATTGTCTATCACAACTACAGAATAGCCTGCATTCTGCAATTCTACTACAGTGTGTGAACCGATGTATCCGGTTCCGCCTGTAACAAGAATTTTTCCTTTCATTTATTTTAGGTTTTTAGTTTAAGCTGTAAAGATACAAAATCCCTAATAAACTGCTCCGGTAACCCTCTTGATTTTATTTAAATAACTCCTTATTTGGAGTACTGCCCATCTCGAATAATAAATGTCCTCCTTTTACAATTTCAGAGAAAAGGATTCTTGGCTCTTTCAGCTTTTTACCATTGAGGGTTACACTCTGCACATATATGTTTTCTTTATAATTATTATGTGCTTCTATAACAAATGTTTTCCCCTTATAATAAGACTGATCCAATTCTATAGTTATTTTATCGAAGATAGGACTAGCCAACTCTACTTTGGAATTTGCATCAACTCCACCCGTCATTTCGAACATACCCATCGCTCCCATCACATACCAAGCACTCATCTGACCTTCATCTTCATCGCCTTCCCATCCGTGATATGGGGTATCACCGTAGAAACTGTTTAATATGGCGCGTGTCCATTTCTGTGTGAGCCATGGTTTACCTGAATAATTGAAGAGGAATGGGGTACACATGTTCACCTCATTGCCATGATTTATATAAAATTCAGCGGATTGCCCCATCGTGCGGTCAAAAACATGTGCGGCAAACTTGTGCTCTTCCGATTTTTCAAACCCCTCTTCCAATCGGCTATTAAAGAGGTCTTTCCCTAAGAATTGAACCAACCCCGGGATATCATGAGGTACATACCATGAATATTGCCAACTGTTGCCTTCTATAAATCCCTGATTTGAGAACACATCAAAGTTTGGATCCCAATTACCGTCCTCACTTCTACGTGTCACATACTTTGCTACAGGATGAAAAGCATTCTTATAGTTCATAGATCGGTCAATAAATTTCTTAGCATCCTTCTTTTTTCCCAATACCAACGCCATCTGCCCTACCGTCCAATCATCGAAAGCATAATCCAGTGTCTTGGATACAACTCCTCTCTCCATTGGCATATACCCATATTCTATATAAGTATCCAATTGAGGGTTTCCACAATTCCCGCCGCATGGATGATTGATACCCGGCTCGGCTACATTTTTGAGGATCGCTTCATAGATTGCCTCGCCGTCTTTCCTTATCCCTTTCTGATAAGCGCCTACCATCAAAGCCATTTCGTGTGAGCCTTCCATGATGCCTGAATATTCCAATCCGGCAGGGCCCTTGCTCGTCCATCCGGTGTGTTTGAACATTTCCAGTTGGGTTGTTACCCAATCGTCCACAATATCCGGTGTGATCATAGACCATAGTCCGTTCAGATTCCAATAAGTATTCCAGAATGCATCTCCACCATACATATTGCCCGATTCCAGTTGCTGTACATTCTCGCAAGCATCCATATACTTACCATTTACATCATTCCATGTCTGCTTTCCGGCATAAGCACGATAGAGATTCGTATAGAACTTTTTCTTATCTTGTTCGTTTTTCCCCTCTACTTTTATCTTACTTAATATAGCGTTCCATTTATCCCGGGTTTGAGTTTTAACTGTATCAAAATTGTAATCTAAGGGAGCAAGTTCCGCATCCATATTCAGCCTTGCCTGTTCGACACTAACCAGCGATATGGCTGTGGATACAGTTATCTCTTCATCTTTCTCTGTAGTATACAGGGCATATACCCCAATATCATTTTTACCCTCGATTGTTTCTATATCATCATACTCCCGCCCTTCATTCCATCCATTCAGAGCTTGAAAAGGTTTACTAAAGCGAATAACAAAGTGCAGCTTATACTCGTTCCAACTACTCCATGATCCGGACTGACAGTCAGCATAGCCCTCAAGTTCAGTATTGCTTACCTTCGTAATCTTTGCATCCTTAACCTTAAATCCGTAGTCCCATTCAGTAGGGAAAAGAAGATCGACCAACACCCTCGATTCTTTCCTCTTAGGGAAAGTATAACGATGAATACCACACCGGGTAGTTGCTGATAACTCGACCTTAACTTCATGGTCGTAGAGAAAAACAGAATAGTAACCCGGAGAGGCGACTTCTGTGTCTTTCATTATGCGGGAATGGTATCCTGCATTAGCTCCTTTATAGGGCGAATCTACTGAAGGATTGCCAAGAGCAAGGTCTGCCGTGGTAGGCATTAGCATCAGACCGCCCATCGTCCAGGCATGAATATGGCTAAATCCTGAAATGCTGTTAATGGCATATTCGTATCCCCCCATCCATACGTTACCCTGATTATCAGGGCCAAGCTGAATCATTCCAAAAGGTTCTTGTGCATACGGGCCAAGCATCCACCGGGAATTAGATGTGCCAATAAACATATCTACATAGTCTACAGGCTTTTGCGCCTGAGTAGAAATGATATTGATAAGTAGAAAAAGAACAGAAAATGTTAACTTGCTGAATGTGTTCATAATATATTGTTTTCAATTGTATCGAAGATTATTTATCAAACATCATATGTTCAAATGTATAAACATATACAAATGTAGATATTTATATTGTTATATAAAAGCTTTTGATATATTTAATTTAATACAAAGACTATAGGTAGGATTACTTTGTAGCCTTTGTTTTATATCTGATTCTATCAACCAAATCAAAAACATTGATACAAAAACACATTCTTATTGTAATAGGCATCAAAAAAAAGT
>JAITVH010000041.1 GCA_031285905.1 Prevotella sp.
CAGAGGGGTTATTTTACATATTGCAGCTCCGTGTAAAATGTTTGTGTTATTCTCACAGAAGAACGATATGTTCCCTTCAATAGGTGATACAGAGATAATTGTGTCTGAATGCCGGAAAAGTTTATATATTTCTTCTCCCTCGTTCACATATTCAGCCGAATTATATGATATCTTTCCAGCATTTAATTCTCGTTTTATATAATAACGGGGTTCGGAGTATAATTCAATATCTTCTTCAAGATAAGTTGAATATGGTAAGAAGAAGAACAAAAGGAGTACGCATATTACAGTTATGCTAATTACGCCAATACCGATTCTTACCAAAATATTAGGAATGCGGCCAATAACACCTCTGATTTTTTCGCTTCGGAGTTCTATATCACTCTGTTTTTCAACCATGACCATACATTTAATTACCTAATTCAAGTTGATTCTTAACTAATTGATAGTATTTACCTTTCTTCGCCGTAAGATACTCATGGTTTCCATGTTCAACTATTTCCCCGTTATCTAAAACTATAATCTGATCAGCATTTTTCACAGTACTCAATCGATGTGCAATTATGATAACTGTTTTGTTTTGATAGAATTGATTCAGGCTTTCAATTATCATTTTTTCATTATTTGCATCTAATGAATTAGTTGCTTCATCTAAAAACAAAAAATCAGGATTTTTATAAACAGCGCGAGCAATTAACAGGCGTTGTTTTTGTCCTTGACTTAATCCTTGTCCCTCTTGTCCGACTATAGTGTTATATTTTAACGGGAGCTTTTCTATATAATCTTCAATATTTGCAATTCGAACTGCATTATCCAATTTTTTTGAATTAATTCTTTCTTCAGAAGCGGCAACATTTCGGGCAATAGAATCAGAAAAGATAAAACCATCCTGCATTACGGCGCCACATATTGATCTCCACCAAGTCAAATTAAAAGATTTAAGAGGTCTGCCGGCTATTTGAATTGAACCCTCTGTCGGTTCATAATATCCAAGAAGTAATTTTAGCAATGTAGTTTTTCCACTCCCGCTCGCTCCGACAATTGCAGTGACCTTTTTATTGGGAATATTCAAATTCACGTTGCGAAGTACTAATCTTGAACTATATCCTTCATAGCTAAATGAAACATTATGGAATGATATGTCTTGATCAGATTGAGAAGAAATACTGAAGATATTTCTTTTCTCATTTTCCTCATTTGGTTTGCTGTGTATTTCATTCATCCTTTTTAGACTAATATCCACATCTTGCCATTGGTAAATAAAACCGACAATCTGTTCAATAGGAGAATTAAGTTGTCCAATTATATATTGAATAGACAGCATCATACCAACTGATATATCTCCATGAATAACAGCCGTTGCGGATATCGCAGTGATTATAAGATTTTTTATCTGGTTAATAAAGAGGCTACCGGCACCCTGTGTTTGTTGTAAGGAGAGTGTTTGAAGTTTTACATTAAATAAATCGGCTTGTGTATCTTCCCATTCCCATCTTTTTTGTGTCTCCAAACCCTGCAACTTTTCTTTATTCAAAATTGTTATTGGATAATAAACAATGTATATCATGGACAAATCAGATATTATCCTTGCCGCCATAATGGGTTTAGTTGCGCTTTGTACAATTGGTGGTGCAATTTATCTGGCATATTTAGGACGTGAAGCTTTGCATACCGACAGTAAAATAATCAATGCGGGGCTGACACTTTGGATAGCAGACCACCTGATAAGTATCATTTTAGGTATAATTGTGTTTTTCGGCGTCCTGTATGGAATTATTTTGTACCTGATACATTTCGGTTTTAAATAATTCCTCCAAATAAGGAGTAAATCAGAATATATTCGAGAGTTGGCCGGAATCTATCATTACTCTGGTCAGTTCTTGCCTGAATTTAATCATATCGCTGGTAGAGATTCGGGCAACTAATATGCTTAGCCGTACATATATGCAGAAAAATGAATCCAGGATTAGGAGTAATTCTCATTTAATAACCATCTCATCAACGAAAAACCAGCAGGGATGACCGACTCCATAATGCCAATGCGGACAGGTTTTAGTACCTTTTATATCTACTTTTACAAAACGGGCTTTCATCGGATTTTCGCTAGTATATGAAATTTCCACAAATTTTACCTGAGAATCCCTGTCTTCCGGATTATCTGTCGACTTTACTGTCTTATAGGACTTACCGTCCGAAGATACCGAATATGTGACATTTACAGGTTGGAGTATCCATGCTCCCAGTTGATGTAAAAAATCTGTTTGTATGGTAGTGAATGCCTGCTCCTTGCCCAAATCGACAACAAAAGAACCATCTACGCCTTCCCAGCCTATCCATCCTTCGGCAAAAGTCATTCCACCATACAAGCCATCCGTCAATGCACTTCCATCCATAGAAGCATATTTTCCCGTTGGAGACACCAAATATTCGACTTTAGCCCCATGAGATAGTATCTTTTCATTTGCAGGCATATACCTCTTTCGGTAGAGTTCACAGTAATCGACTGGAGAATTTTCTCTTTCATTGAGAGTCGGTACATTAAACATCTTTACTCTTTTTTCAAAAAGATCTAGCTTTCTTTCAATGTCTCCTATATCTATATTTGTTTCTGTGCGGGCTATATCAAGTTCCGAATATTGTAAAGGCAGGCGTGTGCGCCAAACTCTCTTCAATAAAACAGAATCGTTGGCAACTGCCGCTTCCGCCTGATCGAACAGGTGATTATACCTCCTCATCAGTTGGGGCTTTAACATTCCTTCTTTATGAGAGACGGGCGAATCATAGATCCATAATCTTTTTCCGCTACCGATAAGGGCTCCCTCCATCACCTTAATGTAACGGTACAGATATGGGGCGGCATCACCATAATAGCCTCTCAGAAACACATTCATCAGAGAATCCGTATCGGCCTGTGGATTCCACATCAGTTTTGAGACCAGCCAGGTACGCATTTCTGCGAAATCCCCACCTCTGCTACTGGCTATCTGTGAAAAGTGCATTGTCGCTTTATTCTTCTTAAAAAGCCGGATATTATCGCCCAGAATATGGAAGTTGGGGAATGGCACAAGGTAATTATCGAAGTTGATACCATAATCCCACACAAATATATTACCGGATATACGGCTCCACCCTTCAATGGCATCAACAAATTCCCTGCCTGATGCGTTTTCTGTTAATGAAACTTCTCTGTCGCAATCGATACTGCACAGCATAATATTTACATTCGGGCGGGGTTTTACATGCTTTGGAGGTTTCATTGTATAGAGATAGGCCAGCGTAGAAATCTCTTTATCGGGGAATCTATCTGCCAGTTTATTGATAAAGTGTATAAGACTACCCGAATATGCGCCCTCATGCTCGTCTATCGCCTTGCATTCATCACACTGGCAATTCGTATAATTTCCGTCATTCTGGCTAACAGATATAATATGTTTATCCGGGTTTGCCTTGAATATGGAATCGAGCCGCGCCGCTACAATTTCCAGCACATCCGGATTAGTCAGGCACCATTGGCTGGCTTTTCCGGGATGGCGTTTGCCATTGAAATAGGAATAATATTCGGGATGGTCTTTCCCATACACAGATGACGGTAACAACTTGTCGAAGGTATGTACCCAATAGTTTGCAGCAAAGACTTCATCAGGAGTTTTCAACTTGTACCATAATTTATATACAGAATCTGTAGCCATAGCATAATTCTGGCTCTGGCGATAGCGGAAAGCCGGATTTTCGGCAATATCAATAAATGGAATCACGATTGTCCCTGACGGGGTAAATGAATACTCATACTCGCCCCAGTAACCTACACCCAAATAACGCTCGAGCAATGTAACCACTGCGTAAACAGAGCCATACCCGCCACCCGAAACTATGTGGAGATTGTTTTTAGAAACGGATATTCTGAACCCGTCTTCTGTAATATCTTTTGTTATGATATCCTTATTTAAGTCGCCATTTCCTATGATTATATCACTATTACGAGTATTTGTATCGTGAACAATGGGAAGTTTTGCATTACTTATCCGCCGGATAAAATTCTGAAGTAAACCGGCAGCTTTAATATCTACCGCATCATTTGTTGACAAAACAATACGCCCTACAGGTTTTCCTTTCTCTACAACAGGTAGCTGGGCATTAAGTATGCCTGAAGCAAACAAGAGAAAGAATAATGAAATAAGAATGCGTCTCATGGTAAGATTATAAATTTTTGAATAAATGAGAGCGGCACTTTGCCGCTCTCTGAAATTTAAGGATTTAATACCTTAAAACCTAATAATTAACACTAACTTATTGCTGGTCGAACCGGATATTATGTTCCCATCTCTGAACAACAGTCGCTCCGGCTGTAGCATCGTGTCCATTGCCCGTAATATCCCTGAAGGTATTACCTTCTCCTTCATCCATAGGCCAATACCCTATCAGATCAGGATTGGCCGGATTAACAGAGAAATACATATTATTCTGTATCTGTGTTTGAGAAATCGCCGTTTTCCAAAGACGAACCTGGCTCATAGCACATTGGTCACGGAAATAAGAACCGCTCGATATCATTTGCAAATAATCAAAGCGTACAGCGCCTCCTGCCGGAGCAGGTGGGTCAAATTTAACATCAGCTTGTCCATCCCGGTAAATCTGCAATGTCGTTCCATCATAAACAAATGCCCAATGATACCATTTATTTGCGGTCAAATCGGATTGTGTCTGCACCTGTCCGCCAAGAGTCTTTATCTGCAAATAATTATATGGCCTGTTAGCGTCTCCAAAACGAATATAGATCTCATGGTCTCCACTTCCTGTATTAAATATAGCTTGATTATTTATACTATATGCAGACATACGCGCCCAACATTCAAGACTCCACTGACCGGTAGTTATACCCCAGTTGGTTTCCGGAGCAGTCGTTATCATACCGGTACGGCCGTTGAGTACCGGCACTGAAACATTCAAAGGCTTAGACAACAAGTAGATAAATTGGGATAATGAGGCTGACTTTTCTATTCCGCCTGTTATTACATTACCTAACTCTACACCAAGTGCATACTGCTTTCCGCCTGTATCGAAATCATTAACACGGATTGTATAAACCGCGCCTGTCTCTCCCGCGGGAATAGTTACTTTAGCGCCGGCCGAAAGTTGCAAACCCGGTACAGGATAATATTCACTGCTATTAGCCTTATTGTAAGGTTCCAGCAATGCAGGGTTTAGTTTAATCTCCACTTCTACATCCTTATCTACTTTCTTTGCAAGCCGGATATTCACATTTATATTTACCCCATTATCCATTGTTAATGTTGTTGCCTTCATAGCTCCGGCGGCATCACTTAAATATATGCTATTATCTACTACTTTATACTCCGCGTTGTCACATCCGGTAAACAGTATACTCGATAAGGTAATAACAAAGCTCAATATATATTTATTTTTCATAAACTGATTGTTTTATTAAGAGTTACTTAATATGCGAATATGGTCATTCCCCTTCTTTCCCTAACGGAACCGGGTTCAGCCTTTCATAATAAATCCTGTACATATTGGTTATACCTTTACGCAGGAAATAATATTCCGAAGAACCATCATAATCTCCTTGCCCTTTTGGCTTATAGTCAAACCCCGAGCGGTATAGTCCACAACCGCCTATCTGAGTATTCAGCCCGGTTCTGTCGTATACATAGTTGGACATCAAAAGAAATCCGCCTCCGGTATTGGCATTTTCTTCGAAATTTTCGGTCATGATAGTCCTGCGGACAACTTCCTCAGCTGTAATCCTTCCCGCTTTGATATGTTCTTCCATATCTGTCAGCACCCCTGTTGTACGAGAATTAAGACCATTCGCTCCTGCTTCGGATGTTGTACTATAAGCCTGAAGCACAAAATAGTCTACATAGTACGACAGCCAGTCTTTGTCCATACGCCCACCTCTACCGATTTCTCCGTCAATGAGGAGCAAAAGACCCGGTTTAGCCGCCTTCCTGTCGCCCCTGTCGGTTCTCTGCGAACCTTTTCCAAACCAGTAAGAGAGTTCCTCTACAAACAATGTTCGCTGCGCCCTGTTATACCAAAGCGGATTGCTAGCACCGCCACCGCTACCGTAT
>JAITVH010000043.1 GCA_031285905.1 Prevotella sp.
AATATAATTTCCCGAAATCTTATTATATGCATAAACCTAAAGGATCACCCGCCTCATTTTATAAAGGAGTAGAACCAACCGGAGAACTGCCAAAATCAATAGACTTCGGCCTTATCAAATACGATGAGCCCGAAATCTATTCTTCATTTATCTTTGGGGATTCTCAGACCTACTCAGAACAAGAAGTTGAATATTTCACAAAAGGTATTGTGGACGAAGCTAAAAACAGGAATGGACTCAGTTTTGGGATTACATTAGGCGATCTTGTCGGAGACAATCTGAACCTCCATCTGTCATATAAAAAGGCCATACAACAAATGAGATTGCCTTGGTATAACGTCATTGGTAATCATGATATGAATTATGATGCCAAGGAAGATATACTCTCTGACGAAACATTTGAATCTAATTTTGGCCCGGCGAACTATTCTTTCAATTATGGGAAAGCGCATTACATTGTGCTGGATGATATTCTTTATCCTAACCCTGTCACAGGCAAAGGATATCTTGGAGGATTAAGAGAGGATCAACTGAAATTTGTAGAAAATGATCTGAAATTTGTACAGCCGGATCATCTCATTATAATCAGTATGCATATTCCTTTGTTTGATAGGAAAGATAAAGATGCTTTTAGAGAAGCAGACAGGCTACGATTTTACGCATTGTTAAATAATTATCCAAATGTATTGGTTTTATCTGCCCATACACATATTCAGTCTCATAATTTTATAGGAAAAGAAGATGGGCTGAATAGAGTAAAACCAATCCACGAATATAATGTAGGAACCACTTGTGGCGATTGGTATTCGGGGATACTCAATGCTAAAGGTCTGCCAACATCCACAATGCGTGATGGAACTCCCCAAGGATATGCAATTATAAATGTAAAGGGTGATAGATATACATTAGACTATAAGGTAGCCGGACAATCTGACAATTACCAGATATCCATATATAACCCTAAAGTGGTACCTTACAAAGGTAGATGGATTACATCGGGAATATATGCCAATTTCTTTATGGGATCAGATAATGATATCGTCGAATATCGTGTTGATGAAGGGACCTGGACTAAAATGACAAAAATAGAAGATTATGATCCGGCGTATTATCGTTATATGCAAGACTGGGACTACTCAAATGAAGTGAAACCTGTAAGAAGGCCATCGAATCCACAGATATGTCGCCATTTATGGCGCGCTAATATCCCAAGCTCTCTTTCTGTGGGAGAACATCGTATAGAGGTTCGGGCAACTGATATGTTTGGACGGGTATTTACTCAAAACAGCAGTTATCAGATAAAAGAGCTTCCTAAATAAAAAACACTATTTAATCCGGAATAAGCGACTAATATTTAGTCGCTTATTTGTTGTATATATAAACATAGTTTATGCTAAATGATTCGACATACTTGCAATTGATATCTAATATCATGTTAAGTTTTTTTGTGTATCAGCAATGTATATTTACTTGGCTGAACTCAAAACGCCGATATTGCTTGATATTAATAATTTAACAACAATTGAATCTATGGTACTATTATTCGTGAATGAAAATTTAAATTCTAGTTTCAAAGCCGAGTTTCTTCTAAAAGAAGCTTGTATAACTCTTTGTAATGTTTTGCTATAATTTTCCAAATGTAGGAGGTACAACCGACCGGAATGACTGTTGTAAATATATTTCTATTTCTTTGTTATTGCCTCTGTCATCCTGGTTGTTACATCTAGAGAAAGATGTAATCGACAATAATCCAATTAGTAATAAGAAAATGTAAATGGAAGCCTGCCGTTTTCTTTTACTTTATATTCTGCATTATCTTTAAAGGTTGTATCTACACTCTTTTTGAGACAGTGTCAAATTTTATAGAAGCCCTTTAACTTTTTCTCAATTAATTTTTAAATAGGCCCTAAGAAAAATATAAAAAAATAGATGTTATTATAAATGAAACCTCTATCTTCGTTCTATTCTTTAGTTTAAAATGCATCCAGCATTATATATCTTAAATTAATACCATTAGCTGATGAATGTAGGAAAACACTTTGCTTTCGACGGGACTATAAAAGAAATACGCTCTTTGGGCGAAGGACTTATCAACGATACTTTTTTTGTAGAAACTATAGGAAATAGCCCTAACTATATACTGCAGAAGAAAAACAAGAATATCTTCAAAGATATTCCTGCCATGATGGATAACATACATAAAGTTACCAACCACCTCAAAGAAAAGATTATCAAACAAGGTGGAAATCCCTTGCGTGAGGCTCTTTCAATAATACCTACGCTGGATAATAAGCTATACTATCTCGATGAAGACGGAGAATATTGGGCTGCATGTTTATTCATTGATAATACAATTGCTTATGACTACGCAGATTCCCCGGCATTAGCTGCACAAGGGGGACGAGGAATCGGTAAGTTTCAAGCCATGCTGGCCGATATGAAGGATCCGTTAGTCGATATATTACCTGGTTTTCACAATATGAAGTTCCGTTTTCAGCAATGGGATGAGGTGTTGGCGAAAGATCCCGCAGGACGCAAAAAACATGTGCTGAAAGAGATCGGATGGATAGAGAGCCGTCGCGACGAAATGCTTGCTTTATGGAACAAATTCGAAGCTGGTGAACTCCCGGTACGGGTTACCCACAATGATACCAAGATCAGCAATATATTGTTTGACAAACAAGGTAATGTATTATGTGTGATAGACCTGGATACAGTCCTGAGCAGTATGTGCCTCAATGACTATGGTGATGCTATCCGTTCATATACCAATGCGGGCAAAGAAGATGATGAAAATCCGGATAATGTGTATATCAAGATGGATATCTTTGAGGGATACACGGCAGGCTACCTATCCGAGGCAATCACCTTCCTTACCCCGGCTGAAATAGAGAATTTAGCCTTTTCTGCTAAATACATTACCTTCGAGCAGGTTCTCCGCTTCCTCATGGATTACATTGACGGTGACAACTATTACAAAGTAAAGAACGACACTCATAACCTGATACGCACACATGCGCAATATAAACTACTACAGTCGATGGACGGGAACTATGGCATGATGTGTGAAATCGTGAATAGGCTTGTTACTAATCTGAAAAGATAGCTTATAAATTGGATAATAAACCTTCAAATATAACTAATAATGAGAAAAAACAATCCGGTAATCCTGTCTTTATTCTGTCTTTTATTCTGTTATACAATGACAGTCACTGCCCAAAAGCAGTTCGCCCTGAAATCTCCTGATGGCAAGCTGGAAGCCAGTATCAGCGTAGGTAAAACCGTCGGATATTCTGTGTCTCATGATGGGGATATAATGCTGGCTAAATCGCCGGTATCCATGACCTTAACTGATGGCAGCACCTTTGGTATTAACACCAAGCTATCCGGCTCATCCGTAAAGACTGTAAATCAAACAATTGACGCTTCTGTTTATAAACGAAATAAAATTGAGGATAACTACAATGAACTGACTCTAAAGTTCAAAGGTGATTATAATATTATATTTCGCGCCTATAATGATGGTATTGCTTATCGCTTTGTCTCTACCTCAAAGAAACCGTTTGTTATAGAAAATGAACAAGCTGAGTTTAACTTTCCTGCCGATCAGAAAGTATTTGTTGCTTATGCAAACAAACCGGAAACCACACCTCTTGAGGGCCAGTTCTCCAACTCGTTCGAGCAGCCATATCACAATATAGCTCTATCTGTATGGAACAAGAAGCGCCTCGGTATTTCACCGTTGGTAGTTGAAGGAGCGAAAGGAAAAAAGGTTTGCATTACAGAGGCTGACCTGATGAATTATCCGGGAATGTTTTTGTATCCGGCTGAAACAGCGAACGGCCTGAAAGGTGTATTCGCCCCTTACCCCAAAGATACGCGTCAGGGAGGACATAACGAACTCCAGATATTGGTCGATTCACGTGAATCATTTATAGCAAAATCCGATGGCCCTACGAACTTCCCATGGAGAGCTGTTATTGTAGCCGAAAAAGATTCGGAACTCGCCGACAGTGATATGGTATACAAACTTGCGACTCCCTCCCAAGGGGATTATTCTTGGGTGAAACCCGGAAAAGTAGCCTGGGACTGGTGGAACGACTGGAATCTGTATGGTGTTGACTTCCGTGCAGGTATAAACAACGAGACATATAAATACTATATCGATTTTGCATCTGAATATGGCATTGAATATGTAATCCTCGATGAGGGGTGGGCTGTCAACAAAAAAGCCGATCTGTTTCAGGTAATACCGGAGATCAATCTTCCGGAACTGGTAAGTTATGCCAAAGCTAAAAATGTAGACCTTATCCTATGGGCCGGATATCATGCTTTCGACAGGGACTTGGAAAAGGTTTGCAAGCATTATAGCGAGATGGGTATCAAAGGATTTAAAGTCGATTTCATGGATAGGGATGACCAGATCATGGTAGACTTTCACCGCCGTGCAGCTGAAATGGGGGCTAAATACAAAGTACTTATAGATTTCCACGGTACATACAAGCCAACCGGATTGCAACGTACCTATCCGAATGTCATCAACTTTGAAGGAGTAAATGGTCTGGAGCAATTGAAATGGTCCGGTCCCGAACTCGATCAGGTTACCTATGATGTTACTATTCCATTTATACGTCAGGTAGCAGGTCCGATGGACTATACACAAGGCGCAATGCGTAATGCGACAAAAGGAAATTACAAAAATGTGTATAATGAAGCCATGAGTCAGGGCACCCGCTGCCGTCAACTGGCCGAATACATCATCTTCGAATCCCCTCTGAACATGTTATGTGATAGTCCATCTAACTACATGTCGGAACCGGAATGTACAGAGTTTATCGCCACCGTACCCACAGTGTGGGATAATACCATCTCATTGAATGGGGAAATAGGAAAATATGTATCTATTGCCCGCCAAAAAGGTGACACCTGGTATGTAGGTGTTATGACTAACTGGGATGCCCGCAACATGGAACTAGACCTTTCTTTCTTAGGGGAAGGCAGTTTCAAAGGTGAAGTATTCAAAGACGGGATAAATGCCGACCGTGCCGCCCGCGACTACAAGAAAGAAACAATAGATATTCCGTCAAATAAAAAGCTGCCGGTATCTATGGCTCCGGGTGGAGGTTATGTAATCAAAATAACAAGGAAATAATTACACAATATACTTTGTTGCAGGGGTAGTCATAATATGGCGCCCCTGTTTTCATCAGGGCTTAAGAGATGTTTCGAAAAGCCGTGTTATCTTATACCTCAAAAAGTAACAAAGGTAACACATTTTTAGCTATTAGCTGTTAGCCGTTAGCTAATGTACAAAACCTGACAAACCTGACAGTTTTCACACAATTTTCATTGTCACTTTTTCTTCTAAAAACTCCGTAACTTCATATTAATCAGGGATGAGAGATAACGCTCGCAAAGATGCAAAGGCGCAAAAAGGTAACAACCAACGGTCACAGGAGCGAAGCGTATGTAAAGGTTACAGATATATCAGTTAACAGTCATCAACTCATAAGCAGGTGAAGCGAAGCATCCCGTAAATAAAAAGACTCCGTGCTACTCCGTTTACTCTGTGGTTAAAAATAAAAGGTAACAAAGGTTACACTATTTCACTCATTTGCTAATATGCTAATTTACTAATTAATTATTTCAAAGAACTATCAGCTAATAGCTAAAGGCTATTGACTCTATGTATAGATAAACCTCTTATAAAAACATCATCATTTATCCATCCGAATTTAATCTTATATTTGTATAAACATTAAACCATGTCTAAACTCGATAAAAAAGATTTTACCGAAGCCGTCTATGAGATTGTCAGAATGATACCTTACGGGCGGGCAACCAGTTATGGAGCCATAGCTAAAGCTATCAGTCATCCCAACATGTCGAGGATGGTAGGACGTGTTATGGGTGAATGCGACTCTGCTAAAAGTGGTATCCCTGCACACCGTGTAGTCAATAGCAGCGGGGTATTGTCTGCAAAAGAAGCTTTCGGTAATTCCGGTGAAATGCAAAAGCTGCTTGAAGCCGAAGGTGTCATTGTAGTCAACGACAGGATAAAGAACTGGAAATCCATATTCTGGAACCCGATGAAAGAAATAAATCTTTAATTCTTCAGTTTACTCACCCCGAAAGCGAATATCACCGTAAAGCAAACCAACGGAATTATAAATCCAGCAGCCATAGAATATAAATCTGCTATACGCCCCATCAGCATAGGGATAACCGCACCTCCGGCTACGGCCATCACGATAAGGGAAGAGCCCTTCTCTGTATTCTCTTTCAATCCGCTTATGCCTATCGCAAATATTGTAGGGTACATGATAGACATAAAGAAATATGATGCAAACAGGCACACTACCGACATCATACCCAATCCCATAACCACAACAATCATCAGCAAGATATTCATTACAGAATATACAGCCAGTAATTTCTTAGGATTAAAAAATTTCATCATATAACTTCCCGATATTCGACCGACCATAAACATACCCATCCCTCCGAATGCGAGTATCTGGGAAGCCTCCAGATGCGATATATCGGGACGTACCTCAATTACATAATTGATAAAGAAGCTGCCTATACCGGTCTGCCCGGCCACAT
>JAITVH010000051.1 GCA_031285905.1 Prevotella sp.
TACGCTCCTGTGACCGTTGGTTGTTACCTTTTAGTTAAAATAGTTCTGTTGTCATGTTGATGACAGAATTGGAAATCGGCAGAGCGAAGTGGAGCCAAAGCATCTCCTCGTATAGATAAAGAGATCCTTCGTACCTCAGGATGACAGAGAGAGAATAAAAAGCTAACGGCTATCAGCTAATAGCTGAAAAGCGTTACTTTTGTCACCTTTTAGTTAAAATAGATAAGTTGTCTATCTTTAAGTGGTGATTTACATAAGGTTTTAGAATGGCATAATTTTAAAATAATATAGAATTGTTGTTATTTTATGTGTCAGGAAAACTATTTATTTATAAAACGTTGTATTTTTGCGTTAAATATAAAACAACAATGGTACGATTTCTGAAAAAGTATTTTGCTCTTTCTTTTGTATTATCTGCAATCGCTCTGGTGATAGCAGCCTGTGCTAATATGGCAGTACCCGAAGGAGGAGAACTGGATTTCGACCCTCCCAAAGTTTTGCGGACTTCGCCATCATTCAACGCCACGAATGTGACGAGGGGTAAGATCTTCATTGATTTTGATGAAAATATTACCTTGGACAAACCGTCAGACAATGTGATAATCACTCCTCCACAGAAGTCCTTCCCCATTATACAGACTGTAAATAAGCGACTTACTGTGGAATTGCGTGATACATTACTGGCTAATACAACATATACCATAGACTTTACCAGTGCCATAAAAGATAATAATGAAGGAAATCCTTTAGATAATTTCTCCTTTTCTTTCTCTACAGGAGATGTAGTGGACTCTATGGCTATATCGGGGAAAGTATTGAATGCAGAAAATCTGGAACCTATAAAAGGTACTTATGTAGGACTACATTCAAACATGGAAGACACTGCCTTTACCAAAACCCGTTTTGAACGAATATCGCGGACAAGTGAAAGCGGCGAATTCACCATAAGGGGAGTTGCACCAGGTACATACAGGCTCTATGCACTGGAAGATGCCAACAGAGACTATATGTATGACAATCCTGCCGAAGCTATTGCTTTTTTCGACCAATTGATCGAGCCTTCTTCTATGCGGGCAACACGTTTCGATACGTTGTTTGTAGATACTGCGAGAAAAGTAGTAGACACTATAATGCAGGTAGAGTATACTCGCTTTTTGCCGGATAATATTGTAATGCGGTCTTTTAAATCGAACTTTCAACGAAAATATCTTCAAAAATATGAGCGTACACCAAATAAGATGACATTCTTGTTTAATGCTCCTATCGATATGCCGGAGGTTGAACCGTTAAGCTTTGATGGCAGCCGGGATTGGGCGGTACTCGAGCGTTCGCAAAAAAATGATACGCTTGTCTACTGGATCAAGGATCAGGAGTTGATAAAAACAGATACACTTGTTTTCAAGGTTACATACCAGAGGACAGATTCACTTAATCAACTGGTGCCATATACCGATACATTGCGGTTTATCGACCGTACACGGAAAAAGTCGGAAAAAGAGTTGAAGAAAGAACAAGAACAAAAGGAAAAAGATGAGAGAGAAGGAAAAATACCTCCCCCTGTTTTCCTGAGTATCAAAACCAATCTGTCAGGAACTTGGGATACTTACAAGAATATAAATATTGAATTTGAAGAACCTATTGTGGATTCCCTGAGGGATAAAATAACATTGCAGCAATTGAAAGACTCAGTTTACCATGATATCCCTTTTGAGTTTATTATGGATTCTCTGAATAGCCGTCGATATACAATAAAACACCGCTGGACATACGACAGTCAGTATCTGTTCCGGATAGATTCGGCTAGTATAAATGGTATATATGGATTATCGAATAATAAACTGGAGCAGAAGTTCAGAGTCAATGGGGAAGACAAGTACGGACAATTGGCTGTGAGAATAGTGAGATCGGATACCATACCTGCTTTTATCGAACTTTTAGATAAGGGGGACAAACCAGTCAGGAAAATGAGAGTCAGAAATAACGTGGCCGTGTTCAGAGATCTGTCGCCTGCGACTTATTATGCCCGCGTTATAATGGACAGGAATAATAACGGAGTATGGGATACCGGGGATTTTGATAAACAGTTGCAACCCGAAGAAGTGTATTATTATCCGGGTAATTTTGAAATTAAAGCCTTCTGGCAAATGGATACGGAAACGGATCCATGGATAATTAATCCTGAAACACTGGCGAAACAGAAACCACTGGAGATTACTAAGCAGAAACCTCAGGAGAAAGAGGACAGACGGAAACAAATGATGGAACGTAATCAAAAACAGACCGAAAGTGAAAACCAAAGAAGGCAATCAACCACTGATTATCAAAATGGAGGAATGCCGCAGGGTAATACTTCAACAAGATAAACCTTTTATTACGAACTTCTAATAACCAAAACAGAATGATGATGAGAAATGTTTCGATACTATTAATGAGCCTATGTTTGCTTGTGGCAGCACAAGTGCAGGCACAGTGCCCTGTTAATATCAATCAGTTTCAGGCGGGGGAAACTTTAACTTATGATTTGTATTTCAAGTGGGGGTTGGTAAATACCAAAGCAGGGATATCGACGCTAACGACCATATCGCAAAAATATAACGGTAAGGATGCATATAAAATGGCTCTTACAGCCAAATCTTCGGGTATGGTGAATAAGGTATTCAGTATCAATGATACACTAGCGTCATATATGACAAAGGATCTGATTCCATTGGCATTTCACAAAAATGCAGAAGAAGGTGGAGACCATACCATTGAAAATATGACTTATACCTACAACCCTTCGGGTGGCATCAGCGTGCATAGTAAACGGGTGAAGAACGGAGAGCAACGTTTTGATGAGGTGATAAACTACAATTCGTGTGTATATGATATGATCAGTGTGGTTTTCTATGCCCGTACACTGGATTTCAGCAGTATGAAAAAAGGACAGGAAACAAGAGTTGACTTTATCTCCGGAAAACGGAAAACCTATATGATAATTGAATATCAAGGGACAGAAAAGATGAAGGCAAATGACGATAAGACCTATGATTGTATCAAGCTTGTATTAAGTATAATGAATGCGAGCGAGAAAGCATTCGAAGACAAGGAAGAAGCAATGAAGGTATATATCACAAATGATAACAACCGTATGCCTGTACGTCTCGATTCAAAACTTAATGTAGGCTCAACACGTGCTATTCTTAAAGGATATAAAGGGCTGAAACATGAGGTAAATGCCAAATAAAGAAATAACTATAAAGAGAGAAGCGGATCTGTTCATGAATGATTCGCTTTTCGTATTTTATATGCTATATACTATTTAACAGTGAATTAGAAAATATCTGAACTAATTCTTTATCTTTGCGGAAGGTTAGTCATAGCAAAGAGAGAGGAAAAGATAATACCATGAATGAGATCATTCGGGATGTACAAGTAATACGCGATAAGCAAACCAAAGCTGCCAGCCTTCATATTGATGCAGATGGAGAATGGGCATTATTTGCCGGTGCTTCCATCGAATCGATCAATAGAGATAAGCCTGTCCTTACGGGTTCGGGCAGTGGTATCTTTCCCCTGGATGTGAGTACTTCTATACGTATTTACTTCGAACTGGTTTCAGGATCAGGCAATATGCTTTTGGCAGATAGGCATTTGCCGATGTCTGGTGGTTATAATTTCCGCGACCTGGGAGGATTCAGAACAAAAGAAGGAAGGTATACCAAATGGGGGAAACTCTTCAGGGCGGATGAGTTATCGAATCTCACAAAAAGCGACCTCCATTATCTACGCAGTATTCCTATTACCTCCGTTATCGACTTCAGAGCCCGAAACGAAGCAAAACGTACTCCTGATAAGCTTCCTCCTACTGTTCACTTTACATACCCTATCGCTATCACACCGGGAAATCTCAGTACAGAAGGTGTGCAGGCAAACCTATTGAAGACAAATATCGATTCGCATATGAAGCATATGAATCGGTTGCTGGTAAGCGATCCTGCTTGCGTCAGATCTTTTCGCATCTTCTTTGCCATTGTTCAAAATAACTTAAGCGCACCTTTGATCTTCCATTGTTCTGCTGGAAAAGACCGCGCCGGGATGGCTGCTGCGCTGGTACTGCTCTCGTTAGGAGTAGATGAAGAGACTGTAATGGAAGACTATCTGATGTCGAAGGTTTATCTTAGTGATAAATATTCTGCCTTTATAGCCAAGTATCCCCGTGCCGAGTCTATATTCACTGTCAAACGTATGTTTCTACAGGCAGGGATTAACCAGATAAAGAGAGATCATGGTTCTATAATGAATTTTCTCACAAAGGAGCTTAAAGTCGATTTAGTGAAGATGAGAAGGCTTTATCTTGAGAAGTAGATTCTTGTTTTTAACATTCGATAACTAGCTTTTATGTAATTCTTTTCTTTTCCGTAAACAAAAAACTGTCTGATGTGTTTATATATTGATCGCTTTTTATGAGGCGATCTATTAACACTTTATAAGCTCCATCTATATTAACATCTAAACTTTCAATTGTTAATGTCGGGATATAAAGGCGATCTTTATTAAATTAGTCTATTATAAAACAATAAAATTTATAGTTATGAGCGCATCAACAGTTAAAGAAAAAGCAACTATGGCTAGTACATCTAAAAAAGACCAAATGGGTCAGTTCTTTGGAAGAATATTCTCTTTCAATAGTAGTTTAAAACTTTACCACTGGCATATAACAGGTAAAGGTAGTTATGCACAACATATGGCACTCGATCAGGCTCTGGATGATTTGCTGGACGTAATTGACCGTATTGTAGAAACTTCTTATGCAGTAGTTGGTGATATCGATATAGTCATACCTGAAACCAAATCTCCAAGTAACATTGTGAAGCATGCTGAAGATTTCTACAAGTATGCTCAAGATCAGAGAGAGCTGTTTTCAGAAGACTTTACGGCTGCGATTATCGATGACCTTCAGGAAGCGATCCAACAATTGCTATACCGCTTGAAAAGATTGCAGTAAAATTGATTTGAAAAAAGAGGGCGTTTAGCTTACTTGATATATAAAGGGAGGGTGCATTTTGCACCCTCTCTGTTTTTAAAACTCCTTACAGGTTCTAGTCAATAATAATATAGACTATTAGAAAATGTTATATCCAGACTATTGATACAAAATCTGAGTTTTTGCCAAGTCTTTTTTCATTCTCTTAACTTGATTCCCTAAAGGTCAACAACTTTAATATCAAAAAAAAATGCTTACTTTGTGCACTCATTTGATTTTAACTCTATAAAAGAACGATAAAACTAAATCGAAGGTATATGTCAGAAGATGTTTTTAAGAAGATAGTTTCACATTGTAAAGAGTATGGTTTTGTATTTCAGTCCAGTGAGATATATGACGGGCTAAGTGCCGTATATGATTACGGACAAATGGGTGTGGAGCTAAAGAACAACATTAAGAAATACTGGTGGGACAGCATGGTGCTGCTAAATGAAAATGTTGTCGGCATCGATTCGGCCATATTCATGCACCCTACCATATGGAAGGCGTCCGGGCATGTGGATGCATTCAATGACCCTTTGATTGACAACAAAGACAGCAAAAAACGTTATCGTGCCGATGTGCTCATTGAAGAGTATCTGGCAAAGATTGACGATAAGATAAACAAAGAAGTAGAAAAAGCAGCCAAACGTTTCGGTGAGAGCTTTGACGAGGGGATGTTCCGGCAGACTAATCCCCGTGTACAGGAGAACCAGCAAAAACGTGACGAGGTGCACACCCGTTTTGCAAAGGCGTTAAATGATAGTAATCTGGAGGAGTTACGCCAGATAATTATCGATTGTGAAATAGCAGACCCTATAAGCGGAACACGCAACTGGACGGATGTACGCCAGTTTAACCTGATGTTCTCTACTGAGATGGGCTCTACTGCTGATGGGGCAATGAAAGTATACCTCCGCCCGGAGACGGCTCAGGGCATCTTTGTCAACTTCCTGAATGTACAGAAAACTGGACGTATGAAGGTTCCGTTTGGTATTGCTCAGATTGGTAAGGCTTTCCGTAACGAGATTGTAGCCCGCCAGTTCATATTCCGTATGCGCGAGTTCGAGCAAATGGAGATGCAGTTCTTTGTGCGTCCGGGTGAAGAACTTGACTGGTTTGCCAAATGGAAAGAGGTACGTATGAAATGGCACAAATCTCTTGGATTTGGCGATAAGAAATACCGTTTCCACGATCACGATAAACTGGCGCATTATGCCAATGCGGCTACTGATATAGAATTCGAAATGCCATTTGGCTTCAAGGAAGTGGAAGGGATTCACTCCCGTACCGACTTCGATTTGAGTAGCCACGAACAGTATTCTGGTAAAAAAATGCAATATTTCGACCCTGAACTCAATAAATCATATACTCCTTACGTTATTGAAACGTCTATCGGTGTCGACCGTATGTTCCTGTCCATTGTTTCTGCTTCATATTGTGAAGAAGAACTGGAAGGAGGAGAGAGCAGAGTAGTATTGAAACTGCCTCCGGCTCTGGCTCCGATCAAACTGGGAGTATTGCCATTGGTGAAAAAGGACGGGCTACCTGAAAAAGCAAGGGAGATAATCGACAGCCTGAAATTCGATTTCAAATGCCAATATGACGAGAAAGACAGTATTGGTAAACGTTATCGCCGACAGGATGCCATCGGAACTCCATATTGTGTGACAGTAGACCATCAGTCTCTGCAGGATAATATGGTTACCATCCGGTACCGTGATACGATGGCGCAGGAGAGGGTAATGATTGACAAACTGGCTGATATTATAGCCGACAAAGTAAGTATGAAGAACCTGTTAAAAACAATAGGATAATTAGTAATTATAGATATGAACAAGAAACTTTTAACCCTTTTAGTCTTATTTTCTTCTTTATTGATGATATCATGTTCGGATGATGATAATGGAATAGATGAAGAATGGAAGTCTTACAACGAAGATATATATAGAAAAGTAGTGGCAGATCCCAGCTTCACGGCTCGCAAGTCATCAAGTGGAAATGGAACTGTGTATTGGAAATGGACTGACTTCTTTGACAAAGAAGATGAGAAGAACAACGTTACTGCCAAAGGACTTAAAGCCACAGAGAATGGTACACCATATGTCACCGATAGTGTTATTGTAAGGTATGAAGGATGGTACTACTTGAAAGACGGTACGAAATACGTATTCGACTCTACCGAAGGCGACAACAATGCACAGGTAGGACGTGGACTTCGTCTAAGTTATATTGACTCTAATGGCTCACTGGCCGGAGTTGTTGACGGCTGGAGGACTATGCTGACAAATATGAGAGAAGGTCAAGCAGTGGAAGTATGCATTCCTCAAGAACTGGGTTATGGCTCGTATGGCAATTACAATAGCTCTGGTTATCAAACACTTCCAGGATACACTACACTTAATTTTTATATTAAGTTGTTGAAAATAGTACCTGATAATCCGGGTGAATTTGACTAGAAATAGACTTTGACAATATCAACTATATCAGGGGTTGTTCTAAATTGTAGAGCAACCCCTGACTTATTTTAAGAAACTAATCTGTCGGGGCATTCTTCCAGCATATAGATAGAATCGGAGGTATAGGTATTATCAGGTGAGTAGATCAGCCAGTCTGTCAACAGATCGAACGGATAGGTATCAATATCCCCTTCGTTTAATCCTGATATCCAGTAAGGCTGATTGAGGAGTTTTCCTTCTATCTGACCGTTATGAATAGATAACACGTCGAACCAAAGGTGTTCTTTCTCGCTTCCCGATTCAGGATCATCTACAGTTAAGCCGAGTTTTACAAGGAATGTCCAGCCGGGTTCTTCTTCCTCTTTTTTCGAAGCGAACATATTTTTAAAGAAAGACTTCTTCTCAGGTTCTTTATGCTCCCTGTGAAATACCCGTTCAAATGAATCGAACCGCTCTTTTGCCAGTGCGCTCATTCTCTCGGTTTCCTCTGTCGTAATATAATAGATTGGATTCTCAGCGAGCGTAGGAGCATATATTTCGGGAGAGACCATATCGCCTTCCTCTACTGCGAAAAGTATCCCTGACGGCTCGGCATGCACATTATCTGCTTCGTCACGATCGGTGAATCCTCCCAATATGTTAGCAGGGAGGTCTTTCAGGGCTTCTTCCCATCGCAGCCAGCAGAGATTGATACCCATACCGTCGTAGCCGATTGTGAACCGTTCCCTCTCTTTCGCAGGATTAGACAGGAATTTCTTTACTGTCATATTGATCAGCGTGTTCATCTGTTCCGCTCCCTGGCTGAAGTTAAGCATCTCAAGTTCTACCGATGCGCAACGGTGCAATCCGTGGGTATGGAACCAATATCTGTGTGCTCCGTTCTCTCCTTCCTCATCATATACACCATGCAGGATATACAGATAATCCGGAGAAGGGGGTGTAGGAGATTTAGCCGTCATTCTCAGCCACTTAGAAGATAGCAGTCTGTACGACATAAAGTCTATGACCAGGCTTGCATCAGGTACTATAGCATCCATTACCTTCAGTTGCAGGTGGAAAGACGTAAGCGGTTCAAGCTCAAAATACATAGAGGTTTCCAGATAGTACTCCTGTTCTACGGCTTTCTGTAACGATTCGTCATCTATCGAGTTCGCGAAACCATAGTCATTTAGATTTATATTTTTGGCGTCGCATACATATAATTCGACATTGAAGACTGCTTCTTTGTATTCTACTTCAGCATTGAAACTCATGATGGAAAACTCACTGTCCACCTCTGCCTTATTGAAAGATACCAATTTGAAGTCTTTGTTAGCTGACAGATTTTTCTCTATTTGTGCAGCATCGAACTCAAAACTTTTGCTTGAAGGGTAAATACCCATTATCGAGGCTAGCCCGGTTTCCCCTTCTGCCAATAAATCGTATTTTTCGTTATTGTCCATTGTGATGTGATAAAGGCTTATGATTGTTTGTGATTAATTCTATTTCTGCAATTCGCGTAACCGGATTTTAGTAAGTACCTGTTTTGTATTCAGTGGAAAATCGGCATCCATCATCCATGCATAGAAGCTGGGTTCTTTTTTCAATATTTCAATTACTGATTTTCCTTTATGTTTTCCGAAGTTAAAGATTTCCACTCCGTTTTCATCTTTTATAATACGTCCTGCAAGGTCTACATTATTGTTGAAAAATGAGAACTCCGATGCCAGCTTTTCCATATCATTTTCCAGGTCGGGATATTTATCCAGTTGGGCTTTTAGCACTTCATAGGTAGCTTTTGTATCGGCTTCGGCCGAATGGGCATCCGTAAGTTCTTTATCGCAGTAGAATCTGTATGCGGCCTCCAGCGTACGTTGCTCTTTTTTATGGAA
Organism: Prevotella sp.; assembly: GCA_031285905.1. Lineage (GTDB taxonomy): Bacteria > Bacteroidota > Bacteroidia > Bacteroidales > Dysgonomonadaceae > Dysgonomonas. Next base: position 9,336 of record JAITVH010000051.1, read on the forward strand.
TATGATCTGTACATCTATCATTTTGCGGCGGCTAAAGTCGATATCCACACCTGCCCGAAGAAATTCTTCTGCCAATAAAGGGATATCGAACCGGCTCGAGTTGAATCCAGCCAGGTCACAACCTTCCATTTGGTCGGCAAGCGATCTCGCCACTTTCTTAAATGTAGGGCAGTCTTTCACATCTTCATCCGATATACCGTGTATTGCCGTAGCTCCTTCCGGAATCGGCATTTCAGGATTAATACGCCTTGTCTTCAACTCTTCCTTCCCGTTCGGAAATACCTTCAGATACGAGATTTCCACAATACGGTCTTTTGCTGTATCAGTACCTGTCGTTTCCAGGTCGAAGAATATAAGAGGGTTCTTAAGATTCAATTCCATTGTCAATTGTTTAGGTTAGGTTCTCAAAAATTATTTAAAAGAACCTGATTATATTTTAAGTATCTGTTTTAACTAAAAAGTAACACAAGTAACACTTTCCGGCTATTAGCTGATAGGCGTTAACCCTTGGTTTTTTTTATTTCTTCTTTCAACAAGGCATTCTCTACCGAAAGTTCTGCGATACGTTCATAAAGCTCGGATACTTTATCTAAAGGATTATTGATATTATTTTTATCAGTATTGATTAAATTAGTCACAATACTTCCCGGCTGTATATAATTATTATTAATATAGTTGACAATATGCCTGCATGTATCTAATGTCGCTTGGTGGTCGCATTCCTTTAGCGAATTAATATGGACCCCTAATGCTGTTGACAATTTATGCAGCGTATTTTCGTTAATTTCTTTCTGCTGTTCGAGGTCACTGATTGTATTTTGAGATAAACCTACCATTTCTCCTAATTGTAATTGAGTCCATTTATTGAATGTTCTCCAGAAACCGACATTTTTACCATGATGCGTACATACTCCTGATTCCTTCTTTTCTTCCATAACTATTTATTTTTTACAAAACTAATACAAGATAATCATTTCCAATGATAAAAAATGCTTTTTTTCAATTTCCCGATGTATCGAAAGTAATTCCTTTTTTAACTAAAAGGTAACAGAAGTAACACTTTTCAGCTATTAGCTGATAGCTCTTAGTTTTTTATTCTCTCCCTGTCATCCTGAGGCACGAAGGATCTCTTTACTATAGCGAGGAGTACTTCTTTCGTCAGCATACAACCAACGGTCACAGGAGTAAAACGTATGTAATACCCATTTTAACTAAAAAGTAACAATCAACGATCGCCGAAGCGAAGGTGAGGCAAAAGTTACAGTAAACGACCCCATGGTTTCAAAAAATTGTGGCTTTGCCTGTAGGGGCGAATTGAAAATCGGCGGAGCCAATTATCATCCGCCCGTTCTTTAAGGCGGGCGTAAGATATTACGCCCCTACAGCAAGCCTGGATATTTTAACTAAAAGGTAACAAAGGTTACACTTTTTCATCATTTTTATCAAAGAACATTTTTTGCTTTCAATTTTCCATTTTCAACTTTCAATTGAATTTACCTATAGATAAATTCGTTTCAATCTCATAAAAGTTAAAAAATATTTAATACTTTTGATTATAACTTATAAATTCCGGATATGGAAAGAGAGGACTTATTGAAGCAATATAAAAATGACAATGAATCATATTGCAGACTTGGAGGTAACTTAGTGTACGCATTAACAAAGTTTCTGAATGATAAGAAAATATCATACCACTCTGTCACACATCGCATCAAAGAGTTCGATTCTTTCTTTGAGAAAATAGACCGGAAGAAATATGATAATCCTTTTGATGAAATAGAAGATTTTTGCGGACTGAGGATTATTTGCTATTATCCACACGACCTGAAAAGGATAGGGGATTTTATCCACGATGAATTCGATGTGTTGGAATCGATAGATAAGACCGCTAATCTCGATCCTGACAGATTCGGCTACAGGTCGAACCACTATATTGTAAAAATAAAAAAAGAATGGGCAAATGCTCCTAATTACAGGGATCTGGAAGAATTTAAGGCAGAGATTCAGGTAAGAACTATATTGATGCATGCATGGGCAGATATAGAACATAAACTAGCCTATAAAAAGCAGGAACAAGTTCCTACTGAATTCAGAAGGAAATTATATCAATTAAGTGCTTTACTGGAAATCGCAGACTCCCAGTTTCAAGACTTAAAGAACGAAAAAGAAGACCTGAAAAAATCCCTTGTGAAAGAAAAAGAAGGGGAGACAGTTTTTGATTTTTCAACTGAATTAAACTTAGATTCTTTACAGACATACCTAGATTTTGCATTCCCAGATAGAGAAAGAGACAAAGAGGTAACAGCACAACTATTAGATGAGTTTATTAAATACAAAATATCTCTCGAAGAGTTTGATAAGATGAGAATAAAGACAGAAAAATTACTACCCGAAATAGAACTGGATTTATTCAAAAATAACCCAAATGGAAAATTAATGCAGGTTGGCTATGCAAGAGTGATTTTAGATTTAAATTGTGATAGTTATTTGGAAGGCAGATTAAAAAAATATAGTAACAGTATGTGGTTAAATTTGGTTGAGAAATACAGAGATAAACTCAAAAAATGATACTTGAAACAACCAGATTAATAATAAGGCCAATCAGGCCGGAGGATAAAAATGAGATATTTAAATACCGTTCAGATAAAGAGGTCAATAAATATCAGGGGTGGATTCCTCGGACGTTAGAGGATGTCGAGATATTCATTGATAAAGTTGCTAAACACATCAATGAGCCCGGAAGCTGGTTCCAGTTTGTGATTATCGAAAAAGAGAGCCAAAAAATAATTGGTGATTTAGGCCTTCATTTTCTCGATTCCGAAAACAAGCAAGTAGAAATAGGCTGTACATTGGATATAGATTTTCATAACAAAGGCTATGCAACCGAATCCCTCAGGAGAGTAATTGAATATGTATTCCGGGAATTAGGAAAACACAGGATTACCACATCCATCGATCCCGATAATACAAATTCCATACGGCTAATGGAGAGGCTTGGTTTCAGAAAAGAAGCTCATTTTGTCGAAAGCCTGTTCGTTAACGGAAAATGGACTGATGATCTCGTATATGCATTACTTGCCAGAGAATGGAAATTTTAATCAGGATAACTGCCAAAATAACAAAAAGCCCCACTTCAATTCAAAGTGAGGCTTTTCTATTATATCGTAAAAAAGATTCTTTTAGTCGTTCAGCATCATCGGCATCAACAACATCAATAAATCTTCGTTTTCTTCATTTTCAGTAGGGATAATCAGTCCGGCACGTGAAGGGTCTGACAGTTCCAGAGAAATTTCAGTTGACGGGATATTATTCAATATCTCGATCAGGAAACTGGACTTAAACCCTATATTCATCGGATTCCCTGAATATTCGCATGGAATGGTTTCTTCCGCAGCTGTAGAAAAATCAATATCCTGAGCCGATACAACGATACTGCTATTCGACAACTGAAGCCTTACCAGATTGCTGGCCTGATTGGAAAATACCGAAACACGCTTCAACGCATTAAATAGCACCAGACGATCCAGAATGACCTTATTGGTGTTATTCTGCGGAATCACTGAATTGTAATTCGGGTAACGTCCTTCTATAAAGCGGCAAGTCATCGTATAGCTCGACATCTTGATATAAGCATTGTTCTCATCGAACTTTATTTCCACTGTTTCCGACTCTTTCGGCAGTATCGACCTCAGCAGGTTTGCCGGTTTTTTAGGAAGGATAAATGAAGCTCTTTCCTCTCCGCGCGTGGCCATTGTCCTGCAACGCACCAGTTTATGCCCGTCAGAAGCGACAAACGTAAGGTCATCAGTTGTAATATCGAAGAAAACTCCGTTCATCACCGGGCGCAACTCATCGTCGGCACTGGCAAACAATGTACGGTTGATACCCGAGAATAGCACCTGAGGGTCGATAGACAAACTAATGGCTGTCTCTTTCAGTTCCTTAGGCTGAGGATAATCTTCCCCACTCTGTCCTATGAAGTTATACTTACCGTTGTGGAAGTATATAAATGTTTCCAGATTGGAATCGTTTATCTCGAATGTAAGCGGCTGTTCTGGCAATTCTTTCAGCGGATCCAAAAGGTTTTTTGCATTTACTGCAAATTTCCCGTCTCCCTCAGCCTCGTTCACTTCCAATGAAGTAACCAGGCGTGTTTCTGAATCGGCAGCTGTCAGAGATAAAGTCGTACCTTGCAGTTCTAATAAAAAGCAATCCAATATCGGTAATGTGTTTTTAGAGTTAATCACCTTGCTTATAGCTTGCAGGTGGCTTAACAATGCAGTACTGGAAACAACGAATTTCATATTTTTGTGTATTTTAATTTTTTATGTTCTTAAAAAATGAGTAGAACAAATATAAGTATTTTTTCTTATCAGAAGATTTACTTGTATCTGAAAGATTGCAAATTTAAAAATAATCTTATTTGTTTTAAGAATCAACGGTATAGAAGAACCTTATTGTTATCTCCAAATATTCTAAGATTATTCTTTTTCAGGCTGAGTCCTGTTATTGATTATCGAAAGTGCGACATATAACAATATACCTGCTGCAATGCCGAATATTCCTATCCATATCACCATCCCAAGCATAAAGGCTGCAAGGAAATAACGGTACTCATTCCCTCTAAACTTAAGACTCTTTATCTTTAATGAGAACATTGGAACCTCGGATACCATAAGAGACGAGAAAACAACAATGGCGATAAGTATCAGGTAAATCAATGTAGGAGTAATGACCGGAACATTGTGTACAAGCCCGTAACAGAAACTGACCCAAAACAACGCATTAGCAGGCGTATTGAGCCCAATAAATGATTCCGACTGCCTTGTATCTACATTGAACTTGGCCAGCCTGAGAGCAGAAAATATGGCTAACAGAAAAGCCGCAAAAGGCAAATATTCTTGCAATATCTCATTGTTAGTGATTATATAAAGATGGTCTTTCAGAAAGGTATATAGGATAACACTTGGAGCAACACCGAAGCTCACCATATCCGAAAGCGAATCTAGTTCTTTGCCCATCGGCGAATAGGCTTTGAGCATCCGTGCGGCAAAGCCGTCCGAAAAATCGAATAACGCAGCAATAATAACCCAGATCACCACCCAGAAATAAGCCCCGTTAAAAGCCATTACAACAGCGATACACCCTGAAAGCAAGCTAAGGGATGTCAGTAGATTAGGAATATGCTTTTTCATCTTCGTGCTATTTGAGTTTTGCGATAACAGTCTGATTGGCTGTCACCTTCTGATCCATCTCCACCAATACCTGCGAGCCCAAAGGCAAATAGACATCGACACGTGAACCGAGCTTTATAAATCCCAGATGCTCATCGATATGCGCTATATCACCCACCTGTGCATAAGTCACTATGCGCCTCGCCATAGCGCCTGCCACCTGCCTCAATAGTATCTGGTTTTTACCGTCTTCGGTTTCCAGTACTACAGTAGACCGTTCATTCTCTGTGCTCGATTTAGGCAGATATGCTGCCATAAATCGTCCGTCGTGATGCCGTGATATCAACACCTTACCATTTATCGGATACCAGTTGGCATGCACATTAAATGGCGACATAAAGATTGAAACAATAATCCGTTTATCCTTAAAATATTCACCCTCATATACTTCCTCTATGGCTACTATCTTACCGTCCGCCGAAGCGACCACCGTGCCGTCCGTATCTCCTTTGAACTGACGGTAAGGGCTCCGGTAAAAGTTTAAGACAATAAGGAAAAGCACGAGCGAAACCGCCCCTATCATATAAGACAGAACAGTATTATGAAAAAAATACCATAATCCCGCATTCAGCGCAATAAGGATAATAAAATATATGGCTAATACGTCGCGTCCTTCGTGATGAACTTTCATTAATTCTATATTTCTGTATTAGAAAAAATTGCTAATCCGCAAAAATATCTTTATTTGGCGATATATACAAATTTGAAATATGAATTTTCCTGAATAAGGAGCGAACTTACAGAAAGTCAGCGAAAATATATGAAGAAAATATAACAAAAACCGATTAACGAAACAAAAGTGAAATAAAAGAAGCAACTTTTGATTTTCAATTTTCAATCTGCGAATAATCCATAAGCTATATTATTGATATATTGACCCATATCCTATGCATTAGATAAATTTTTAATTCTTAATTGACTAACTAATAGGAAATGTAAAAAAACACTTTATATTTGTGCTCGTATTAATTTAGTATAAGGTTATATAATATTAACTCAAACAATTATTATTATGAAAACTATTATTAGAACAACTTTAATCTTAGCTGTACTAATTTTCGGGATAAACACCGCAAATGCCCAAATCGGTCCTCTTTCGTTAGGTATCAAGGCCGGAGTGAATCTTTCAAATGTTACTGATGGCGATGCTAAAGTGGGATTCAATGGAGGGGTGACTGTAGATTTTGCCTTACCTGCAGATTTATACTTAATGTCAGGTCTCGAGTATTCACTAAAAGGAGCTAAAATTGATGAAATTGATACAAAGTTAAACCTTTCGTATCTTCAATTGCCGGTTCATCTGGGATATAAACTGGATATTATTTCCGGAGCTAAGATTGTATTTCATGCAGGGCCTTATGTTGGTTATGCTGTAGACGGAAAATGGAAATCGGGAGGAGTCAGCGTTGACGCATTTGGTGATGAAATAGCTCAGGTTGCAGGTGGAATTGCTAAATTGAAAAGATTCGACTTCGGAGTAGGTCTGGGAGCGGGTGTTGAGTTCGGCAAAATAGGTGTCGGCCTTGGATATGATTTTGGTCTGGCTGATATATATGATGGGAATCTGGACGGTTCTATAAAAAATAAAAATGCTTACCTTACTGTAGGTTATAAATTCTAGGTAAAGCATTGCATTATAAACTTTGAAAGGGATTGTTTCCAATGTTGGAAACAATCCCTTTCTTTTAACCTTTGATTCGCATACTATTGCACCCTTATAGGTCGTACCTCTATTTCATACCAACCACTACTGTATTTTCTGTATTTAGGTAATGTCTGATTCGCAAAACTTACAATAACATGATCTGCAAAGTTTACAATAACATCTCCCAATTCGTCATTCCCTTCTGTATATGTCTTTTTAATAGTTTCTGTTGTTGTTCGCTCTGCTGTAGATCCAAATTTCAACCCTACTTTTTCCATTAGCTTGGTTGTAGATGATATTTCAAAATTTGCTGCATACTTTACTTGTCTAGTATCTGTAATTTCAGTTATTTCAGTTCGATCAACTTCTTCTATCGCAATTTTTATAGAAGAAGCATATTGATATAAATCCCAATTAATGAGAGGAATACTAATTTCTGTCATTTTAAGAGAGACTCTTTTTAATTCATATCTTTTAGGCATTATCTTATTGTTTAACTCATATTCAAGTTCGAATAAATCATTGGGATTAGCAGAATAATATTTAATAATTTCGCTTCCAATTCCATTAGATGCATTGACTAGAACACGGATCTTAAACTCAAAATAACCTTCTGTCCATGCAGATTGAAAAATTGCAATATACCTTTCCCTAAAGTTTGGATCTGTCTGATCTGCGATCCGGTTGTATGCGGCTCTACCATCTCCAAGCAATTTAAAAGTAGTTATATACTCCATATAATCATACTTAAATTGTCCTCTAGGTATTCCTGGGGTAATATCATAATAGATATAGTCTCGTTGCCAACCATCAGATGTTTTATAAATATCATAGGCTTTGGCAACTTTTGTATCAGCTACTAGGCGTGTAGGATCCGGATTACTCAATTGTGATTTTACTCTTTTATCTTGTTGTGTATTATCAAAACATTTGTCAAGGAATGCAAACTCAAGATCACCGTTTGTCGATTTTAAAACATTTGAGGTATTGGAGGCTGATATATTTGTTTTTACAGTAACACGCTCATTATCTTTTAGTACAATAATAGGGAAAGCTGGAATATACTGCGATTCCAAGATGAATTCTTCACCTTTAGCATTCAATATGGGTATATTATTAGTTCTAGTAGAAAGTAATGCCACCATAGGTATTTCCATTTCTATATCCCAGATATTAGCGGAGAAAGAGTTTTCTGGCAATTCAGGAATGAATATTGTCAATAGAGGAAATTTTCTTTCTAATGCGAACAGTTCATCTTTGTCTTCATAGAATTTTAACAAAGCTTCACGAAATGTAGTGCCATTTTCCAGCTTCTTATCTTTTACCAAATGATAAAGTATGTCATAGTCGTTGTTAAACATTCTCAAAGCTTCTTCTTTAATGAACTTCCTAGCAGAAACATTGTCTTCCATCATTTTAGCAAGGGCAAACCCAAAATTCTTTTTCAAGTAGAAATCATCTTCATAGATTACAGGTGCTTGTTTGCCGTCATTCATGTTTTCCATAATGTCATTATTGCTACAAGCAACAAAAACGATAACAAATACAAAACATACACTTAATAATTTCTTCATGTTTTTCAATTAAATTGTTAATAATAAACATTTTATTACATAAATAATGTAATTATAGGTTAAATATAATCATTTTTTAAGTTAAATAAAAAAAGATATGCAAAAAAATGACTCGCTCTATTTATTACCACCTTAATAGATAAGGAGAATCAAAGGTTGAAATATTGTTGAATTATAACCCAAAGGGCTTAATTTTCATAACAGTATATAAGCGAAACGCAGCAATTTACGGCAGTGCCGGAAAGCTTTACCAAACTTAAAAGATTTGATTTTGGAGTAGGTCTTGGCGCAGGCGCTGAATTTGGTAAAATAGGTGTAGGCTTAGGTTATGACTTCGGCTTAGCGAACATATCCGATGAAAGCGGATTTTCGATTAAAACACAAAATGCTTACCTGACTTTAGGATACAAATTCTAAAGGGAAAAAGTATAAAATACTTCAAGAGGCTGTCTAAAAAGTTTAGACAGCCTCTTTTAATATATAAAATAATATTAATATCTGTAATGGTCAGGTTTATATGGCCCTTCTAGAGGCACACCAAGATAGTCGGCTTGTTCCTGGCTGAGTTTGGTCAACTTCACCCCTATTTGCTCAAGGTGCAAGCGCGCAACCTCTTCATCAAGATGTTTCGGAAGACGATACACATTCACAGGGTAGTCTTTTTCCCATAACTCTATTTGAGCCAATGTCTGATTTGTAAACGAATTACTCATTACAAAAGACGGGTGTCCGGTAGCACAACCAAGATTCACCAATCGTCCTTCTGCCAACAAGAATATGGCATGTCCGTCAGGGAAAGCGTATTTATCTACCTGTGGCTTTATATTGGTATGCTTGATGCTTGGATATGTTACCAATTTTTCGACTTGTATCTCGTTATCGAAGTGTCCAATATTACATACAATGGCCTGATCTTTCATCCTTGCCATATGTTCGATGGTAATGATATCTTTGTTGCCTGTTGTGGTAACAAAAATATTACCCTCTTTCACGGCTTCTTCCATCGTGGTTACTTCAAAGCCTTCCATCGCAGCCTGTAAGGCACAGATAGGATCGATCTCGGTAACGATAACACGCGCCCCATAAGAACGCATAGAATGGGCACATCCCTTTCCTACATCTCCATAGCCGGCTATAACGGCAACTTTACCCGCAATCATTACATCCGTAGCGCGCTTGATCCCATCCGCAAGAGACTCACGACATCCATATAGGTTATCAAACTTGGATTTCGTAACAGAGTCGTTTACATTGATGGCCGGAATAAGCAATTCTCCACGCTCCATCATTTGATACAGGCGGTGAACTCCTGTTGTTGTTTCTTCTGAGACACCTTTCCATTCGGCAACCGTACGATGCCAACGGTTTTTATCTTCTTTGAGTATCCTGCTGATAGTATTTAATATAACCTGTTCCTCATGGCTGGATGCTTTCTTATCCAGGAAACTCACATTTTCTTCCGCTTTGTATCCCCAGTGAATCAGCAATGTAGCATCGCCGCCATCATCCACTATCAGGTTAGGCCCTTTTCCATCAGGAAAAGCCAAGGCTTGTTCTGTACACCACCAATATTCTTCCAGCGTTTCACCTTTCCATGCAAATACCGGAATTCCGGCAGCAGCAATATCAGCAGCAGCATGATCCTGAGTAGAAAAGATATTACAGCTACACCAGCGGATATCGGCTCCCAACTCCTTAAGTGTTTCGATTAATACAGCCGTCTGAATAGTCATATGGAGTGATCCCATAATACGGGCGCCTTTCAGGGGCTTGGATGCTCCATATTTCTTCCGGAGTGCCATCAGACCCGGCATTTCGTGTTCTGCTATCTCTATTTCTTTTCTCCCAAAATCGGCAAGGCTAATATCAGCCACCAAATAAGGCAAATTTGGTGTAAGTTGTTTTGACATATGGTTTTTATGTTAATTAAATTTCGTAAATAAATGATATGCAAACTTACATAAAAAATGTGGTTTACAAACAAGGACTTAAATTTTACCCGGTATATTTAAGACGTTTAAACTCATCCATCCAACGTTTGGCTATCTTGTCAAGGGTATAATCATCGGCTCGTTTGATTGCCTTTCCGGCCATTTCTGCTCTGGCCTCCTTATTATCCATGAGATATGCAAGCTTTTCAGCAAACAGATCTAAGTTCTTCGGAGGGATTAAAAAGCCGTTCTCTCCATCTGTAATAATATCCCTTGGCCCTGTCTGGCATGCAAAACATATAGGTACTAGTCCGCAAACCATAGCTTCGAGCACGACAAGTGGAAATCCTTCAAAATCGGATGTTAGGGCAAAAATAGAGGATGCTGACATATGTTCTTCAATATTGGAGGTATAGCCTTTCAGTGAGGTTGTATCCCCTATTCCGAGTTCCTCTATCAAATTTTCCAGCTTCTTCCGTTCTCCGCCCTCTCCCCATATTTCGAGTTGCCAATCTGGAAAATGACGGGTTATCTTACTCCAGATCAAGAGCAGGTTGTCAAATCTTTTAGGAATAGAATACCGTCCCACTGCGATCACTTTTTTCGATTCTCCTGATACAATTTTTGGGGGGATAAAGCTGTTTGGATTGGGCATTACGCACACTTTCTTATTATTTTTCCATCGCAGCTTATCCTCCTCCGTCAATAGATATACCTGATCGTATCCCCTCATTTTTATTTTATAATCGAGAATATCGCCAATATAGGCCTTGATGGTTTCAATCCGGTTTGTTGCGTGAAGATGCCTGTAATCAATACAAAAATGGATTTCCCGTATTACAATGGATTTTTTTGGTACAATTGAAGGCAAAAAGAACTTGTCTGATGTTCCCGTAGATATTATTATATCCGCACCAATTTCCGCGAGTACCTTTTTCAATTTCTTTTTATGCTCTTTTCTTTTTGCATTGGTACTTTTAATGAGAAACCATTTCGATTTCCAGTCGTCACTATAATAACGCACATCCAAATCTATAATCTTTACTTGGCTGTCCAAGGGGAAAATGCTTTGTCCTCCTCCTTCTGCCGTAATTATATATACTTCGTTCCCCTCTATATCGGCAAGAGCAGACGCTTTGACAGTAGTAACCCTTTGGATTCCGCCTAAGTGGTTTAAACTGTCTGTACAGTATACAATCTTCATATGTTTGAGTTTCTGTTATTAAACTACTCAGGAAAGGTTATTTATCTCCGAAAAGTTAAATTCTAAGAAAATGATGCGTCCTTCTCCTTGTCATGCCCGGGCAAAAAGCATTTGATGATATAATCACCCATTGTCTCTGATGGATGATTGAACTGCTAAAATAAGATCAGGGAAGAAATGTGTCTCAGTAAGTATTTTTAGGATACTTCATTCCCCTACCTTAGAATATTATATATATTTTTCTCCGTATTTTAATTTCACATCGGCAACAAACTGCTTGATACGTTGTTCTTCCTCCTTTTTACAGATAAGTAAAACATTATCAGCTTCGGCAACGATATATCCATCAAGACCCTGAATAACAGCCAACTTTCCGGCAGGCAGTGTGACAACATTTTCAGTACTGTCGAAAAATAAGGTATTGGATATCAGGTTGGCATTAGCGTCCTCATCTTTATCCGATATTTCATAAAGTGAGCCCCATGTTCCCAAATCTGACCACCCGAAGTCTGCCGCCTGAACATATACATTATCTGCTTTTTCCATTACACCGTAATCAATGGAGATATTGGGGCAGAATGGAAAATTCTCATCGATAAATGCTTTTTCATTATCCGTACCAAAGACGCCAAGTCCCTTGTCAAAACGGTTGGTTATTTCAGGTAGGTGCTGATGAAATGCATCTAATATTGTCCTATTATTCCAGACAAAGATGCCTGAATTCCACAAAAATTCCCCACTTTCAAAGAAGACTTTGGCTAATTCTGCGTTTGGCTTTTCAGTAAAAACTTTGACTTTAGTTACTCCATCGAGTTTCTCTTCACTCATTTGTATATATCCATAGCCTGTTTCAGCACGACTTGGGCGAATTCCAAGGGTAAGGAGTGTATTGTGTGTTTTTACAAAATCAAAAGCATTTTGAATAATCGAAACAAATTCATCCTCTTTCAATATCAGGTGATCCGATGGAGCAACGACGATATTGGCATCAGGATTGAATGAGTTGATACGATAAGTTGCAAAAGCAATGCATGGCGCAGTGTTTCGTCGCATTGGTTCTAATAAAATCTGGTTGGCTTTCAGTTCGGGTAACTCATCCTGCACCATTTGAGCATATTCATTGTTCGTTACAATATATATATTTTCAACCGGCAAGATTTTGCGAAACCGATCAACAGTCATTTGCAGAAGAGATCGTCCCGTACCAAAAAAGTCTAGAAATTGTTTTGGTCTTGCCTCACGGCTAAATGGCCAAAAGCGGCTACCAATGCCACCGCTCATGATTACACAGTAATTATTACTTTTGTTATCCATGCTATTGTCTATATTTATGCAAAGTTACATCATACTAAGATACAAACAAAACAATAAATAACAATGACAATAGAAAAAATGTGTATATCTGATAAAAAAGTTGAATTACGGTATTTGTTATATAAAAAATATATGTACTTTTGCACCGCATAAGCCCAGATGGCGGAATTGGTAGACGCGCTGGTCTCAAACACCAGTGGATTCACTTCCATGCCGGTTCGATCCCGGCTCTGGGTACTCCAACCAGAAGAAAATGAGCTGTAAATCAAAAGATTACAGCTCTTTTTGTGTTTTCGGGGGACAAAATAGGGACAAAGATTTAAATAGTTTATAATACTTCTCTCAATCAGACAAGAATCAATTCATCGGATAAATATTATTTTTTCGAGCATCAAATACATCAATTATAGTGCATCTTTCCTTTTTAGTCCCTTTTAAGTCTGTTGAAAAATGTTCTTCTGTATTTTTTAAACCCAAAGCCAATGCCTCTTCAAAGCTATTATAACCGAGTAATGTTGTTTCAATAAATAGATTTTCACTTTCTAACTTTACTCCCAAATATGCATGTCCAGGAACTATTATTAGTAAAGGATTATACCCTATTTTTTCTAAGCAACTTGCCATTAAGACCGTTAAGTCAATACAATTCCCTGATTCATTCTTAATTGTATTTTCAGGAAGATGTACTTTCTGATGTAATGATGTTTTTCCTTTATATAAACTAAAAGTTCGGGAGACATACTTTACATATTTTGAAATTGTATTATAAATGGCTTTTATCTCCGCCAAATATTGAGAGGCATTTGTTGAATCACCACTTATATATTCTGTTGTTTTCGATGTTTCATTAATAATCTTATCAATAACTGAATTATTAGGAGTAACCCAACGAGCTAATAAAGAATAGAAATAAAGTTTTTTAGATTCTCCATTATCTTCATTATCATATATGAAGGTTTCCTTAGGTAACAAATTAAATATTTTAGATTCTTCGTGGACTAATACATTATCTTTAAATACTTTGATATTTAAATGAGCATTGTTATGTTCGGTCATATTTGAAAGTTTATCTTCAAGAATTGTAGGTAATATCGGTATTGAGTTCGTTGATTTAGCCTCAATGAATATATTCTCAATATGCAAATTTGTTATACCCTCAATAAAATATTCAATTTTTATTTTTTGAATATCAAAAGAAGTGTTAGTTATAACTAAATTGATTGGAGAATATTTGTTTTCATATAATTCTTTAAAACAATTAAAATATGCAGAAACAATATAATCGGATTCACAAACTAAACTAGATAATATCGATTTACTTGGGACTAAATATGTAAAAAAATCAGCAAAACAATATATATTATATTTAAATGGAGAGTTTAGTCTATTATAGTCAACCTTTGCATAGCCACCATGATACATATTATCCCAATTCTGGATGAGTGGAGTTTCCCACATTTTAGTTACTTTTTGTTGACCAAAAGTTTGTAATGCCAAAAATGATTCGTCAGAAATCTTGAATTCTGAAGACTTAGATAAACTAAATTTGTCGACTGCTATACTTTTGTAAGGCAAACAAATACCAAACTGTGATAATATATTCCTATTTTCATTAACGTGGACATTTAATGATTCAATCAAAAACGAAAATTTATGTTCAAACTTAGTCGAAAACTCACCCCAATATATATCACATTTACAAAATGACATTTTCCCTTCAAATGTAGGGAAATACTGGGAATCTGAGTCAAATTCAGGTTTATTCCTTGTATCTACCTTTTCTAAAAAAGACTTAGTATGAGGTTCCCAAATATGCATACTGTAAGAGCTTTTTATAGCTTCAACACTACAATCTCCATATTGATATTTGTTATCTTTTAGATTAGAAACACCAGATTTGGCGGAACCAATAATAATTAAAGGAGATAAAGCCTTACCATGTCTAAAAGGAACATTTGATGACTTTATTTTCCATGAATCCTTTTTATATAATTCTTCACCTAATATTCGTATAGGTTCTAATTTAAATCTTATTTCAACTTTAATTTTATTAAAATCGAGAATAAATATATTCAATTCTGCCACATTACATTGAATGCATTGAAATATATTGGGAAGAAATAATGGTGTTTCAAATCTAATTACTTCCCCTTTTGGAAGTGCTGTTATTTCAGCCTCATGAGTGTTGAAAGGCTTATAGTTTAATAGTTCCTCTTTAAAATATTCACATTCAGTATTACATCTTTCCCATGATTGAGTTTTGACACAACAAGAAGCACAATAAATTTGATCTGTTATTAGGCATCTATGATAGCCTTTTTGCTCTTTACATATAGGACATTGAATCATAATGCCATTAATTTAGTTGATAATACACTTGTGGATTATAAATTACCTTTATATTAAGGTATTCTCTATTTTAACTCACGAATTAAATCAAATCATTAAAAAGCTGATTTGAAAATAGAATACTATAAATTTTCACCTTAAGTTTTGAAATTCTTTTAACCAAAAGTCACTAAGATAATTTTGAAGAAGATGGATAAATTTATAATATCCTCTATCTTTTTTTTCTTCATCTTCTAAGTACCACCAATCATTATCTGAATATGTAATTGTTAAATTATTTTTTTGAAAGGCAATGTCTCCTTTCTTCTCAAAACCTATATTTTTTAGTAGTTCTTCAGTAATAATTGCTGGTGCAAAATTTAATATTGGTTGACCATTTACAGTTTTATTTTTGACATCTAGAGAATTAACCATAGATAATCCATAAATAGACATTTGTTTATTTCTTATTACACAAAATTCTTCCCCTAATGGGCGTGTAATATCAATTAAGTAATTATCTTTTTTTAATTCATTTATAAAATCTTCCATAATATGAATTTTATAATTAATGATTTTTCTTATTTGACATTTTTCTCATTATACATTGTTGTTAAAACGTCTTTCTACCCCATCTCCCCGTACTCCCTAATTTTCTCCTCACAAATTCGTTTTGTAATATCCCGAAGTAATTCCACTTTAGGAACAAGAGCATCTATATCCTCTTTTGTTACTACAAAGTCAGGGTCGTAACGTCCATTTACATACGCAGCCTTGATAAGCTCGAAAAGCCGTTTCTCTTCGGGTGTATCTTGCGGAAAGACTTTAACAAACTCGTTAGAATATTTCTTTACTGAATTTAGAAGTTTTGTAAGATTATGCTGTTTGCTGTTTTGTTGAGTATAAACTAAGCGAATAGAATAGAAATAGTTTTCACAGGCTTGATGAAGCATAAAAGAGGCTAAAACATAATCCTCATCATTATAATTATAATGAGTATTTCTTAAAAATCCATTCCCCCTTTTAAACTTCTCATTATAATATTCTTCTGCTTGTTGCTTTATCTCCTCAAAGTTGAGCTTGCGTCTGCGGGGAAGTTTAAACTTTTCACCATCATACAGTATTACACCTTCCTGTTTTATCTGGGTATAAAAGTATCTTCCTTCGGTTAACTCCTTGTTCAGCTTCTTCATGTCAATATTGATAAATTGAACAGGAGGCTGTCTGTCCGGGTCTTTTGCTTGGTTGTAATATTGTACTTCTATATTATCAAGAGCTTTTCCTGCAACACCATCAGATATACCACTAGTAACTACAAGTATATCATAATCACTAACATAAAACTGTATTTTGCCGAATTCGTATTTTTCATCATATACCACATATTTATTACGGGCATAACTTCCGAAAAGAATTATCATTTCGGTTTGCTTTACTCGTGTTAAGATGGATTCAACAAGGTAATGCAAATCGCGCTGGTTGACAGATGGTAAATATGATATGGACTTTTTCATTCAAATTAATTGTTTACTACAAATTTAATGATAATTACAATATAAAATAACAAAAGGGTCTGCGACCCTAAAGATATGCAAAAAAGGAAATTAGAAATTAACTTTTAGCAGTTAATTGTATATTCGCATTTACATCCGGCGAATGCCGGTTAAATCCACTCCCTCAACTCATAAATCAGGTCTGAATCTTGAAGAAATTGGTTCGAGAATAGAATTTTTATTTTGCAGGGCAACAGATGGGATAATCAATTTGCTATTGTTTCATTGCCGAGATATATTCATCTTTAAATAAATCATATCTCTTAACTGTTGCCCATTTCCAAACATTTCGTGGTTGTAATTGTCTATGAAAAAGTCTTTTACCGTATGCGAATAAACAAATCCAAACTTTCTATAAAATGATAATGTTTTATCGTCGTCACCCGTGCCAACTAATAGTGTATCACATTTATCTTTATAGTTTTCAATTACGTATTTCATCATTAAGTTTCCGTATCCTTTCCCTTGCTCTTTTTCGTAAGTTGCGATATTCTTGATTTCGCAAGTATTTTCATTTTCTTGCGTAACAACACAAACCGTTTTTAAATCAGTATCATATAATGCGAATAACTCCCCTCTTCCTATATATTTGTGAATCATACTTTCCTGTTCATCAGCCAGAAGTAGTAAATCCATAAACAGTTCTTTATCCTCTATTATTTTTTTAATTTCCATCTTTCCAGAGTATTAATTAATAAAAAGACAATATTAATGTTAATAAATGATATTTCAATCTCAGCAGAAGTATTTTTATGAAATGCTTATTTTTGGATACCACCTTATGTTATATGATTATACATCATTTATTATTACTATTATCTTCCAGAATCAGTTTGCAACTTAAAAGTATTTTGAAAAGCGATAAAGTTTTGATTTATAAAACTCTATCGCTTTCTATTTTGTGAACCGTATAAGATTCTTAAGTTAAAGCAATTCTGAAAGTTACCCTTTCCCTATTTTGATCCAGGTTGCCTTTTTCCATAACCATTCTAGTGGGCCCTGGCTATGTGAACGAAGCCACCAATGACAGAAGAATAACTGAATAAGAAACATTCCGATACCCATCAGAAAACAGACTGTAATACCTGTATGCAGATAAAGTTCCAGCCCCCAGTGGTAGAATAAGAATGCCCCGATCAAAGACTGCGACAGGTAGTTTGCCAGACTCATACGTCCGTATGGTGCTAACTGATGAAGAACGTTTCTAAATCTTGTCAGGTAGTAAAGAAGTATTACCCCGGCAAACAGTATCCCTGTAAATGCCAGATTGGAAAGGGATTTAAGTATAAGTGTAGAAGGTACAAGGATTTCCTCCCGGCCTATAAAGTCGGGAAGCGTACCCGCCAAACCATAAAGAGGGAAAAAAGCGAGGGTAGCGATAATGAATACTTTAACCCAAAGTTTTATATTTTTTTCTGAATTAGGAAACATCCTGCCACGCCCTATCAGCATGCCTATCATAAACAGCCCTGCGGTTTGGGTTACCCTTCCGTGCAATATCATCCAGCCCATATTGGCAACATTACCCGTCCATATAGCGGTTTTACACATTTCCAGAAAAGAACCTTCCTTCTGGGCCGTATTCACTATCTCCCAGTATGGGCCATCGAATCCGGCATCCATAACATATTCGGGATTGATAAGCGCATAGATCAGTTGTCCCCATTCAAGAGGTTGCAACAAAAGAATGATCGCTATGATGGCAACTGCGCGGGTAGAAAGGCGACAGACCGCAATCAGTACATAACCAACCAACGCATAGAGTACCAATATTTCGCCGGGAAACAAAGTCGAATTGATGCAGGCTATAAAAAGAAGTAATACTAACCGCCATGCAAACCGTCCGCGAAAATCTTTCCCTTTTTCTTTTTGCGAATTGTCTTGAATAAAAAAGCTGAACCCGAAAAGTAATGCGAAAATGCAATACGCCTTACCAGAAATGGTGAAAAATACACTATCCCAGATTATCCTATCTGTAAATATAAAAAAACTGTTGGTTTCTTCCGGGAAGCTGTTGAGGCTGAACCGCTCAATAAAATGGATAAGGGTAATTCCCATGACAGCAAAACCTCGTAATACGTCTGCTATTTCTATACGGTTATTACTGGGGAGTGTAGTCGATGATTGCATGCTTTTTTGGAGTTTAAATGGTTAACTTATTCTTTTCTTGAGGTGCAAATTTATTATAAACCTTTTATATTCCCTGAGAAATACTATTCAATAAACAATAAAATATGACCATATCCCTTTAATCAGGCGCTAATGAAATATATAGAAAAAACTGATTTTATCTTAAATGGATAACAACAGTTGCTGATTCAACTGAGAGCATTGTGTATTATTTTCGATTATTAAATGTATAGCGAATCCACTATTTTTGTACCTTTGTGCCGGTTTTGTGATAAATCCGATAAACGGTTTAAAGTTAACTAAGGCAGTTAACCGGCGAATGAAACGATATTTTATATACTTATCTTATAACGGCGAAAACTATTGTGGCTGGCAAATCCAACCCAATGCCATCACTGTACAGGAAGCCCTGGAACAATCTTTCTCTACCATTCTGCGCCATCCGGTTTCAATCACCGGAGCAGGACGGACCGATACAGGAGTACACGCCCGTATGATGGCAGCTCATTTCGACCTGAAAGAAGAATCCTTTGATTTGCCTTTATTCGTTCGTAGATTGAATAGCATTTTACCCAAAGACATTTCAGTCAACAAGATTGTAGAAGTGAAAAAAGATGCGCATGCACGCTTCGATGCTATATCCAGGCTCTATCGGTATTACATCACCACCCGTAAAGACCCTTTCCTGCATCCTTTCAAATACAGGATATTCGACAGCCCCGATATAGAAAGGATGAATGCTTGCGCCAACATACTCTTCGAATATGAAGATTTTACCAGTTTCAGCAAATTGCATACCGATGTGAAGACCAATAACTGTACTGTGATGCAGGCCGGATGGGAGAAACTCAGGGACGATTATATATTCACCATACAGGCAAACCGCTTTTTGCGCAACATGGTGCGTTCTATCGTGGGCACGCTTCTGGAGGTCGGACGCCATAAAATAGGAATCGACGATTTTCGATATATAATCGAAGCCAAAGACAGAGGCAGGGCAGGCACATCAGCCCCGGGACATGCCCTGTTTCTGGAAGAAATAGAATATAATGATTCAATATTTATAAAATAATGAGAATAAACTTTTTAAGTGGTAGAACATTAAGAGGCTTTATGGAAAGCGAAAAGTCGGGAGGACTTGTCTTAATCGTATGTACATTGATATCCATCCTGCTGGCCAATTCCAGTATTGGGCAGAGTTATTTGAACATATGGGATTCCCATATCGGAAGTCATTCGTTTGCACACTGGATAAATGACGGGTTAATGGCTATCTTCTTCTTGCTGGTCGGCTTAGAGCTGATACAGGAAATCCATGAAGGTGAACTATCCAATGTAAAACGGGCAATGCTCCCTCTTTCAGGGGCATTGGGTGGCATGCTTATCCCTGCCGGAATCTATATGCTTTTCAACTTTGGAACGGAGACCCATGCCGGATTTGGTATCCCTATGGCTACAGATATTGCTTTTGCCCTGGGTATCCTTTCTCTGTTGGGTAGCCGCGTACCCACATCGCTTAAAGTGTTCCTTACAGCATTGGCGGTAATCGATGACTTAGGGGCAATTGTAGTGATCGCTATCTTCTATACTTCCTCTCTGTCATGGATAAGCCTTTTGATAGCACTGGGGATATTTGTCCTTCTGTTATTACTCAACAAGAAGTTCAACGTCACCAATATGATCCCATATATCATCGGAGGAGTCGTTATGTGGTACTTCATGCTTAACTCAGGAGTGCATGCTACCATTGCAGGCGTATTGCTTGCCATCACCATCCCTTTCAAAAAAGGAGATCCACATTGTATGTCCAACAGATGGCAACATAGTCTTCACTATCCGGTAGCATTCCTTATCTTACCTCTGTTTGCCCTGGCTAATACGGCGATGGTGATCGAAGGCAATTGGGATCAGTCTATTGGTGAGCCTTTTGCTTTAGGCATTTTATTCGGTCTGATAGTAGGAAAACCGGTTGGGATAACCTTATTCAGCTTTATTACTGTAAAATCCGGACTATGTGCATTACCCCGAGGGGTAAAATGGAAGGCTCTATTAGGCGCCGGTATGCTCGGAGGAATCGGTTTCACGATGTCTATTTTCATCACCCTACTAGCTTTTAATGGCAATATGCATTATATTAACGAATCGAAATTGATGATATTACTGGCCTCGCTTACTTCGGGAATCATAGGCTATACATGGTTGAATTTCGTACTGAAAAAAGGAAAAGAATAATTGACCGCTTTTGAGGTTATAATAAGTATATGTGGTTAGGTCTGGCATTCGTATCGGCTTTCTTTCTTGGCTGTTACGACATTTGTAAGAAGAAGTCTGTAAATGGGAATGCGGTTATCCCCGTGCTATTCCTTAATACGCTATTCTGCTCACTGTTGCTCCTCCCTTTGGTTATCGTATCGGGAGTAGCACCTGAGATACTGAAAGGAACGATAGGCTATGTCCCGGCTGTTTCTATAGAAACTCATGGCTATATCTTCATTAAGTCAGTAATCGTACTATCCTCGTGGATACTCGGATACTTCGCCATCAAACATCTCCCCCTTACCATTACAGGCCCTATAAACGCAACTCGCCCCGTGATGACGCTGGTAGGCGCACTGCTGATCTTTGGAGAACGACTGAATCTCTATCAATGGATTGGGGTTATCATCACCATAATTTCATTCTTCCTTCTCTCATTATCGGGGAAAAAGGAAGGGATATCATTCCACAAAAACAAGTGGATACTCTTTATGATATCGGCAGCCATGCTGGGAGCAGCCAGTGGTCTGTACGACAAGTTCCTGATGCAGCAATTCAGTTCTACAGCCGTACAGTTTTGGTTCAATACATACCAATGTGTATTGATGTTACTGATCATGATGATCCTCTGGTATCCCAAACGAAAGAACACGACTCCCTTTCAGTGGAAATGGAGCATTATCCTGATTTCAGTATTTTTAACAATCGCCGATTTTGTGTATTTTTATGCACTGACAGATCCTGATGCCATGATCTCTATTGTATCAATGGTGAGACGTAGCAGTGTGCTCGTTTCATTTGCCGGGGGAGCGCTATTCTTCCACGAAAAAAATCTAAAAGGCAAGGCTATTGATCTTGTTTTGATAATTATCGCAATGTTTTTCCTATATTTGGGGACTAAATAAGCTAACATAGAATGAAAAGGTTGACATTTATAATATTAGTTTTAAGCTGTTTGTCTTATTCCGGCCACGCCCAGGATATAAGCAATATATTCCTGCATGTGCCTAGCAGCGTCATTTTAGGCCTCGATGCTTCGCAAAAAGACATGCTTGTGGCCAACCCCGAAAGCACCTCGGAAGTAGTTGTAAAAAGGGGCTCGCACGGAGATGTAAAAAGGCAGGCCATCTCATCGGACTTCATTTCTTTGAAGACATCCGATGCCGGTACTATTCAGATAAAGCTACTGCCTTTGATCAACGACAGCAAGATCATATGCGTAGTAAAGACAGCTTGTAGTAAGATGTGTGACAGCCAAATAGAGTTCTACACTACCAAATGGATCCCGATATCGCAAACCCTGTTTCCGGCTAAGAATAAGAACTGGTTTATCAAATCGGATGCAGACCGTGAATCTCAGGACTTTAAGAATGCCTATGCTGCACTGGACGTGAACCCGATGGTAATCACTTTGTCGCCAACCGGCACTACGCTATCCATATCATATGATATAAAGAACTACTTGTCTGAGGAAGACTATAAGAAGATACAGCCCTTCCTTACAGAAAAGCCAAGGGAGTTTATATGGGATAAAATATCCTATAAGTAAGGTTTGTTAAATTTCAGATTAATGTAATCTGCTATAAATGAGCATATAAGCTCTATTTCACAATTACCTTTTTAGCCACTTTACCGGCCTTGAGGATAAAGATGCCTTTTGCCAGATCGATGGAACAAGTATTGGCGACACATGTCTTCAGATTAATGCTTGTCACCTTTCTGCCTAAGATGCTGTACACCTCTAGATAGCCTGTGGTAGGTACTTTCTCCATTTTTATTGTAGTCTTCTGGTTGATAGTCACTTCCAGAGTCATTGTATTAATGGTATCGGCGGTATCGGCTTCGGAGATATCATCAATAGGAAATATAACCGGGAAATCCGTCTTTTTAGCATTCGTTGCCAAAGAGATTCCGGTAAACAAGAAGACGAAAAGTATGTGTCTGTATCTAACCATTATACAATCTAATGTTCACAAATATAGTATTAAAAGATTACCAAAGGATAAAAAACTGGAAAAATTAAAGGATTTTATAATTTTTCACTTAATCCTTCGTTGGCTAGTATCGTATTGGAGAAGATCTTAGTCGCCTCATCCAGCAATACCCTATTATCCGGATAACGGGCAGAAAAATGCCCCAACATCAACTTTTTAACTCCTGCTCTCTTCGCTATTTCGGCAGCCTGCGCGGCAGTAGAATGTCCTGTCTCTTTTGCCCTGCCCCGGTCAGAATCGGCAAAGGTAGCCTCATGATAAAGCAAATCTACTCCCTCTATAATGGGTATTATCTTCTCATAATATGCTGTATCGGAACAATAGGCATATGCGCGGGCAGGCTCGGACGGACGGGTAAGATGCGCATTGGGAATCACTCTCCCGTCATCTGTAACAAAATCTGCTCCTTCCTTTATCTTCTTCAATTCTTTGATCGGGATATTATAGAATCTGATCATATTCGGCAGCAGATGAGCATTCTTCTGTCTCTCCCTGAAGAGGAACCCTGCACATGGGATGCGGTGATTGAGAGGGATTGTTGTTACCGTCACAGACCTGTCTTCATATATCACCTCGCTTTTAGTGGGAGAAAAGGGCTCTATGATCACCTTGAAGGGATTGTCTTTACAGAAATAGTCCATTTCGGGGGAAAGGGTCTGCTCCAATCCGGGAGGGGTATGTATTGTAAGTTCCCCGGTTCGGCCGAGCAAAGCCAGCGTAGATATTAAGCCGATGAGACCGAAGCAATGATCGCCATGCAGATGGGATATAAAGATACGGTTTAACCGCCCAAACCCCAGTTTACTGCGCCTAAACTGCAACTGAGTACCTTCTCCGCAATCTATCATAAATAGCTTGTCCCTGATATTCAAAACCTGTGATGAAGGATTGTGCCGAGTAGTAGGTGTGGCAGAACCACAGCCTAATATGTCGAGTTCGAATTTCTCCATTTATTCAATATGTATAAGTTTGTGTGTTTGCAGGCTGAGCCTCCATTCCGGATGTTCCTTTATTAAGCCGACACAATATTCTATATTTTCCATATTCAGTTTGTCTGCATCGAATATCGGGCTCAGGAAGTAGCTATCAGCCTTGGGAAAGATTGCAACATCAGGAACCTGATCCCCTGCCTTTATCAGCATCCTGATCTCATTAACGACCGGTATCCGTGTCTTAATCGTTTCGTAATCTTGTTTCGGACTACAGGATATATAATCGATCAATGACGGAACCCGACGCGTGCCGTTTGTCTCTATAGCCTGCTTATATCCATGTTCTTTAAAAACAGCAAGGTGTTCGTCTCTCAACTGGATAGTGGGTTCCCCACCCGTCCAGATGATCCATTTGCATGGATACGCCTTTATTGTTTCCAGTATTTGCCAGACCGTCATTTCGTCCCCGTTGGCAAAGTCCGTGTCACAGAAGCTGCAAGCCAGATTGCACTTTGTCAGCCTGATAAAGATGGATGCCTCACCTACCCGCCCCCCTTCGCCCTGAAGCGAATAGAAAATCTCATTCACTATCAGCTTCATAGATAGCTGTTGTTTTAGGGGTTTCGGACACTTCTATTGCATAAAGCTCAGGGATATCTTTTTTGAATACGTCGTACAGGTATTTTGCCATCATCTCGGCAGTCGGGTTGAATGGCAGGATATCATTCAGGTGTCTGTGATCGAGTTTATCGTCAATATATGCTTTCACATTATCCAATGCCCTGTAATCCTTCACAAACCCTGTTTCATCCAGTTCCCTAGCCCTGAGATGAACAGTAACTATATAGTTATGACCATGCAGGCGCGAACACGGATGGCTCTCAGGTAGTCCGTGCAGTATATGTGATGCCGAAAATGAAAATTGCTTACTTATCTTATACATAATAACTTATACAAAATTTTAACTAAAAAGTAACAGAAGCAACAGTTTTCAGCTATTAGCTGATAGCCGTTAGCTCTTAGCTTTTTATTCCTTCCTCTTTGTGGCTTCGCTACCCCCTCCCCTCTCTCTTTGGAGAGGGTTGGGGTGAGGTAGTTTCTCATTTCTTTCCATTTTCAATTGTCAACTTTCAACTGATTAAAACTATAGATAAATATCTAAAAATAAAATACAGATTACAAAGAACAAATATACGCAAAAAGAAGATGAAACAGCATAAGGATATTATTAAAGGTCAGGAACTGTTCCTATATAAAATGAAAGAAAGCAGGTCGCCCTAGTAACAACCTGCTTTCTAAAACCGGAATGAATCTTTCTCCGAGTGTTTGTATTTCAGTCCGGGAAATTGGTAGGCCTCGCCGCAAATACCATTTTTGACGAGGCAGAATAAAGTAGTGTTGCCTGGTCGGATTCCCAATATAAAAGATTCTTCGTCTTTATAGCTGCAAAGGAAAAGAAGAAGTCCCCTATATTCTATTAATCGGGCTAATAAGATATTAAAAACCGTATTAATATTATTAATAACCTAATTGTTAAAATATTATGAGCTAAATAAAATATTAATCACATTAAATTGCTATTTTTGCATAAAACGAATTATAATCAATTATGGATACAGCAGTAAAAAAGACTAACCACGGGGCGAATGTCCGCCGTTGGAGAGATTGGCGCGATGTAAATCAGGACGTGTTAGCCGAAAGAATCGGAGTATCACAGGCTACATTATCCCTTTATGAAAAAAAGGAAACCTTAGAACCCGAAATTCTGGATAAGATTGCTAAAGCGTTGGATATTCCGGTGGAAGCTATCACAGAGTTTGACCCGGGAACATATATAAATATCTATTCTGGCACATGGAAAGATAATGCTATTACTAATCAATATACTTTTAATCCGATTGAAAAAATCGTTCAGTTATATGATGAAAAGATAGCTTTATATGAAAGGATGCTAAAAGAAAAAGATGAAGCGATTTCTTTGCTGCATGATGTGTTGAAGGATAGGAAGTAAGATATGAGAAAATTCTTCTTTTACTATTTACCTGCGGTAGCTACTATAGTAGGTTTAGCTCTTACAATCTTTTTTTATTTTTTTCAAAAAGATTATGCACAGATTGAAGTAAAAAGTTTGGATAAGACACAACTTACACAAGTCCCAAATACAGAAGGTCTTTCTGTTCAATATATTTATCAGGATAGTATCGTAAATAATTTATGGAAAATAAGGTATGTAATTTCAAATACAGGTAATAAAACTATTATATCGACAGGAACTCTTAAAAATATTTTATTAGATAAATTATCTATTCATTTCAGGGATTCTGTAAAACTATTGTCCGTAGCTATTAATGATAAAAATTTTCCTGTTTCTATAGAAAATGAAAAATCTTGTGTTTACCTTGATTTTAAACAATGGAAGAAAAATGAGTTTATTGATATTATTGCTATAGTAGAAAATTTTGACAGTATTGGGCCATTTGTTTTTATTGATGAAAGAGATATAATAGATGCTAAAATAATCTTCTCAGAATACAAACCTGACGAAGTAAAGATCGATGCAAAACTGATAGAATATTTGCCAGGAGGAATGGCAAATATTCTTAAATGGATAATAATTTTTGTCATAATAATTTTTGATATAGCATTAATGTTTGCAATCTATAAGCAATATAAAGAGGATCCAAATATAAATAAAGGAGTAAAAATTATAACATTCTTCACTTGGTTAATTGTCGCATTAATATTTTCATTACCTATTTTATGGATACTCTAATTGCATTTAGGTATTCAGACCTTATTTGTATTTATCGTGCCTCATAAAAGCTTAAAAGAGCTGTAATTATTCGATTTATAGCTCTTTGTTTTTTAACTCTGTATCCTTTCACTCCATACTCTTCCCAAACCACATCCTTGAATATTTAAACTTAATTTACGAACTTAGGCAATGCATTTCTAAACCACAAAAAAAGAACCAATGAATATAGAAGAACTACGCGAATATTGCCTTTCGCTCAAAAACGCGACTGAAGATATGCCCTTTAAGGATGAATATCTTATGTTTAGGGTATTCAACAAATGGTTTGCCGTGATTCCTCTACAAGTATCTGAGCTAAAAATATCCGTGAAATGCAATCCCGATAAAGCGATTGAGTTGCGCGAACAGTATACGAGTGTAGAAGCAGCCTGGCATTTCAACAAAAAATATTGGAACACCATCACTCCCAATCAGGATATGGATGATGAAACTGTAAAGTACTGGATCAGGCATTCAGTAGAAGAGGTAATTAAAAAACTACCAAAAGAACTGCGATCTACCTATTGGGAAAATGAATAATTCCCCCTATCCTTTAGTAGTATCATCCACAATACAGGAGACAAAACAAAAGCCGGATTATATACGTTCTATTAATGATGTAAAATATTTATATCTGTTTAATTTAAGTAAGAATATAGTATCTTTGTGCCTCATAAAAGCTACCAGCTTGTAACATTAATTATTCATGCAAGAAAATCAAGATAAAATTTTAGAAGATGTAACCTCCGGCGATTACAAATACGGATTTGTTACCGATATCGAGACTGAGGTTATACCCGTAGGGCTCAATGAAGATGTCGTCCGGCTGATCTCGGCTAAAAAGAATGAACCGGAATGGCTGTTGGAATTCCGCCTGAAGGCTTACCGCTATTGGCTGACAATGGAGATGCCACATTGGGCGCACCTCGAAATTCCGAAAATAGACTATCAGGCTATCAGCTACTTTGCCGCACCCAAAAAGAAAGACGGGCCAAAGAGTCTGGATGAAGTCGATCCCGAACTACTGAAGACGTTTGACAAACTGGGCGTTCCTCTCCACGAAAGGGAAATACTGGCAGGTGTGCAGGGTATGGCTGTCGATGCGGTTGTGGACAGTGTTTCTGTAAAGACCACTTTCAAAGAGGTATTGTCGGAGAAAGGAATTATATTTTGCTCATTCAGCGAGGCTGTACAGGAACATCCCGAACTGGTAAAAAAATATCTGGGGACAGTAGTACCCTACCGCGACAACTTCTATGCCACGCTCAACTCTGCCGTATTCAGCGACGGTTCGTTCGTATACATCCCCAAAGGGGTACGTTGCCCGATGGAATTATCCACTTATTTCCGTATCAATGCAGCCAATACGGGGCAGTTTGAGCGCACATTGATCGTTGCCGATGACAGTTCATATGTCAGCTATCTTGAAGGCTGTACTGCGCCTATGCGTGACGAAAACCAGTTGCATGCCGCCATTGTGGAGATTATTGCACTGGATCATGCAGAGGTGAAATACTCTACAGTTCAAAACTGGTATCCCGGCGATAAGCAGGGTAAAGGAGGTATTTACAACTTTGTTACAAAACGGGGCATCTGCAAAGGAACCGGTTCCAAAATTTCATGGACACAGGTAGAAACAGGGTCGGCCATCACATGGAAATACCCGTCTTGCATTCTGGCAGGCGATAATTCTATTGGTGAGTTCTATTCTGTAGCAGTTACAAACAACTACCAGCAGGCAGACACCGGAACAAAAATGATACATATCGGGAAAAATACCAAGAGCAGGATTGTATCGAAAGGCATCTCTGCCGGATTCAGCCAGAACTCATACCGTGGGCTGGTGAAAGTTTCGCCTAAGGCAGAAGGAGCCCGCAACCACTCGCAATGCGACAGCTTGTTGCTCGGAGATAAATGCGGCGCGCATACATTCCCATATTCTGATATCGCCAATCCTACTGCTATCATAGAGCATGAGGCCACTACTTCAAAGATCAGTGAAGATCAGATACTATATTGCAATCAAAGGGGTATAGGTACAGAAGAGGCTGTAGGCCTTATTGTAAACGGCTACGCAAAAGAAGTGATGCAAAACCTGCCGATGGAATTTGCTGTCGAAGCTCAAAAACTATTGCAGATAAGCCTCGAAGGCAGCGTGGGATAACCGATCAGATGATATAGTTAAACAAAACCAACCTTTAAATATATTACTTCAACCGAGAAAGGGCTTACAACAGTAAAATTGTAAGCCCTTTTGCTATAAAATAATTCTAATCTACTGAATAACTATTATCTGACAGCTTCCTTCCGGCATTTAATAATTGAGCCCTAATTTATAATAACTAAAATATCATTATTGTTCGGTCGTTAACAAATTATCCTCTAAATTTGTTATTCTATTTAAACGACAACATATGGCAGATGAACTGAAAGAAATTGTCTATTCCAAAGACACGATCGAATTCGTAACAGTTGCGGTACAATATTGCGCTTTCCTCGAGAATTTTGAGGAAACCACAGAATCGGAATTAACGGACAAACTGACAAAATTACTTCCCTTACTCTATTTGAAGGCATCCCTTGTTACCGAAACAGAGATGTATAATGAAGACGACGATCCCGAGATATCGGTTACTGAGGATACTTACAACTATATCTCATCCAAGCTATATAATGTATTCCTAAATAATGATATCTATTTGGAAGTATTCTTACAAGATATGAAATATAGCGAAACACCCATTTCAGCCAATATAAGTGAAGACCTCACAGATATTTATCAGGATCTGAGAAACTTTGTCACCATATTTGAACGGGGAATCACCGAAAATATGAATGATGCGCTATATGTATGTATGGAAAACTTCAAAGCATATTGGGGACAG
Organism: Prevotella sp.; assembly: GCA_031285905.1. Taxonomy (GTDB): domain Bacteria; phylum Bacteroidota; class Bacteroidia; order Bacteroidales; family Dysgonomonadaceae; genus Dysgonomonas. Next base: position 39,110 of record JAITVH010000051.1, read on the forward strand.
AAGCTGGTAAATGTATTAAGAGCATTACATTCATTGAAATATGCGATAGAGGAAAATATCACTGACGATGAACTGCCGGACATAAACGAAACAGACGAACTATGGTAAGTACAATCTCAAAAGAAGAATTATCTGTTCTGGGACAAGAAGTATTTACCGGCAGAATAATAGTAGTTCAAAGTATCAAAGAAGCAGAGAAAGCCTGCGATTATTTACAGGAATTCGATGCTATAGGGTTCGATACTGAGACTCGTCCGGCCTTCAAAAAAGGGGTGACTCACCAGATCGCATTGATGCAGCTTTCTACTGAAGATACCTGCTTTCTGTTCAGGCTTAATATAATAGATATGCCCGATTGCCTGGTTGATCTATTGACCAATACGGAGATAAAAAAGATAGGACTGTCGTTAAAAGACGATTTTTCGGCAATACGTAAACGTTCTCCCATAACCCCGTCAAACTTCATTGACCTTCAGGTATTTGTCAGGGAATATGGGATAGAAGACATAGGTCTGCAACGTGTCTATGGCATACTTTTTGGAAAAAGAATATCGAAAGGGCAACGCCTGTCAAACTGGGAAGCCGAAACACTTTCCGATTCGCAGAAAATGTATGCCGCTATTGACGCATGGGCGTGCCTGAGGATATTTAATACATTAAAAAACAGAGAGAAGAACATCCCTAAATCCCCATTGGGATAGGGCTGTTAAGTTCTCAATTGCCCTGTCTTTTAAGGGTACAGGTACTGTAAGAAAAAAGAAAAGAATAACAAAAGCCATAAAAGCCTCCCCTTGGGGAGGTTGGAGGGGCTAAATCTTAATATATATGGCATTCATAGATTACTATAGCATATTGGGTGTATCGAAAACTGCCACTGCGGATGAAATCAAGAAAGCATACCGCAAACTGGCGCGCAAATACCATCCCGACATCAACCCGAATGACGAAGAAGCTAAAAAGAAATTTCAACAGGTAAACGAAGCCAATGAAGTCTTATCTGACTCCGAAAAAAGGAAAAAGTACGATGAATATGGTGAAAACTGGAAGCATGCCGAAGAATACGAAAAAGCTCGTCAGCAACAATCTCAAAACGGAGGATTCGCTGATTTCGGCAACTATGGCGGCTTTGAGGGAGGTTCATATAGTTTCGGCGGCGATGATGAAGGCTTTTCCGATTTTTTTGAATCGCTTTTTGGCAATGCCCGATCGTCCCGTCGCAGTACTCGCGGTTTCAGAGGGCAGGACTACTCATCCGAATTATACCTCAATCTTCATGATGTATATGAAACCCATAAACGAACCATTACAATAAACGATAAGAACCTGAGGATCACAATTCCTGCAGGAGCCAGCAATGGGCAGGTGATCAAGCTGGCAGGACAGGGAGGTCCCGGCTCTAACGGAGGTCCTAATGGAGATCTATACATTACCTTTGTAATAGCCGAAGATCCATCGTTCAAGCGTGTGGAAAACGACTTGTATACTACTGCCGAAATAAGCTTATATACTGCCGTTCTGGGCGGAGAAGAAACGATTGACACCTTTACTGGTAAAGTGAAGCTAAAGATTCCTGCCGGAACTCAAAACGGTACAAAAGCCCGCCTTAAGGGAAAAGGATTCCCTGTTTACAAACAAGATGGAAAATTTGGGGATCTGATAATCACCTATTCGGTCAAGATCCCGACAAGCCTTACCGCCGAACAAAAGGAACTATTCGAAAAGCTGGCAAAATCTTAATTTAAAAGGTTGGAATTATGAATACAGATTTGATAATTATACGTGAATACTGCATCCAAAACCAGATAGAACCGGAATTGATTATACAACTCGAGAATGAAGGCTTAATTCGTATAAGTGAGGTAGATAACGAGCGATATATACATGTCTCTGAGCTGAAACATCTTGACCAGTATGTGAGATGGTACTACGATTTGTCTATCAACGTTGAAGGCATAGATGTTATCCAGAATTTACTGGATAAAATGGATGAGATGCAAACAGAAATTCACAGGCTGAAAGAACGGCTGCGATTAATCGATTAGAAAATGAAATATCTTTTATATTCCTTAATAGGAATACTCATGTTCGTATCCTGCTCCTCTCAGAATAAAGAGGAATTAAGAGGGAAAATAGAAAAGATCATTCAGGACAAAAAGGCAACTGTAGGAGTTGCTTTAGTTGTCGATGGTAAAGATACATTGACAATCAATAATAGCATCCACTACCCTATGCAAAGTGTCTTCAAATTTCATCTTGCACTGGCAGTTCTGGATTATATGAATATAAATAATATTCCTCTTGATCACAAAGTATACATCCAAAAAGAGGATTTACTCCCCGATACATGGAGTCCTATCAGGGAAGAACATCCTGATGGTAACTTTGAAATGCCGATAGGTGAACTCATAAAATATACTGTCGCAAAAAGCGATAACAATGGGTGTGATATATTATTCCGTTTCATCGGCGGAACAGAGAAAGTAGACAGCTACATAAAGTCTTTGGGAATAACTGATTTTTCGATTGTAGCCAATGAGGAAGAAATGCATCGTGAATGGGATTTACAGTATAAAAACTACACTACTCCCTATGCAGCTATACAACTACTAGAAAAATTCAGGGAGGAAAACATATTACCAAAACATTTCCATGATTTTCTTTGGGAAACGATGATCGGAACTACAACAGGATCTAATAAGATTAAAGGGCTTCTACCTGACGAAACTATTGTTGCGCATAAAACAGGAAGCTCCGGCCGAAACGAGAAAGGGCTGAAAGGCGCTGATAATGACATTGCCATTATCCAATTACCGGATGGGCGACAGTATTCTCTTGCCATATTTGTATCAGACTCATACGAAAGCGATGAGACGAATGCTGAAATAATTTCTCAAATATCAAAAATAATATATGACGATCTGATTACACCATAAACTAAGTTATAGAAAGTATTTAATGATACATTTTCAGATTATAACTTCCTGTAGTTGTTATACATACAAAAGTAATAAAAAGGTCTGCAACCTTAATTCTTTGATATTCCTGTTTATTTTATACTTTTATCTAAAATCTTAATTTTTTATCCTATGAAAACGTTTTATAATATTATTACATCCGTATTCTTTATTCTCCTTATCTCTTCTTGTAGTTCAAAGCCTGTTCAACTCAATGTAATGAGTTTCAACATCTGGGTAGGAGGAGGTAAATCCCTCGATGCTACCGCACAGGTAATCGTCGATAGTAAAGCCGATATAGTCGGCATACAAGAATCGACCAGGGCAGGGAAAAATATGGCAGTTCACATTGCCGATAGTCTCGGATGGTACTCTTATGTGTATTCTAATAGTCCTACCATAATCAGCAGATACCCTATTGTTGATACTACTACGAATAAATACGGTGTAAAGATAAAAATAGACGAAAAGCACTTTGTGTGGATGTTTAATGTACATCTAATGTACTGCCCTTACGAGCCATATCAACTGAACGGAATAGAGTATTGTGGCGCGCCATTGCTGGAAACGGAACAACAAGCGATAGAGTCTGCCATCAAGAGCCGGGGAGAAACTGTAAATGCAAGTGTTGCAGACATGCTGGAAGTACAAAAAGAAGGCTACCCGATCTTTATTACAGGTGATTTCAACGAACCGTCATGCCTCGACTGGACAAAGAAAGCTACGGAAGCAGGACTATGTAAAATCCCTGTAGCATGGCCGTCCACTAAGGCTTACCTCGATAAAGCGGGCATGAAAGATTCATATCGCGTAATTTATCCTGACGAAGTAAAAAATCCGGGACATACTTGGACTACGCTGCCGGCAGAGAATGAAATTCTCGACCGTATTGACTTTTTGCTTTTCTGGGGTGAAAAGATAAAAGTTGAAAATTCCCAATTAGCCGGAGAATCGAGCGATTTAAGCGATATTAAGTTTAATAACTATCCTTCAGATCACCGGGCGGTATTAAGCACATTTATACTCGAATAAAATTTGCAGATATATTACAGATCATATGGAAGAAAGAAAAATTGGTTTCCCTCCCATTGCCGATAAAAATTCGAGAATATTGATATTGGGAACGATTCCCAGCATTGAATCGCTTCGAAAACAAGAGCGGTACGGACATAAAAGCAACCAATTCTGGAAAATACTGTTTACATTATTTGAACAACCTCTTCCTGATGATTATAAAGAGAAAAACGCCCTATTGACCGAGAATAGGATCGCTATATGGGACGTTCTCGACTCATGCGAGGGAGAGGGCAGCCTGGATAGTAATATCCGTAGAGAAAAGCCGAATGACTTTAAAAAGTTCTTTAAAAACTATCCGCAAATAAAGCATGTTTTCTTTACAGGGAAAAAAGCTGAAGAGTTTTATAAAAGATATGTAGGCTTTGACGAAGAAAGGACGTATATAACTCTGCCTTCTCACAGCCCGGCAAACGCCCGGATGACTCTGGCGGAAAAAATTGAGAAATGGCAGATTTTGCGGGATGTTATTAAGTAATGAATAATATTTATTGTCGTATTTGATGTCGTAGGGGCGAA
>JAITVH010000129.1 GCA_031285905.1 Prevotella sp.
ATATATATCATCAAAAACAGGAACAGTATTTATGACTGTCGACGGCTATCCTTCAGCCTTTGCTGACTTGTCAAACGGCGTATTTATATTCGGCGATAAATTTGGATCTGTATCTTCCGGTGACAGATGGAATAACTTTGCCAGAGTACTGACCGATATATTTGTATGGTCGCTCAAAAATGCTCCTATCCATTAATAAATAATTATATCATTCTAAATTTAAGGTTGAGGTTGCCAGGAAAGTTATTACAAGATAATACACTTTTTCGGCAACCTTTTTTATATTTGTATTTCTCTAAATCGAACTGTCTGATGTCATCATTATGGAATCCGTGGCATGGTTGCCACAAACTAAGCGAAGGTTGCCGAAATTGCTATGTGTATCGTGGCGATGCCCGGCGCGGTGTAGACAGCACTGTAGTAACTCTGACTAAGAACTTCGATGTACCTGTACGAAGAAAACGAAACGGAGAATACAAAATCCCATCCGGAAATGATGTATATACTTGTTTTACATCTGATTTCTTTATAGATGCAGCCGATCTGTGGCGGCCTCAGGCATGGGAAATGATACGCGAACGAAGCGATCTTAACTTTCTGATGATCACAAAACGTATCGACCGTTTTCACCTTTGTGTGCCCGACGATTGGGGCGACGGCTACGATAATGTAACTATATGCTGTACTGTGGAAAATCAGGACAGAGCCGATTACAGGCTGCCCATCTACAAAGAGGCTCCTATCAAGCACAAGATGATTATCTGCGAACCTCTTTTGGAGCGCATAGACCTCACTCCGTATTTCGGCACATGGGTAGAACATGTTACTGCGGGAGGCGAATCGGGGAAAGACACCCGCCCCTGCAATTTCGACTGGATAATGGAGATTCATGACCTGTGTATCCGCAATGACATTTCATTCTGGTTCAAACAAACAGGCTCCCGCTTTATAAAAGACGGCAAGCTGTACGACATACCAAGACGGATGCAGCACTCACAAGCCAGAAAAGCGGGAATAAATTATAAGCGGAGGTTAAGAATAGATTAATTTACCCCTTATCGACCGGATTCAGATTAAAAACTCTTTTCCTTTTCGCTACTTAACAAATTATCTTCTAAATTTGTTATTCTATAAAATAACGATTAGAAAATGACGGATCAATTAAAAGAAATAGTGTATTCCCGCGATACGATAGAGTTTGTTACGGTAGCAGTGCAGTATTGTGCTTATCTCGAAAATTTTGAGGAAGTAACGGAAACCGAACTTACCGATAAACTCACAAAGCTGCTCCCCCTACTCTATCTGAAAACCGCACTTGTTCCCGAAACGGACACGGTAAACGAAGATGCCCCCGAAATAAGTGTGACCGAAGATGATTATAATTACATATCGTCCAAACTGTATAATATATACCTGAACAACGATGCATATCTCGAAGTCTTCCTGCAAGATATGAAATACAGTGAGACACCTATTGCCGCCAGCATCAGTGAAGACCTTGCCGACATATATCAGGATCTGAAAAACTTTGCCACTATATTCGAGCGCGGTATAACAGAGAATATGAACGACGCATTGTATGTCTGCATAGAAAACTTCAAGGCATATTGGGGGCAGAAACTGGTAAACGTACTACGGGCACTACACTCCCTAAAATATACAGCCGATACCGACCTCTTCGATGAAGAGAACTCCGAACCTATTGATACTGACGAATTATGGTGAATACAATATCTAAAGAGGAATTATCGGGTTACCCTCAAGAGATTTTTACTGGCAGAATTATAGTTGTACAAAGTGAAAGTGAAGCAACAAAAGCATGTTCATACCTGGAGAAATATAATATAATCGGATTCGATACCGAGACCCGTCCGGCTTTTCGTAAAGGTGTATCGCACCAGATAGCCCTGATGCAGTTATCGACAGACGATACCTGTTTCCTGTTCCGGCTCAATATAATAGGACTGCCCGATTGTCTGGCAAATATTCTGGTAAACCCTGCCATAAAGAAAATAGGGCTTTCTCTGCGTGACGATTTTTCAGCTATCCACAAGCGTAAATCTCTTGCCCCTTCCAATTTTGTGGAACTACAGGCATTTGTCAAAGATTATGGTATAGAAGACAATGGTTTACAGCGTATTTATGGCATACTTTTTGAAAAAAGAATATCGAAAGGACAACGCCTGTCGAACTGGGAAGCCGATACATTATCCGATGCTCAGAAAATGTATGCTGCCATAGATGCGTGGGCTTGTCTGAAGATATACAAAGAATTGGAGCACAGAGAAAAAATAAAATAAGACATATGGCATTTATAGATTATTACAGCATATTGGGTATATCCAAAACTGCCAGTGCAGACGATATAAAAAAAGCATACCGCAAACTGGCAAGGAAATACCATCCGGATATCAACCCTAATGATGAAGAAGCGAAGAAAAAATTTCAACAGATAAACGAAGCTAACGAAGTTTTATCTGATCCTGAGAAACGAAAGAAATACGATGAATACGGCGAAAACTGGAAACACGCCGAAGAATATGAGAAAGCCCGTCAGCAACAATCACAAAATGGAGGCTTTGCCGATTTTGGCAGTTTTGGAGGCTTCAGCGGAGGGACTTATAGTTTTGGCGGAGACGACGAAGATGGATTTTCAGACTTCTTTGAATCATTATTCGGAGGCAGCAGAGCATCATCAGGCAGTAGGCGCAGTAGTAGAGGATTTCGTGGTCAGGACTTCACTTCGGAGCTTCACCTCGACTTACGCGATGTGTATGAGACACATAAGCGCACTATAACCATCAATAGCAAAAACCTGCGCATTACCATTCCGGCCGGTGTAACAGACGGACAGGTGATAAAGCTTGCCGGACAGGGCGGGCAAGGTGCGAACGGTGGACCTAACGGCGATTTGTACATTACATTCGTAATAGCCGAAGACCCTAATTTCAAGCGAGTTGGCGACGACCTGTATACAACTGCCAACATAAGCCTGTACACGGCTGTACTTGGCGGCGAAGAAACAGTAAATACCTATACGGGAAAGGTAAAACTGAAGATCGCAGCAGGGACTCAGAGTGGCACAAAAGTGAGGCTAAAGGGTAAGGGATTTCCTGTCTACAAAAAAGAAGGGCAATTTGGCGACCTGATCGTTACATACGCGATAGCAATACCGACAAACTTAAGTGCCGAACAGAAGGAGTTGTTTGAAAAATTGGCAAAGTCTTAATTTAAAGTTTTACGATTATGAATACAGAATTGATAATAATACGAGAATACTGCATACAGAGCCGTATAGAGCCGGACTTTATCGTACAACTGGAAAATGAGGGACTAATAGAGGTTGCAATCGTGGATAATGAACGTTACCTGTACATATCGCAACTGAGGGATGTGGAACAATATGCGCGCTGGCATTACGACTTGTCTATCAATGTGGAGGGAATAGACGTTATACGCAACCTGCTGGACAGGATGCACGATATGAGAACAGAAATAGCACAGCTAAAATCACAATTACGTTTAATCGACTAACCAGATAAGGAATGAAACGGGCACTCATTATACTTGCAAGCATATTCTTTTCGGGCATATATGCTTTTTCTCAGGATTATACACCACTACGAAACAGCATTTCACAAATAGTACAGGGTAAACAGGCCACTGTGGGTGTCGCCCTCATTGCAGATGGTGATACACTCACTATCAACAATGATTTCCATTATCCGATGCAGAGTGTTTATAAGTTTCATCTGGGTATGGCTGTATTGGATTATATAGATAATAAAATACCACTCAGTCATTCTGTCTTTGTTGAAAAATCGGAGCTGAAAGAAAATACGCACAGTCCGCTAAGAGATTCACATCCTGAGGGCAATTTCAATATATCACTCGGAGAACTCATAAAATACAGTGTCTCCCTGAGCGACAACAATGCCTGCGACATCCTGTTCAAATTTATAGGAGGCCCGGCAAAAGTAGATGAATATATGCGAAATATTGGAGTAAGTGATGTTTCAATAATGACTACTGAGGAAGAGATGCACAAAGACTTTGATCTTCAGTACCAAAACTGGACTACTCCTTTTGCTGCAGCTTCTCTATTGGAGAAATTCAGAACCGGCAATCTGTTATCAACTGAGCACTATAATTTCTTATGGAACACGATGAAAGATACTACCACCGGCTCTAATAAAATTAAGGCACTACTACCTAAGGGTACGATTGTCGCACACAAGACAGGTAGTTCGTTTCGCTACCCGAACGGGCTGAACGCCGCAGAAAATGACATTGCCATAATCCGGTTACCCGATGGAAGATATTACTCACTTGCTGTTTTTGTTGCCGATTCGATGGAAAGTGCAGATGTGAATTGCAGAATGATAGCGGACATTTCAAAAGCCGTCTACGACTACCTTGTTACAAATGAATAATCACTTACTGATAAGATTCTTATACACAATGTTATTAAGAAGTGCATCTTTGCGCTGACGGGAAAGAGGCAACCCATATCCATTTATAAAAATCCGTCCGCCACTAACCAGTTCTATTTGCGATACGTTCACCAGATAGGATTTATGTATTCTGAAAAAAGAGTCTTTAGGCAACATATCTTCTAGCGACAACATTGTCTGATGAATGATCAGTGTCCTGTCTTTGAAGTGGAGTTTCAGATAATTCTGCATACTTTCCACAAACAGGATATCTGTCCATGTTATTTTTAGAAAAGAGTCTCCCTGACGGATATACATATCATTATTCTTCTCTTCTCCCACCTTCTTCTGATTGAATATCTCCTGTGCCTTCGTAGCTCCCTGAAAAAAGCGCTGGAATGTAATCGGCTTCAACAGGTAATCTACTACCTGCAACCGGAAGCCTTCAAGGGCATGTTCCGAATAGGCTGTAGTCAGTATGGTCAGAGGCGGATTATCTAAAGTCTCCAGAAACTCCAAACCTGAAAGATGCGGCATATGAATATCCAGAAACATAAGATCGACAGAGTGCCGCCTAAGAAAGTCCGCAGCTTCAATAGCAGTGGAGCAGACTCCGGCTACTTCCAGAAAATCGAGTTTCTCGATATAATCTACAATGCCTTCTCTGGCAATAGATTCATCATCCACTACAAGACATTGTAACACCGTATTGCTAAGTTGTTTATTCAATTCAGCCATAATTTCCTTATAAAATAATCTTTAATTTAGTTTTAAAAACAGAGTCTTTCTCTTCAACAGAAAGCGTGTATTTATCGTTGTACAAGATATTCAGCCTATCTCTTACATTTTGCAGTTCCATGCCCAAACCGATTTCTTTCTCCCCCTGTTTTTCAGCCTTTGAGTTCTCAATATCCAGAAATATAAGATCATCTTCTTGCTTTATTCTTATATTCACATATTTATCCTCCTGTGGAGATTCTTGTGCATACTTAATAGCATTTTCTACAAATGTGATGAGTATCAGCGGTTGAATTTTCAACTTATTATTATCTATATCCCATTCACAGTCTATATTAATTTTTCTATCCAGCCTCATCTTTTCCATATCGACGATATCTTTCAAAAACTGAATTTCGGTTTCCAGAGGAACAGTGCCTCTAACTCCCTCATAGAGTTGATAACGAAGCATTTCAGAGTATCTGATCAATAGCTGGGAAGCCATATCTATATCTTTTTGCATTATAATATTAATGTGTTCGAGAATACTAAGCATAAAATAGGGATTGACTTTAATCTGAAGCAACTTTAATTGTGTCTCGGAATGGATGGTACTCAGCTTAATATGTTCGTATAGAAACCGCAGTCCACACATAAACATTATTGATATTATAGCTGATGACAGTTGCATAAAAAATTCCTTAAGCAGTGAATCGGTGAGAAATATACGTTCCATGAAATCAGCCCGTACAAAGTGGATAAAGATTCTATACAAACAAACATACAGAGTACTCAGGAAGGACATTGACAATATAAACAGGAAAATATATTTCCATTTCACTCCTCCTTTTATTACTGCCAACACTATCTTATTACTTAAAATATATGAGACCAGAATGGTAGGTGCGAACATGCAAAATCCAAATGAGAGCATTTCCGATACAGAGGCATAATCCAACATCCTTACTCCCCATGATATAAGGATTATTGCCCACACAAAAGCAACAATATAATTATACCATTTAACGAAGAACTTTCCGGAATATACTCTCAGCTTAGATAGTGAAAACAAACTTTGCATACTTTTTCTCTTTATTACAAATTAATAGCTAGCCGGACTGTATAGGATGAATCAGTCTCATCGATATTAATATCATAAGCATCAGGATATAATATTTCGAGACGTTCTTTTATATTTCTTAATCCTAAACCCGAACTATTGGTTCTTTTTGCAGGAAGAGAACGGGATGCCCTCGAATTTTCTACATACATAAAAACACGGCCTCCATGTTCATTTACTTCAATATTCACATAGCCGTTTTCGGATAGGGAATGAGATACATGTTTAAAGGCATTTTCAATAAAAACGATCAGGAGTAACGGTTGAATTTCCGTATTCTCGTCTTCTACCGACCATGTGCATTTTATTTTCAGGCTCTTACCCCACCTCATCTGCTCTACATCGATCACATCTTTCAGAAATTGTATTTCTGAACTTATAGGAACTGTTCCCGTATCTCCTCTATATAACTGATACCGAAATATATCGGAATACTTATTCAATAACAGAGACGACAGTGCCGGATCTTTTTGCATCAGCATATATACATGATTGAGCATATTGAACATAAAATGCGGATTGACTTGCGTCTGAAGCATCTGAAGTCGTGTTTCCAAATAAGCTTTTTCTAATTTACGCCGTTCATAATAAAACCTCAAACCACATGCCGTACAATTCAAAATAATCATCATAGGAAAAATGCCATAGAATAATTGCCGCCATATCGAACCTCTTGCAGTAAACATTTCATAAGGATCGACTCCTCCCAGCAATACATATAATTTATTCAGATAAATGTCCATCGCACCCATAAGGATACTACAAAATATAAACTGAGAAGCAAATATCCATTTTGTTTTTTTCTTAATGGCTCTAGGGAGCAGAACATTAGCTAAAAAATTAGTAACCAGCACTATAGGAATATACACTATTAATATATTTAATGTTGCATCCAGAATTGACACCGAACTTGCAACCTGAAGCCAGTAAAAAAACAGAAATAATACCCATATACATACTATTACCCGATTATATTTTTTTGAAAAGAATTCTCTCATATTATTTCATTCTATGATATAACAAACCCACAATTACTCATGCTATCTCGATCGCCAACCGGACTATATGCATCGCTTCGGTATCCTCGATCGCCAGACTGTAACTATCGGGGTATAATACATCGAGATTTTCCTTTATATTTCTCATTTCCTGCTTGCTATTCCCTTCATTTGATTTTTGTATGCCTAGCCGCGATTTTGAGTTTTCTACCTTCATGTAGATTGTGTTTCCCCGCTGCCGCAACTCTATTTTGACAGATCCTTTCTCAGATATAGAGCATGACACATGTTTAAAAGCATTTTCGACAAAGGTCACGAGCAATAGCGGAGGAATGCAAATATTACCATCTTCCGTATCCCATACCGAGACTACATCAAGCTCACTGCCCCTTCTCATTTTTTCAACCTCGACCATATCTTGTAAAAATTTAATTTCAAGACTGAGGGGAACACCATCTTTTTCTCCTTCATAAAACTGGTAACGAAGCATCTCTGAAAATTTGAGTAATAACGAAGAAGCTAAATCAATGTCTCTACGCATTAATATGTAAACATGATTCAATATATTAAACATGAAATGGGGATTAACCTGGCTGTGCAGCATTTTCAACTGTGCCTTTGTGAAGACTTCCTGCAGCCTCATATGCTCGTAACAAAACCTGAGACCACAAAAACCTAAATTTACAATCATTACAGATCGTACGCCGGTAATGAAAGAATCGTTCCGAAGCAATAGCTGAGATAAATTGAGTATCCCCATATATTCGGATATCCTTAATATCAGGAAGATTACCGGATACATAAGGGACATCATAATAGAAAAGAACAAAAACCAGAAAAAGAATGTTTTCATCTTTTCTTTTCTTATGGTTTCCGGTAATATATAATTACTCAGATAGAAAGTAAAAACAAAAGTGGGGATAAAAACACATACCGTAAGCAGGGTTGCTTCCCGCAAAGAAGCATAATCTACATATTGTATCCAGTATAATAGAATGATTATTATCCACAGGGAAACAGCAATCTTATTGTATTGCCTGATAAAAAAACTTCTCATTTGAATTTTGTGTGGTAAGACTTTTGTAAAACAAAAATAAAGCTATCTCCGTTTTGCTACTAAAAATTTACAATTAATTGGATATTATAAACATAACTGCTTTATTCAATCGAAAATTCATATAGTATAAGCCAGAAAATTTTAAAATAACTTTCTTTTTGTATGATATTGTAAAGACTTCTAATATTACATCTTCATCCATATCGAGCAGCTTATTCATTTTTCACTTATAATATCCCATTCCCGAAGCAAGGAGAGTGTGCCCGGTTGAAATCGTTCTATAAATAGTGTTTGCTATAAACACAATTATTCTAAGCACAACATAAATTATATATGCCGAAAATAATACTACATTTTATTATCAATCAAATTTGTTTGTCATGTAGCAAAAATAATAAGTTTTAATCTCAGTCACATCACCACTCATCATAAGCAAACAGCCGTTCGTCAAAATCATTTTTGAAAAAATGTGAATTTTCATAATCTTTGCAAATCCGATTACTAAAAGTATACTTTCGGGCTTCCCAAAAATGAAATTATTCGTTATCACATCAGTTATGATTTTTATCACTTTCGCATGTAGTTTCTTAACAAGCAGGATAGTAATTCCAAAAGCAGAAATATATAATCCCGAAGATTCGGTGATACTACAGACCGACACTATTAAATTTACTCAGGACAACTACATTCTTACATTATGAAATAACCCAAGAAGGGAAACTGGAAGCACGGAAATAAACAGTTTTGCAACCATCTGTAAAAGCTGGCTTACCCATTTATATAAAAATCCATATCTTTGCTCCCTGATAAAAGCAGGAAAGATTTATGAAGAATTATAAAGTGCTCTTCGTTTGCCTGGGAAATATATGCCGTTCTCCGGCCGGAGAGGGCATTTTCAAGAAAATGGTAAAAGAGCAAGGATTAGATAATCTGATCACTGTTGATTCGGCAGGTACATCGGGTTATCATGATGGTGAGCTTCCCGATTCGCGTATGCGCCAACACGGAGCACGCAGGGGATATGAATTCGATTCTTTATCACGCAAATTTACCCGTCGCGACTTCGACAAATTTGACATCATACTGTCGATGGATGATAATAATTATCGTAATATCATGCGTCTGGCTCTAGACCTCGATTCGGAGAAGAAAGTATATCGCATGACAGATTTTTCGCAACGCTACAACCACGACCATGTCCCTGATCCGTACTATTCGGGTGCAGACGGATTCGAATTGGTGTTAGATTTATTGGAAGATGCTTGCGAAGGGTTGTTGGATAAGATGAAGAATGGAGAGGTATAACTTGAGATGCTTCAATTTACCTTATCTATCTCACCCCCTTCAAAGAAATTGATAATATTCTTCGCTACTTCCATCTCCATGTCTATCCGTGCGGCATAGGTTTTTGTTCCTGCATGCGGGCATACAATCGCATTATCCAGTTCCAACAGTTCGGACAATATCTTCGGTTCACGCTCAAACACATCCAGCCCTGCCGCCCAGATATCTCCTCTGCGCAATGCAACAGCCAATGCAGATTCATCTACCAACGCTCCCCGCGCTGTGTTGATCAGTATGGCTGTATCTTTCATTTTCCTGAATTGCTCTTCACCCATCAGATGATGTGTTTCTGCCGTCGACGGAGCATTCAGGGAGAGCACATCAGACTCGGCCAATAAGGTGTCGAAATCGACATAGACAGCATTATACCGGCTTTCTATATCTTCCGCTAAACGGTGTCTGTTATGATAAATGATCTTCATACCCGAAGCCACTGCCCTGCGGGCAACCGCCTGTCCGATACGTCCCATGCCGTATATCCCCAGCGTTTTTCCATAGATCGGCATACCCAGATCACCGAATAATCCCCAATTCAGGCGTTCGCCGCTATGGAGTTTATGATTGTAATAGGCAACTTTACGGGCCGTAGCTACTATCAGGGCAAAGCAAAGCTCTGCGGTAGGCTCTAATACCGATTGCGGTGTATTGGTTACCGTAATGCCTTTCGAGGCAGCATAAGCAACGTCTATATTGTTGTAGCCGACGCCATAATTCGCGATCAGTTTCAGATTTTTCCCTGCATCTATAATCTCTGTATCTGTCTGAAATGAAAAATTCGGAACAAGTACATCTATATCGGCAATTCGCTCTATTATATCTGCTTTAGAGAATAGATCCTTTTCGGGATAAATGACTTCAAATTTTCCCTCAAGGCTGGCAAAACCTTCTCTTGCAAAGTTCTGCCCCATTAGTATTTTTGTCATAATATACTATTTTTACAAAAGCCCTCTCTCTTTCAACATTCTCTGCACTCTATTCCAGTCTACATAAGGTCTGTCCGAAATATCTTCATTGTATAACAAAGGACATCCCAATCCGGCATCGTCTATATACATATGACCATAAGCTTTCGGCGATGATGTCCAGAAGCGCTGTGTCGGATTTTTTTGAATCCCGTACAATGGTATTCCGTTATCCTCGAACCACTGAACGGCTTCGGTCAGTACATTTTCCTCAACAATGACTTCTTCTCCATTCACTTTCTTTTTCTTCTTGCGGTCGCTGCGCATCGTAAAAAGAATCAGCCGGTGTCCTTTTTCTACAAGTGCCTTCAATACGGGAACAGCTCCTATGTCTTTACCTATCTCCGGAAAGTCGTGTGTCACACATGTTCCGTCAAAATCTATACATATATCCATTGTCGAAATACAAATTAATCTGTTTTTAAAAAGAGAAACCCGAAACAATGCAGCTCCGAGTTCCAAATATGTGATATGAAATTACATTCATTCTTTTTCCGTTCCTTTTATATCTTCTTCGAGTCCGTTTACGCCGTCTTTGAAATTTTTCACTCCTTTACCGATACCTTTCATCAGCTCCGGAATCTTCTTACCTCCAAATAGAAGCAGGACAACGATTGCGATAATAATTATTTCTCCGGTACCCAAGTTGCCTAAAAACAAAAGTGTGTTCATCTGGATTATTTTTTACGTTATAAGATTTCTTTTTGCTAAAGTAGTCAGAATAAAATTATTTCGTATATTTTTTCACATAATTTTGTTTTCGGGTGATAAATCCTCTGAAAAATAATAGATTTGTAATTATTAAATGAAAAAGAAGAAAGCATCGGACATCGGCATTGAAAAAAGGAAATTCATCATATAACCAGATACTGAAATCGACCACCATATTCGGAGGGTCGCAGGTGCTTGTTATCCTTATCGGGCTCATACGCACCAAGATCATCGCTGTACTATTGGGGCCAATGGGTGTGGGTATTATCGGCATTTATCAGTCGGTTATAGAGATGGTCCGTTCGACATGCAGTCTCGGGATAGACACTGCCGGAGTTAGAGACATAGCCGAAGCGGACAGCAATGGAGATAAAGATTTTCTGTATAAGACAATCGCCCGATTTAATAAATGGTTTCGGGGCAGCGCTCTGTTAGCATTGCTTATCTGTATCGCATTTTGCTATCCGATAAGTCATTGGGCATTCGGCAGTGACGATTATGCAATTTATATTGCCTGCCTGTCGGTAGCTGCTGCTCTGCATATACTGGCTACTGGAAAGTCGACCATACTACAGGGGTTGCGTAAAATACCCGAAATGGCAAAATCAGCAGTCTGGGGAAGCCTTATCGGACTTATTGTCACCATTCCTGTTTACTACATCTGGCGGCTGGACGGCATTGTTCCGGCACTGATAATAAACGCCCCTATATGGTTTGCGTGTGTAATGTTCTATTACAGGAAGCAGGCTATAAAAAAAGCTGACATATCGAATAAAGAAGCTTTCGAGGCTGGGATTAGCTCTCTCCGATTGGGCGTATATATCGTTTTGGCAGGGATAGTGAGCACAGTAAGCATGTTCCTTGTAAGGGCTTATATATCGCGCAATATAGATCTGGATGCTGCGGGTCTGTTCCAATCGGCATGGGTGATAACTAATGTATATTTGGGGCTTATACTCAAATCTATGGGGTCGGACTATTTTCCACGCCTGTCTGCCATATCGGGCGAAAAAGAGAAAGTGAAAGAGTTAGTAAACGAGCAAAGCTACATTGTATTGGTAATAGCCTTACCGATCATTGTGGGAATGCTTCTATTCGCCGATTTTGCTCTGTCTATATTATATTCTTACGATTTCACAGGTGCGGGCGTTATATTAAGATGGCAGGTGCTCGGTACTTTCTTAAAGGTTCTAGGCTGGCCAATCTCTTTTATCCTTCTGGCGAGGAACAAGGGCTTCCTGTTCCTTATCACAGAAGTCATTTTCTATGTGGCTTACCTCCTGTCGGCCTATCTGCTATATCCGGTATACGGGCTCGATGCGGCTGGCATCGGTTATCTGATAGCCTATGCGATATATTTCCCTGTTATCGTATGGGCAGGGTATTCTATTTCGGGATTCAAATGGAGCAGTGATATTCTGAAAATGACATTGGTAAGTCTTGTCTTTATCTGTGCGGCGTTCTACATTGCACACTTCCATACAGGGCACACACTTACTTTGAGTATAGCCATCTTGTGCCTATCTCTGCTGTATGCTTATATAAAACTAAAAAAGGTATTCAGTTTGGAAGATCTGAAAAACTGGTTCAGAAAGAAATGACACAGGTTATTTACCCGCCCGTTCTTTCTCCATTTCTTTTACACGTGGAATCACCAGATTATCTTCTATAAAAGTATGTGCTTCCAGTTCTTCCTCTGACATATACAATTCGGTAAGTATATTCACCATCAGCATCTGATCGGTAGTGCCGGGCACATATTTCATCAGTATCTGTTTCAGATCGTTCATTTTGCCTTCGATGTCGTTGTGACGTTCCTCGAAGATATTGATCGAATATTTTTCATCGCACGACTTGTTCACCAGAGAATAAACATACGGAAACACTGTGTCGTCTTCATATTCCATGTGTTCGCGTACTTCTTTGGTATAATTGTCGAAGAAATCGAGCACGACATGCTGCAAACCCTTATCTGTACCGGCAAATACGAGTTCCAGCTTGCGACGGATATTAGGCAGCCTTCTTTCCAGAAAATAGCTGTGTGAGCTTTTCAGATATTGCAGGAATGGCTGCAAAGGCAATTTACGGAATGCTTCTTCTATATTTATTATCGACTTGTTCGACTGATAATTGGCAAGGAAAAGGAAGCAATCCGGATCGAATCCGTTTTCCTGACAGACAACATCCACACTCTTCTCTCCGAATCCCAACGAAATATTCAGGCGGTTGAGGAGCAATAACAGATGATAATCGGCATCTATCAGATCCGACATTTTCATCGACTTCTTAAATATAATAGTTACATTTTTCATCTCTGTAGTTTCTTTTATTCATCCTGATATTTTATCTCGGAGATATCCACAAGTTTGTTTATTATCGCATATATGGTAAGTCCCGATATACTGTGCACTTTCAGTTTGCGGGTAATGTTACGGCGATGCGTTATAGCTGTATGTATCGAAATATTGTGATGGTCTGCAATTTCTTTATTGCTCATTCCCGTCACCACACTTATCAGTATTTCTTTTTCCCTGTCACTCAATTCTTCCTGATCGGACTGATTGCTTTGATCCTTATTGAGGCATTTATCGAGTGTCTCCTCTATCTTCGATTCCGAATCGTTTATCTTAATAATGCCATCATACGATCGGTAAAACTGTTCATCTATCAGATTATATACGAGTGCGATGACAGCTATCTTTTTTTCCAAATTCAACTGTTGCCTCACATCCAGTTTTGATGAATGTCCCAGCAACATCGGGTTTATGATAACGGCGTCCGGTTGCAATATATCCAACTGATATTTTAAGTCTTCCATTTCTTTCAGCTCTACGACCTTACCCACACTCGAAAACTGGGATAAAACATAGACCAGACCTTTACGGATAATATATGATGTTTCGGCTACAGCCAATACTTTCTTTGTATTCGACATCGTTTACGATAGTTTCTTATCTGGAATCATTCTTTATAGTCAGCAAATTTCGTCATAAAATGTGTTATAAACAAATGTTATTGAATATAATACAGGGGAGTAGTATAAAATTCTCAGATCAATTTATCTTTTCTTCGTAAATTTATCTATATATCAGTTAACAACAAAAGTGGTCTTTGAACAACGATAGATTTAAAGGATTTAAGGTTTAATAATTTAAATATTGAATTTCTGTCAGATGTGTAAGGTTTTAGTTAAAATCCTCCTCACCCCGACCCTCTCCAAGAGGAGAGGGAGTTGCACGCCCCAAAGAAAAATACTTGTAACTTGTAACTGCCCGATAGGGCGACGTAACTTGTAACTAATGTTAGTTTTGTCAGCTTTTAGTTAAAATATTTCGTATGTTTGTTTTGGAACATTACATCCAAAAAGAAATTTTGGAACAATATTTGCATTGACATTGTTTTGTGAATAGAATCTTATATTCATTTTATGATCAACTTTAAACAAATTACACTGTCTGACAAGAAAGACATTGATGCCTGCTTTGCGGGCAATATATACCGTGCATGCGACTTTTGCTTCGCTAACCTGTACGCATGGAATGCTAAGTTTAAGACCGTATTTGCTATAGAGCACCGGACTATATTCCTCCGTTTTCAGGATTCCGACGGACAACTTTATTATATGATGCCTATCGGAAAAATGCCGCTGGCCGATGCTTTCGAGTTGATAATAAAAGATGCGGAAGAGAATAAGATACCTTTTCAGATGAAGGGAATTACCACACGCATGTGGGAAAAAATACAAAAGGAAGTGACTTACAAATTCCGCTATATTCCCGACAGAAACAACGATGAGTATATTTATCTCTCTGAAAAACTTATCAAACTGTCAGGGAAAAAGCTGCAAAGCAAACGGAACCATATAAACCGCTTCAAGGCTGACAATCCCGATTGGCAGTATTTTCCGTTAACATCAAAAGAAGAACTGGACGAATGCGCCGCAATGCTGGACGAGTGGGAAGATGTAAATGTATCTAAGATCGACTTCTCGCAACGTTTCGATTATATAGCGACTAAAATACTGCTGCGCGACTTCGATGCACTGCAACTACGCGGAGGAGCCGTAAGGGTAAACGGCAGGATAGTGGCATTCACTATCGGGGAACCGCTTACCGAAGATTCCTTCGTAGTGCATGTAGAAAAGGCTTTTGGAGAAATGAACGGTGCATATACGATCATCAATCAGCAGTTTATAGAACATGAAGCATCAGAGTTCACCTACATCAACAGAGAGGAAGATATGGGGCTCGAAAATCTGCGTAAAGCCAAAATGTCATATTATCCTGACATCTTACTCGAAGAAGCCATATTAATCCCGCTTAAATAAGCATTTAATAACGGAAACGTAAAGACGAAATCACCGGAAAATTGTATTTTCGGATTATGATACGATTTGCCAACGAACATACCACCCCGATAGTCCGCCAAATGTGGAAGACCTGCTTTGAAGACACAGAGGAGTTTCTCGATATTTTCTTTACTTACAAATACAAGGACGAAAATACACTCATCTACTTTGAAGGAGATACGGCCGTTGCTTCATTGCAAATGCTGCCATATACTATAACTTTCTACGGGCAGGAGATTCCGTTTGCATATCTGGCCGGATTGTGCACACTGCCAGAACACCGCCAGAAAGGCTATATGGCACAGCTGATCCACGAAGCACACCGCATCATAGCCGAACGGAATATTACATTGGCAATCCTTATCCCTGCCGAAGACTGGCTATACGGGTTTTATGAAAAGTACGGCTATGAGCAGGTATTCGAGAAAGATAACGATTTCATCCCGCTAAAGGAAATAATGGACACATACGCCGATCCGCAGGAAGGATACAGAGTGCTCGACTCGATGTTTCGCCCGTTGGACTTCTGTGTGCAGAAGAGTGAGAAAGACTTTGAGGCAATAAGGAAAGAATACAGGCTTGACGGATATCCGCCTAAAACCAACCTGTCGGCGATGGCGCGTATCATCGATGTATGGTCGGCGCTGAGCATGTATGCCAAAGCTAATCTGGCTCAAAAATTTAAGATAAAGATCAGTGATCATTGTTCACAAGAAGCTTCTGTTTACCTGATCGATAGAGGAAATGTAGAGCTTATACTCAGCCCCGACAGTAGTTATGATATAGAAGTGGATATACGCCTGTTATGTAAACTATTGTTCGGTTTCAAACTGGAAGAGGCGGATAAAATATATCATCCGTTTTTTGAACAACATCACCCGATTATAAACCTGATGCTGGAATAAGAAGCCCTTTAAGTGGTAAAAAATAAAAGAAATCCGTTATCTTTGGAAATTGATAATCCTGTTTCGCCCCTATGTTAGAGAATTTCGGAATAAAAGATATAATAGATATCCTGTTGGTAGCAACAGTGATGTATCAGTTATACCGGATTGTATCCAAATCGGGTACAGGCGTTATCTTCAACGGAGTATTGGCCTTTATCGTTATCTGGATACTTGTCTCTCAGGTACTGCAAATGAGGCTAATGGGCGCTATCCTCGATAAGTTTGTCAATATCGGGCTATTTGTTATCATTATCATTTTTCAGGACGAGATCAGGCGTTTCCTTATCTCCTTAGGTTCCAGCAGGACATTCAGGTTCTTTACACGGTTGTTCCGATCGAAAGACTCGAGTGAGCTCAACGATTCGGTCATTACGTCGCTGGTACTGGCTTGTATGAATCTGGCTAAAACCTATACCGGAGCGCTGATTGTTATAGAACAGGAAATAAAGCTCGGCAATTATGAAGAAACAGGGGAAATACTTGAAGCCGACATCAGTACCCGCCTGATAGAGAATATCTTCTTCAAAAACACTCCCTTGCACGATGGGGCGATGATCATTGCCGGAAACAAGATAAAAGCTGCCGGCTGTATACTCCCCGTATCACAAAATCAGGATATACCAAAAGCTTTCGGATTGCGCCATAGAGCGGCTCTGGGGATCTCTCAGGAAACGGATGCCAAAGTGATTGTTATTTCGGAAGAAAGGGGTAAAATATCATTTGCCAGCGAAGGTAAGATAGAAGCTAACATCACTCCCGAGAAGCTACAGGAATTACTGGTCGGCACAATGCGGAAAAAGAAGAAAGGGAAAGCCAAATCATAAAACAGAAAGGGGCTCGATTATAAGAATCAAGCCCCTCTTTATTTCTATAGATCTTCTACTTCCCACTAAATAAGGTTTCCATAAACTCTTTACCTCGTATCAGTCCGTAAGCACCTTTAGGCGACTCGAACTCATCGTAAACCTTCACATTATCGGCCTGCCCGTTTGAACGGTAGATCAGGAACGGAATCGGCTTATTGGTATGTGTCTTTATAGCACACGGAGTCGGATGATCAGGCAGAATAGCAATCGTCACAGGCTCATCCCAATCCTTAGTAGCTTCGTATATAGTTTTTACCACACGGCTATCGAGATATTCTATTGTCCTTGTTTTCAACTCATAGTCGCCCTCATGTCCTGCCTCGTCACTGGCTTCGATATGCAGATAGACAAAGTCGTCGTTCTTCAGCGCATCTATTGCAGCCTGCGCTTTTCCCTCATAGTTGGTGTTCCATAGTCCGGTTGCACCTTCTACATGAATCAGTTTCAGACCGGCATATACACCGATACCCATTATAAGATCGACTGCCGAAATAACAGAGCCGCTCTTTATACCGAACAACTCCTGCAAAGTTTGCATCTGCGGGCGATATCCCGGCGACCAAGGCCATATACTGTTTGCCGGATCTTTCCCTTCGGCTATACGTTTCAGGTTCACAGGGTGATCTTTCAGTAATTCCTGCGATTTGAGTATCAGGTTATTCAGATAGTCAGCTGTTTCCTGTGCTTCGGGGACTTCTACCTTTATAAGCACATCTTTGAACGGCGTACCGGTAACATCGTGTGGTGCTGTACAATCGAGGTACTTATTTCCACCTTTCAGTTTCAGCAAATGACGGTACGACACTCCCGGATAGAAGCTTACCTTTCCATCGTTCAGTTCTTTATCGAGGAAACGGATCAGTTCGGCCGCCTCTTCACTGGATATATGTCCTGCCGAATGGTTCTTTATCTTGCCGTCTTCTATACAGATAAGGTTGCAGCGCATAGCCATCTCACCGGGCAGTATATCTACTCCCATACTGGCGGCTTCGAGAGAGCCACGACCCTCAAAGACCTTTGGCACATCGTAACCGAGTACGGAAAGATTAGCAATCTCGCTACCCGGTTTGAAACCCGGAGGTATTGTATCTAATTCCCCGCTTTTGCCTTTTGCAGCAAGCATATCTATGTACGGCTTTTTAGCTGCTTGTAGTGGTGTCTTATTCCCAAGTGCGGCAATAGGTTCATCAGCAGCACCATCGGCCAGTATTATAATTGTTTTCATTTTTATAGTATTAATCCGTTTTGAAGCACAAAATTCGTTATAATATATTTAAAAAGCAACTTTTGACAGCATTCAATAGCTCCCGATACGCAAATTGACATCTTCATCAGACAAGGATAATTCTCATTTTTTCGTACCTTAGCAAAGACTTAGATACAGACCTGTGTAAAACATAACAATGATTATTTATATATTACTTATCGCTTTTATAGCGACAACGTTCCGTTCCACATTTGGTTTTGGGGAAGCTTTAATAGCCGTTCCGCTCCTTAGTTTTTTACTTCCGATAGAAGTTGCCGTACCTCTGACGGTACTTATGTCTATAACGGTCGCTCTGACTGTTATCATTCAGGATTATAAGCAGATACACCTCTCAAGTGCAAAATGGCTTATATTATTCGCTATACCGGGTATTCCGTTCGGCTTACTGATCCTTTTCTATGGTAATGAGTTATATGTCAAAGCAGGGCTTGGTATCTTAATAATATTGTATTCAGTCTATTCACTATTTGCTAAAAATGCACTGATACTCAGGGAGGATAATAAGTTCTGGCTTTTCATCTGCGGTTTTTTATCAGGAGTCTTTGGAGGGGCTTATGGAGCAAACGGGCCACCTCTCGTTGTATACGGCAATATGAGAAAATGGGATGCACAATATTTTCGGGCAACACTGCAAGCCTATTTTCTAGTCGCTAACTTACTGGGAATGGTCGGCTATATCTATAAAGGAATGGTTACAACCCAAGTCATCCATAATTTTGCCTACTCTTTAGTAGTTATATTTCCGGCTATCTTTTTAGGACGATACCTGAATAAGAAGCTAAACGGAGACTCTTTCTATAAATATGTTTATGGAGGACTGATCTTAATCGGCCTTATTTTCATCGCAGGCTCGTTATAGCGTAATATGAAACAATCCACATTCTAGATGGTCTCAATATAAGCAGGAATACAAAGAAAGCGCTTTACCTTACGTTTGCAATGCTGATTATATCAGAGAATACCCCGGCAGCCGTAACACTAGCCCCTGCTCCATATCATTTTATTATCATCGGATATTCATTATATCGTTCTGTAGTGATCTGTATAATGTTGTTACTGCCTTCCAGTTCGTAGAACGGATGATTTTGCCCTACTTCCTGTAGTCCTACCTCACACTTTCCATCTTCGTATTTTGCAACAAAACGGAGGTGCTTATGCTCATTTTCCAATTCTTTCCTTCTGGTTTCGAACTCGGCATCCATCTGACGGATATCAGCCCAGAATTCCTCTATCGTGCCATCAAAATACTTCGACGGGATAAACAGGTTCTTTTTTACATCGGACTGCTCTACTCTATATCCTGCTTCGCGTGTAAGGATTACAAGTTTACGCACTACATCCATACCACTCAGGTCGATACGCGGATCGGGTTCGGAGTATCCATGCTCTTTAGCCAGATAGATAGCTTTGCTGAATGGAACCGACTCACTTATCGCATTGAAAATGAAGTTGAGCGTACCCGATAATACTGCTTCTATCTTTACAATCTTATCACCTGAGTTAACAAGCGAATTCATTGTGTTTATAATCGGCAATCCTGCTCCCACGTTTGTTTCAAACAGGAACTTAATATTGCGCTCACGTGCGGTATTTTTCAGACCGATATAGTTATCATAGGCAGACGAAGCTGCCACCTTATTAGCGGTGACTACCGAAATATTATTCGACATCAGGTCGCCATATATATGTGCCACCTTATCGCTGGCTGTACAGTCTACAAATACGGCATTGAATATATTCATATTTATAATGCCATCTCGAAGTATTTCAGGATTGCTGGTAATACCTTTTTCTTCAAGTTCCTGTCTATAGTTGTCGAGACTGATCCCCTCCCTGCAAAACAGCGCCTTGCTTCCACGTGCAATACCTACAACATTCAGTTTAAGCCCGTATTGCTCCATCAGTTTAGGTTGCTGATGCCTGATCTGTTCTATCAGGTTACCGCCTACCGTACCGACACCCACAATGAACAGGTTCAGCACTTTATAGTCGGACAGGAAGAATGAATCGTGTATGGAGTTCAGCGCTTTACGCAGATATTTATTCTTGATAACGAACGAAATGTTCACCTCTGAAGCCCCTTGTGCACAGGCTATGACACTGATACCACTCTTTCCTAATGTTTCAAAAAGCTTTCCGGCAATACCGGGCGTATACTTCATATTCTCACCGACGATAGCCACAGTTGCAAGTTCTGTTTCGAGCAGAACACGGTTTATACTCCCCAGAGCAATTTCCTTTTCAAACTCTTCTTCCAGCACATGTACTGCCAACTGAGCATCAACTGAACGTACTCCTATCGAAGTACTGTTTTCAGACGAGGCCTGTGACACGAGGAATACACTGATACCGTTTTTTGCCAGTGCGCGGAATATCCGGAAATTGACTCCGATAATACCTACCATACCGAGCCCCTGAACGGTAATGAGGCATGAATCGGAAATAGAAGATATCCCCTTTATCATAGCCTTATTCTTTCTGCTCTGTCCTCCATTGCCCCCATCGTGTGAAATATATGTGCCGGGTGCATCGGGCTTAAAGGTATTCTTTATCCTGATGGGGATATTCTTATGGTAAACAGGGAATATTGTCGGCGGATAGATAATCTTTGCACCGAAGTTACAAAGCTCGGTAGCTTCCGTAAACGACAGGTTTTCGATCACATGCGCTCCGTTTATTACCTTCGGATCGGCTGACATGAACCCGTCAACATCCGACCATATTTCGAGTATATTGGCATTGAGCGCCGAAGCGAATATAGCGGCAGTGTAATCGGAACCGCCACGCCCCAGATTCGTTATCTCGCCCGTAGTTTTACAAGTAGAGATGAATCCGGCAACCAAGATTTTCTTCGATGATATCTCAAATGCGTTTTGTATGAGTTTACCGGACAGCTCTATATCGGGTGTATGCTTGCCAAAAGCCGAATCGGTCTTGATAAGCTTTGCTGTATCGAGCAATTCGTAATCGGCAAAAGCGTAACTGATAATCAGGGAAGACAAACGCTCTCCATAGCTGACTATCTTATCCGAAGTTTTAGGGGAAAGATCATTTATAAGAAATACTCCTTTGAAGATATTGCTTAATTCCTCAAGAAGGTTATTGACCTCTGTTTCCAACTTGGGACGTTGTTCTTCCGGAATATCGAGCTTGCTGACTACAGTAATGTGTTGCTCTACAATTTCCCTGAATTCACGTTCGTAGGAGTAATCTCCGACAGCAGCCAGTTCTGAGGTCAGTAATAATTTATCCGTTATACTTTTGAAAGCTGAAACAACTACAACTATGGGGCCTTCTTCCCTACTTACAATCTTTTTTACGTTGGCAATATTAGCAGCGGAACCTACGGATGTTCCGCCAAATTTCATTACTTTCATCAGTATATTATCTGTTTTTATTTATTCTTTTTTAAATCTGAGAATCTATCTGCATCTATAATTATCCGCTGGCGCGATTCGTTATGCTGTATGCGCGGTATTCGCACCGATGTTTTCGATGGAAGGGTTGTTGCAGCCTTAACACTTGGCTTAAAACTTCCTGTCTGTATATGATAGATAGCTTGGGCAAGCAAAGGTTCAGACGGATCCCCCAGTTCGGTAAGTCCTCCTGTCCAAATAGACAATGAAGGAATTTCGGTTTCAGTACCGTCATCGTAATATGCTTTTTGCATTGTATAGCCTTCTGCCCATTCCGACTCTTCTTTGTCAGGAGTCAGACCGTTTATATAATTTCCATCTCCGTTGACATCCGATAGTCTGGATATAAGCGGTTGTATCTGCCATTTTATACGGCTGTCTTTTGAGTCTACAGTCATAGATGCCTTATCTTTTCCTACGGTAGTTTGCCCAATATGATACACTGTCATATAAGGTTTCAGATTGTGTAACACCAACTCACTGGCAGAAGCAGAATACTCCGCAGCAATGATATACAGACGGCTAAGACTCGATTTAGGAATAGTTACGTTTGTATTATATGCTTTTTCAAGAAAATAGTCATCAAATATTGTCTTATCATTATTATGATCTGCCAATAGTGAATCTTCGAAATGTTGATTGTATTTTTCCTTAGCAAAAACCTTACCTGTCCTGTCGGGGTACAAAGCACTCGCCAGATCGATAGCCGAAGTAAGGTATCCGCCCGGATTGTAACGCAGGTCGAGTACAAGATCGGTGATACCCTGACTATACAGACTTCTGATGCTTTCCATCAGTTCTATATCATATTCAAAGTTATTATCATCTTCTTCGTCTGGTCCTCTTTCAAATCCATTGTACATAAGATATCCGATTTTTGTATTCGGAATAACTTTGCTGATAAATACAGGCGACTTCTTTTGTTCTGCTGCCTGTATTGTCCTTAGAGTCGTTTTCACTCCATCGTTGCCATACACCGACAAGACAAGAGTAGATTTGTCATCGAAAATAGTAGAATAATTATCATAATTTACATTCGTGTTATTCACACTATAGATTACCTGTCCTCTTTTCAGTCCCTGCAACTCGGCAGAAGAGCCTTTCTGTACATACACAACAAAGAAACCGAGAGAAGAACGCTCATTCTCGACTCCGGTAGCAAAGTACGACATCGGTATATATTCAAATCCAAGATTAGGCTCGGCAAATAACGATTTTGTTTCTTTCGACTTGTCTTCTTCTATCCATGAGAAGCGGTCTCCATTTATATTTTTATATTTATACAGAATGCTGTAGAAAAACGATTCAGGGTCTTTCGTATAATCAGGAGATGCCGGTAGGTCGGTATTCCACAAATAGAGGCTCTTCATCTTGTTGTACATCCATCTGTTTGTATATTCATCATCAGTCATATCCTTACCATAATCATCGTCTTTGCTGTCTTTACAAGCATTGAATGACAATAGGGCAAGAGTAAACATTAACAGAAATGTAAGTTTTGCTTTCATAAGGTCTTATTTAATTCGCAATTATGTTATTTTGATTGCAATTCGCCCACTCTGATAGAAGATTGCAAATATATCGATTTAATATGCTTTTACAAAATTAATTCTCCACTACCCTGCCGTATAATCTCCGGTTCGTCTCCGGTACAATCGACAACTGTAGAACCTTCTATACCTCCATAACCGCCGTCGATAACAACATTTACCATATCCTGATATTTTTCGTATATCAACTCGGGATCTGTGGTATATTCCACTACCTCGTCGTCATCTTTTATAGATGTAGTAAGAATAGGGTTTCCCAATTCATGTACCAGCTGCCTGATAATATTATTGTCAGGTACACGGATACCTACAGTCTTCTTATTTTTATATATCTTCGGAAGAGAGGAAGTAGTATTCAATATAAACGTAAAAGCTCCCGGCAAATTTTTCTTCATCAGCTTAAAAGTTGCATTATCCACTCTTGCATATTCACTGATATTACTCAGATCGTAGCAGATAATGGAAAGATTGCTTTTTGCAGGGTTGATGTCCTTCATTTTACATATCTCCTCCACAGCCCGCACATTGAGAGCATCGCAGCCGATGGCATATACGGTATCGGTAGGATAAATAATCAATCCGCCGTCTTGCAATACTTTCACGATTTTGTCAATCTCCTTCTGGTTCGGATTTTCTTCGTATAACTTTATAAGCATATTTACCTGATATAAGAATGAGGTACACATAATGACAGTACCTGAAACCAAAAGTAGTGGATTTATATGAGAAAACGGCTCATAATTTGTTATTTATGAGCCGTTCTTCAGAATATTGTTGTTTGCTTATTTCTTTTCGATATAATCTTCTACAATAGCCTGAGTCAGCCCCATAGTTGAGAAACCTCCGTCGTGGAACAGGTTTTGCATGGTTACCATGCGCGTCAGGTCTGAGAACATGACAATACAGTAGTCTGCACAAGACTCTGCGCTTGCATTGCCCAGAGGAGACATTTTCTCAGCAAAGTCGAAAAATGCATCCATACCTCCGATACCCTGTCCGGCAGTAGTCAGTGTTGGCGATTGAGAGATTGTATTTACACGTACTTTCTTGTCGCGGCCATAGATATAACCGAAGCTGCGGCCGAACGATTCGAGAAGTGCTTTAGCATCTGCCATATCGTTGTATCCAGTAAATGTACGTTGTGCTGCAATATGAGTAAGTGCAAGGACAGAACCACCTTCTGCAATCGCATCCAGTTTTTTTGCAACCTGCATCATCTTGTGGAATGAAACAGCAGAAATATCTAATGTCTTATCTAACAATCCATAGTCAAGGTCGTCGTATTGTCTGCCTTTACGCAGGTTCGGAGACATACCGATAGAATGAAGTACAAAGTCGATTTTTCCGCCAAGAGCTTCCATCGATTCTACAAATACTTTCTCAAGATCTTCGAGGTTTGTAGCATCAGCAGCTATAATCTTAGCATTCAATTTTTCTCCCAGAGCATTTGTTTCACCCATTCTTACGGCAACTGGTGTATTCGACAAGGTAATAGTTGCTCCCTGTTCCACCGCTTTTTCCGCTACCTTCCAGGCAATAGATTTGTCATTCAGCGCACCGAAAACAATACCTCTCTTACCTTTTAATAAATTGTTACTCATCTTTATATTCGTTTAATGATTACTAGCTACTTAATATATGCGATAGCTGTTCTTAATTAATTTATCGCACAAAAATAGTAAAAATGTGCAATAGTTAATATAAAATCAGTTTAAAATTATATAAACGTCTACTTCGCCCGCTGCTTATCGGTCAGGATAACCAACATAACCGCCCCGATAATCAATAGCAATCCAATCAGGCTATTCCAGCCGAATGGCTCGGAGAAATGAAACACTCCTATTGTTGTAGCAACGACAGGCTCTAAAGAGCCGAGTATGGAGGTAACTGTAGAACCGGCATACTTGACAGCAGCTACAAGAGTGAGATTGGACAATACAGTTGCAAACAAAGCCAGACCAATAAGATTGAGAAGTGAGCCTGCATCGGGAATAAGCTCTATACCGGTTGTAGAATAGGAAAACACAGAAAATATAAATCCTCCGAAAAGCATTACATAAAATGTTATTATCTCCGGTTCCAATTTTTTCAATTCGGGTTTATTCAATTCTACTATATAAACAGAATAGGTAAAAACAGTCATCAACACAGCCAAAAGCCCCTTAGTGCTGATAAAACCGGTATCGCTCCAACAAAGTAATGCTACTCCCGTTAAAGACAGAACGGCTGCAAAAAGCAGATTGCGTGACAACTTCTCTTTATAGAAAATAATCATCATACAGGCTACCGACACGGGATAGAGGAAATGAATGGTAGTAGAAACTCCACTGGAAATAAAATTGTATGAATAGATCAAGCCCATAGCGGTCATGGTATACAGCATCCCAAGAAAGAAAAGAAGGATAGCCGCTTTTGGCGATATCCGGAATTCCTTTTTCCTGACAAGACATATGACTCCCAACACGACCGTAGCAAACAAACATCTGTAAAACAGAATAGATGGGGCATGCATACCCACCTTCAACAGCGGAATCGAGAAGAGGGCAATAAGTCCGAATGTGCCGGACGAGATCAGGGCAAGGATAATTCCTTTTGTTTTGTTCATAACGGATGAGAATAAGAGCGTACAAATGTACATTAATCTGCCTGATTTAATACTAAAAATTTGTTTTGCAGCCCGAAAATATAATAGTTGAGAATAATTTTATATTTTTGTGTCGCCTACGGACCCGTAGTTTAATGGATAAAATGGAGGATTCCGGTTCCTTTGATGTGGGTTCGATTCCCGCCGGGTTCACAGAGATACGGCTGATTTTCATTTTAGGAAGTCAGTCGTTTTATTATCTCTCTATCTGGCATTGTCACTCAGAACTGCATTGATGAACTCATTAACTTTTATGATTTAATATTGATTATAATAAAGTATATTTGCAATAATATTAAATATCCATTGTATGATTAATGAATATGAAAATTTATTAAGAAATATTATTTTAAATTTCTTAGGAGAGAATGCAGAAGTTTATAAAATATCCCCTGACAGAATCGATAAATGGAAAGATAAGAAGAAAGAGGATGATGGAAGAAACAAAGGATTAAAAGAAACAAGGATTATTTATTATTCTGATTTCTATGATTTAGAAACAATAATCAATAAAAATTGGGAAATATTTTCGCCTTTATTTGAAGATAAAAAGAGATTTAATACTTTTTTCAAGGAAGTATATAACTTTAGAAATACAGTTGCACATGGCAGGAAATTAACAAAAAGTCAATTATATTTATTAGAAGGTATTCTATTGGATTTAAATAATTTACAAACTATATATCACAATAAAAATAATATGGTAGATGATTTTTTTATTAGTATCAACAAAATAAGTGATAATCTTGGAAATGTTTGGACAAAAGAAAGAAGAACTACAATCCAGCCAACATTACGTGTCGGCGATGAGTACGAAATTTTAATAGAAGCAAATGACCCTAAAGATAGAGAAATTGAATATGAAGTTCGCACCTTAGACGGTCGTCTCATAATCAAGCAAAAAAACAATAGGTTTAATTTTCGAATAGGAGAGAATCTTATTTGTAGAAGTAGTAGCCTCTTAATTAGAGCAAGAACATTAAATTCCGATTACGAAAACGAAACTAATGTTACTGCTCTATTAACCGTTCTACCAAACGTAAAGTAAAAAACCACGTACTCTTTTAACTGATGCAATTTATTCAAATCCTCTACAAATTGGTTTAAAAATGGTTATAAGAGGGTCACAATTAAAAAAACAAAGCTGTATATCTGATCAGATATACAGCCTTATTTTTTTATAAAGAATACTTTTCAGGTTACACTTCTTTTACCTCTTCCGTCTTATCCTTCCTCAGCACATAGTTCAGCCATGTATAGCCGATGATACCCGACGCCAGTGAAGCCAGTAATATCATTAGTTTCGATTCGTTAACAAGATGCTCTATTTCTTCCAGCGAAAAGTTACGATTACCCTTATACGCCAATAAAGTAATAAATATAGACATCGTGAATCCGATACCGCCGAGCATACCTGCTCCCAACAGCCCTTTCCATTTCACCCCGCGAGGCAATGTACATAATCCCGTTTTTACGGAGATAAAACTGAACAGCGTGATACCTAATGGCTTACCGACTATCAGGCCAAGCAGTATACCTAATGCGAATGGCTCTCCTATCGACTGATCCCAGTTACCCTCTATCACCATTGCCGTATTTGCCAGTGCAAATACAGGTAATATGATAAATGCTACCGGATAATGCAGGGCATTCTGCATCTTGTTAGACAAACATTTCGGATCTCCCTTCTTAAAGGGTATGGTAATAGCCAGAAGCACTCCGGCAATAGTAGCATGTATACCCGAATGGAGCATACAGTACCACATGATAATACCCCCTATGATATAAGGAATCATACTGGTTACATTGAATTTCTTATTCAGAACAAGCAGCAATACAAACATTCCCAAAGCAATCAGCAAATACACCCACGAAAGCGATGTAGTATAGAAAATAGCGATAACTATTATCGCTCCCAGATCGTCTATAACAGCCAGTGCCGTAAGAAATACTTTAAGCGACGTGGGCACACGGTTCCCCAACAGGGACAATATACCAAGTGCAAAAGCAATATCTGTTGCCATCGGAATACCAAATCCGTCTTGTGTTTTAGTTCCGAAATTGAGGAACAAATATATCAGAGCCGGCACCAGCATACCACCTAAGGCTCCCGAAAGAGGCAACATAGCCCGCTTTACATTCGACAGTTCCCCCTCATATATCTCCTGTATCAGTTCCAGACCGACCAGCAGGAAGAAGACAGCCATCAGCCCGTCATTTATCCAATCGGCTATAGTATGACTACCTAAATGATAATCCCATATACCCCGATAGCTATCGCCAATAGCTCCCGAATTAGCAAGCAATATTGAAATCAGTGTGCAGACGATGAGTGTAAGTCCGCCTGATTTTTCACTTTCCATAAACCGTTTAAGGGTTCGCCCTCTCAGTATTCCGGATATTTTCATTCTTTTATAAATATATCGTTATCATATTCCACTTCCTCCAAGAACAGTGCATGTCCCGGTACAGATGTTCCTGCCGCGCCCCTGTCTTTAGCTTCTATTATTTTCCGAAAATCATCCGGAGTTATCTTGCCGCGCCCTGCCGCGAGCAATGTGCCAACGATAGAACGCACCATATTGCGGAGAAAACGGTCGGCCTTTATTGTAAATATATAATCTTTACCTTGTTGTTGCCATGTTGCCTGCATAATCTTGCAATTATTGGTTTTCACATCGGTATGCAGTTTACTAAAACTAGTAAAATCAATATAGTCGAACAGTACATTTGCACAGGCATTCATGGCATTCATATCTATATTGCCATGTATTTTATATTTCAGATGATGCAGAAACGGGTCTTTCTCGGTCGTTACATAATATCGGTACAACCTCGATGCGGCATCGAAACGCGCGTGGGCATCTGCCTTTACTTCTACTATCCGGTGTATCGAAATATCTTTGGGCAACAAGCGATTCAGCTTGTCAGACAATAATTGCAGATCGAGACTATCCTGTTCATTATCGAAATGCGCTGTCATCATACGGGCATGCACTCCCGCGTCGGTGCGCCCTGCTCCGACAATCGGGGTGGGTACACGCAACAACGTTGTCAGAGCCTTCTCTATAGTCTCCTGCACCGAAACACCATTGGGCTGTATTTGCCATCCGCAATAGTTTTCGCCGTTGTATGCCAGATATATAAAATAACGTTTCATCGTTTTATATTTCAAAATTTCTCATTTCAAGATTTCAAAATTAATATTGATATATTGAAACCTGAAATTTTGGAACTACCTTACCGTTATATGAAAACAGGCCTGTTTGCGCTCATGCTTGATATAGCATCTGTCACGCTGCCTGAGATCGTGTAATACCTGTCCCAACACAGCCTTAAGCCGTCCATCGTCCAGAGTGCGCGCGTCAGAGGTATTCGCCTTCTCGAATCGCGTCCACGCTATATCGAAAGTAGTAGCATACCTGTGAACCGAGTTTTCACTCGCATTACGATTCCTTTTCGATAGGTTGGTAACATCGTCATTCGTACGGGTAATACTGGTGACAATAGGTTTGTACAATGGCAGCTTTTTGCTGATCAGCGAATCGCGAAAGTTAAGACAAATATCTGAAAGCAATATTGCCGCCTTAGGCACAAGAAACGGCATCGAGTGCTTTAGCTTGTCCACCTTGTATATTTCCAACTCACTTGGTATTCGTACCAAGCGGTCTTCATACAACGCCGTATCGGCTCTGGTCTCCAGAGGTCCTACCCCGTTAGCTGTCGCTGCTTCTATATGCAGATCGGGCAAATCGTTGAAGGTAGTACTGTATTTTCCGTCGAAACGGGTATATCTTTTTGGTTCTATCGGTTCACTTTCAGACTTTTCTTTAGATCCACAACTCAATAAGGATAGAATACTCATCGAAAGTATCCAGATATATCTCATATACATTTTTCTTGATTTTCGGGCACAAAGGTACAAAAATACAGACTTTTGTCCGTAATTAATCCTTATTTTTGCACTTTGATAACAATCCGAACAGAAATGGAACAGATAACCAGCCTTCAAAATCCTAAGATCAAGAACATTGTCAAACTATCTAAAAGCAGGGAACGAAAAGAACAAGGGCTTTTTATCATTGAAGGAGCCAGAGAATTAAGTCTGGCACTGATGGCGGATTACGAGATAGATTCGGTGTTTATGTGTTCTGAGTTATTTGCAAAGACAGATTATCCCGATGTGCTGGATTCCATTTCCCAAGACAGGCTATTTGAAGTAACGGAAGCCATTTTTGAGAAAATTGCTTACCGTGAGGGTTCGGATGGCTTATTAACTTTAGCCAAGCCAAAGAATCACACTCTTTCAGGTCTGAAATTATCGGACAACCCTTTTATTATTATTCTTGAGGCTGTAGAAAAACCGGGTAATCTGGGAGCAATCCTCCGCACAGCGGATGCGGCTCAGGCAGATGCAGTCATTATATGTGATCCGGCAACCGATCTTTATAACCCGAATGCTATACGATCGAGTGTAGGATGCCTTTTCACCGTGCAAACGGCTGTTTGTTCATCGCAGGAAGCGCTTGACTTCCTACAAAAAAAGAACATTAAATCGCTTGCAGCCGAGCTACGAGCTTCGCAATGGTATCAGGATACCGACTTCACCGTTCCATCAGCTATTGTTATGGGTACGGAAGCTGACGGATTAACTGATTTCTGGCTAAATAATGCCGATGCGAGAATCAAAATACCGATGCGTGGAAAGATAGATTCATTGAATGTATCGGTTTCTACGGCTGTTATCACATTTGAAGCAATGAGGCAAAGAGGATTTTAACACAAGATAAAGGCTATGATTATTATTTAATAGAAAGCGAAAAAATTCCATCTTTTCATAATTTAAATTATATTTATAATTGTGAATTAACAAAATTGGTATTAGATTTTATAATTATCTAGTTATATTTTTATATCAAAATAGAATACCCCAAATGATTTACCATCTTCCTATACCCGCCGAATTTAAAACATTTGAACACTAGTGTCTCTTAAAATTGTTTAATTATAATATTTATCTCCTTATGCACAGTATCTTATCTTCCCCAAAGAGTGTCCGGCTTTTGATTTGGCTACTTTTGCAGCCAAATCAAAATCG
>JAITVH010000012.1 GCA_031285905.1 Prevotella sp.
CTGTCTTTTATTGACTTCCACCAATTTTATGTCTTGGTGGGCGTTGACGGATTCGAACCGCCGACCCTCTGCTTGTAAGGCAGATGCTCTGAACCAGCTGAGCTAAACGCCCTTATTAAAGTTGCATTTTCTCTCAAATGCGATGCAAAGATAGGATGAGAAACCTTTTGTTCCAAATATTTTGAAGATATTTTTTATAAATTTTCATATAAATATTGATAATGAGTAGTTTATGAAATTATCCCAAGTTGTAGGAATAGAAGAATTAAGAGTAATAAGATTAAACTAATCAATAAATATAGATGAAATAATAGTAAAATTCACTTGATTGTTTTAACCAAGAAAGCCTACTATTAATGAGACTTTGGAGTGTTTTGTTTTAACCAGTGTTTTAACCATGATTCAACCAAATGAGTCATGAGTATAACAGTAAATGTAATTTGTTTTAGAGGAAAAAAGTTATCAAATGGAGAAAGTCCTATAATGATTAGAGTATGTAAGGACAGAAAAACTAAGTATAAAAGTTTAGGCATATCAGTTAAAGAAGAACTCTGGGATTTTGATAAGAATAAACCAAAACCTAATTGCCCTAATAGAGACTATATATTAAAAATAATAATAGATAAGGAAGCTGAATACCAAAAGAAAATTTTAGAGTTAAAAGCAGAAAATAAAGACTTTACAGCATCAACATTGATAACGCCTAAAATTAAAAGTAGAGTAAAATCAGTAAGCGAATTTTGTAAAGATTTGATAGAAGAATTTAAACTTTCAGATAAAATAGGAAATGCAAAGGTTTATAATGACTTATATACATCATTATTTAAATTTACAAAGAATAAACTTGATATTCCATTCTCACATATCGATGTGGATTTCCTGAAAGATTATGAAAAATGGCTAAGACAAAAAGGTTGTAAAGACACATCTATAAGCTTGTCTTTTAGAACGCTAAGAAGTTTGTATAATAAGGCTATAGCTGCAAAGTATGCAAAAAGGACTTCATATCCATTTGAAGAATTTAAAGTATCGAAATTCTATGTTAAAACAGAGAAAAGGGCTGTGTCGAAAGATGTGATCAAGCAAATAATGGAGTTAGATTTAGCAAATGAAAGTGGGTATATGAATTTTAGCAGGGATATATTTATTTTCAGTTATTTGTGTGGTGGTATAAATTTAACAGATGTAGCAAATCTGAAAGGTAGTAATATTATTAACGACAGACTTGTATATATTAGACAAAAGACTGGCAAGAAGATAAATATACCATTATCAGAAAAGGCAAAAGCGATTATACTAAAATATGCCTCAAAAGAACTATCAAATAAATACTTATTTCCTATTCTAAATGATGAAACACATAAAACAGAAGCTCAAAGATACAGGAGAAGAAAAAAAGTCCTGAGAAATGTAAATAAAAACCTGAAAGATATATCTAAGCTGATAGGCGTAGACACAAATATTACTTCATATGTTGCAAGGCACAGCTATGCCACTATCCTTAAGAACTCAGGTGTAAATATTATACAGGTGGACAATCCGCATCAATCGGCGATGGGTAACAGCCGTTATGTAAAGCGGCTTGCGGTTCGTGAAGTCTATCCGGTTGAAGAACAGGCTTTGGTAGTCTGCCTGTGGTTTACGTTTGCGTTTCTCCACAGGCTTAGCGGTAGGCTCGTAAACCTTTGGTGTAGATTCCATCATCGGTTCTTCGGGTTCAGCAGTAGGCTCAATGGTAGCCGCTTCCGTAACAGTATCGGTATCCTGAACGATAGGTGTATCCGCTACCACTGTTGCAGTTTCCACTTCTTTCTTTTCCTGCTCTGTCTTTTGCACGGGCTTTTCCATCGGTACGCCCTGATGCACCATTGAGCGGAGTTTATCGAATTTGTTTTCTGTCGCCATTATAATAAAGGTGTTAGGTGAGTAATGTTCATCAGCTCATCAATCAGCAAATCCAAATTACTGCCTTTGACAAGATTCTTGTCGGCGGGGAAGATAGTAGAGAGAAAGACTGCATCACTCCCCTCAATGGATTGCTCTTTGTCGTAGCGGACGGATTGCGGAATAGCGGTTTGCATCAACGACAAACCGAACTCGCGGATACCTTTCTCGTAATGGGTGAGCCATTCTTTCTTGATACGCCCGTCCACCCGATTCCAAAACAGGAGGATGGATTTCAGGTTCAGCTCTTCATGCTCTGCCAGTACTTCGCTCACAGGGACAATGAACGAGAGTGTGCTCTCCATCGACATACGCGAGGGAACCATTGGGACGAACACGTAGTCCATAGACATAAAAGTGGAGAGTACGCCATCATTGTTGATGGTTCCGGGCAGGTCGAAGAAGACCACATCGTAGTCTTCCGCTTCATTGGCGAGAAACTCACGAGCTTTGTCGATACCCTCTTCGGGTTTCGTGCAGACGATTGGGTAGGTCTGTTTGCCCAATGACTCGAACAGGGAGATGGCTTTACTCTGGTAATGCAGGTTGGTTTCCAACTGTCGGATTTCACGCTTTCGCATTTCATAGACACTGCATTGCGGATAGTCGCAATCCATGACGGCTACATTCAGTCCTTTGAGGTAGTGCAGCCAACTTGCTGTCAGCACGGTGAATGTACTTTTGCCTACACCGCC
>JAITVH010000117.1 GCA_031285905.1 Prevotella sp.
ATATAAATACTTTTTTTCATACTGATTTATTTGAGGTCACTGACCTGTTTACCGTTCGTCCAAGTATAATAATTATATTCGGCTACGGAAGTCCTTTTATTTAAAAGCAATTGCAGGAACTGTCTCCAGCCCTGCAATTTATAGTGCCGGATTAGAATCCTTCAATAACAGGGATAAATTTCTCTACATCGAGAGAAGCACCACCGATAAGTCCGCCGTCGATATCCGGACATGCAAATAATTCTTTTGCATTTCCGCCATTTGCACTACCTCCATAAAGGATAGAAGTGTTATCTGCTACTTCTTTACCATACTTATCTGCGATAATCTGACGGATGTAAGCATGCATTTCCTGAGCCTGAGCTGATGTAGCTGTAAGGCCTGTACCAATAGCCCAAACCGGTTCGTAAGCTATAACGATTTTAGAGAAATCTGCGGCTGAAAGTTCGAATAACGCATCTACAGTTTGTTTTTTAACTACATCGAAATGTACATTTTTCTCTCTTTCATCTTTAGTCTCACCTATACAGAAAATAGGGCTAAGGCCATTTGCCAAAGCTAGCAATACTTTTTCTTTCAGGATAGCATCTGTTTCTCCGTAATATGTACGGCGTTCAGAGTGTCCAAGAATAACATATTTGGCACCTGTAGATGCTATCATAGCAGCCGATACTTCTCCGGTATAAGCACCTGAGACCTTATCAGCACAGTTTTGTGCAGCAACTCCCAATTTTGTAGATGATGCAACACTAGCAAGATGAATAAACGGTGTTCCTATAATTACATCACATTTCAATGTCTTACCTGCCAACGCAGCTTCCAGGTCTTTAGCAAAAGCTACTCCTTCCTGTAGGTTCTTATTCATTTTCCAGTTTCCTGCAACAATGTTCTTTCTCATAATTAAAGCGTTTTATTTATATAATTATACTCAATTTATTCTTCGGGTTCCTCCTGCGCTTCCTCCTTTTTCTTTCTCCGTCTGAAAAACAGAAAATCCAGACCTTTAAGACCGAGCAAAGGAAATACGAAAGCCACACTTAAATAAAAAAGATTTTTTTTATCCTGTCTTTCCGTATCTATCAACTGACCATAAGATAATTCTTCCAAAGGCTTAACCAGATCCTCTTCTGCAGGGACTTCTACATTTGCCCATTTATTGATTACCACTCCGTCTTTCAGCAATATCAGCCCCGGATTGGAACGCACAATAGTCTTTATTGCCCGTTCGTCCATCGTACAGAATTTGAAGTTTATAACGTTTTCTTTCGACCAACGCAGTATTTCATCAGTAGTGGACGATGTTACGCAATAGAACTTGTATCCTCCGTAATCTGCATAATTGTTCACATCCTCAAAGTTGCTGAGATACCATGTACTCATATCTTCAAGAGACGGCGACAACATCAGGAATACATAGCCACTGTCGGACAAAATATCAGTTGTAATATCGGTCTGAGCTACAACTTCAGACTTCTTTGCATCAAAGAAGAGTTCTGTTATCACGAAGTCCTTTATCTTCGATGTCACACCTTCTTTCAACACTTTGGTTTCCATCCTAACAAAGACCCAAGTACTGTCTTCCCATGGATAATTCTCCTCTGTGAATTCTTTTTCTACTCCGTCTTTGGCATAGACCAGCATAGATATCTCTTCACGGCCCTTACCTTCTTCCACCCCCATTTGTTCGGGTATGGATGCCCCTATTTTGTATGGGCGGAAATCAAATAATGGCTCATATATATAATTACGGAATGTGAATAAACTAATAAAAACAAGTATATACAGAAATGCCAGCCAATAAGTTTTACCTGTAAAGAAATTACTAATCCGTTCACAATATCTGAATACAATAATGGAACATATCAGCAATACTATATTCTTATAAAACGTTTGCCAGTTGGTAATAACCAGTGCGTCTCCGAAACAACCGCAATCTTCCACAGGGTCAGCAATGGCCAGATAAAGCGTAAGGATGGTCATAAAAACCATAACCACTAATGT
This sequence comes from Prevotella sp., assembly GCA_031285905.1. Lineage (GTDB taxonomy): Bacteria > Bacteroidota > Bacteroidia > Bacteroidales > Dysgonomonadaceae > Dysgonomonas. Next base: position 2,002 of record JAITVH010000117.1, read on the forward strand.
AAGCCGGGAATTCCAACGGCGGTAAAGCCCAAACAACATACAAGCTCCCATTGCAAATTCGACTATACTCTGTAAGGCCGAAAAAGGAAAGGAAAAGAAAGTAAGAGAGGTAAGATTAAACGCTGCAAAATAGTCGTCTATCTTATATGCCGTTCCATAGGGATCTACAGCTTTTACAAATCCGGAAAAAATAAAGGTTACACCAAGAATAACTCTGGAAACCTCTGTTAATATCTTTATCCCAATATCCTTCTTACTCATTAGCAGTTAGTTTTCGTTATCGGGAAATTCAAGTTTAATAAGCCCGAACAACGAATAATTAATCATATCCATATAGTTGGCATCGACACCTTCCGATACAATAGTCTGACCTTTATTCTCTTCTATTTGCTTTGTCCTGTATATTTTCGTCAGAATAAGATCTGTGTATGAGCTGATGCGCATAGCCCGCCAAGCCTCGTCATAGTCATGATTCTTTGCATACATCAACTCTTTGGTCTCGGTCATATGCTTATCATATAACGCCAAAACCTGCTCTTCGTTCAAATCCACACTGTCGGAGAATCCGAGTTCGAGTTGGATAAGCCCTATAATACCATAGTTTACAATACCAATAAACTCAGGAGCGATACCTTCATCGATAAGGCTTACACCTTTTTCTTCAATGCTCCTTATACGTTTTGCCTTGATCAGAATCTGGTCTGTAACCGACTGAGGGCGAAGGATTCGCCACGATGCTCCATAATCTTTCAGCTTTTTAGCAAAAAGGTTGCGACATATCGCAATCACCTGCTCAAATTGCGCCTTGGTATCTGCCATGTTAATATCTCTATTTTTCAGGGGACAAAGGTATGAAAAAATGTTTAATCTATGCTTTGCTTCATTTGCCATTTAATTTTTATGAATATCTACGATATAAAAAGTAACATTTTTTCAGTTAATAGTCAACAAATATCAGTTAATAACTCGTATCTTGTGTCTTGTCTACTCGTATCTTATATAACTTTCAACTTAATACTTAAAACTTACTACTTATCCCAACACTTCAAAGAACTATCAGCTAAAGGCTATTGGCTCTAATTACATAGATAAATGTTTCCCAACATTATGGCATTCTATGGTGTTACCTTTTTCATATGATACAAGCGGATATCTGTAGCATGCAAACTGTCAATAACGGCATAACGATTTTCTGTATTGCCTGAAATCGTCCTGTATGGCTTCTCTATCCTGATGTACAAGAATAAATTCTTCTGCAACAAAGTCTTCCGGTCTTATTTTTTGAAAGCGGAATGGATGAAAATCCTCTTTCCCCTCACCTGTCAATAAGACAAAACATTCATTATCCGGAGCTATCATCTGCAATCGGGGCATAACATGATAGGAAAAATCATTAACAACAAGAGGTTTTTTTTCCTGACCTCCATCCTTTACAAACTGTCGGATTTCCTGATACGCCGATTCGGTACGGTTATAATAATCCACACCGGAATAGAGCCTTACTCCCCCGGTAAAAAACAGAAGAAGCAGGAAAACAGATGAGAGTCGCTTGCATACAGGAAATTCCATAGCCTTTGCCAAAACAAAAGCAAGACTTAAAACGAAAAGGCCAAGTGAACAGGTCATATAACGTGTCACTAATATGGGCAGGTATGCAACGGAGATAATAAATCCTATCGCTATGGGTATAAGAAATGTAATAAAGGAGAAGATAGTGAGCAATGACATTCTATCTTTCTTCGTATTACCGGACAGTAACACTTTGATTGTTAAGATCAACTGTATCGCCATCAGAATTATTAATCCGGTCATCATTTGCCCTTTTGTAAAATTAGTAAATGGCAGCCAGATTTCCTTTGGTGAATAGAAATAGTAAATATGCAGGAATATATCGTTCAGGGTCAGCGGCTTTATCCAGTAATCAGATGAAACATTATCAACTTGTTCCCACAACTGAATAAGCCAAGGAAGATAGGCTATAAAAAAG
>JAITVH010000156.1 GCA_031285905.1 Prevotella sp.
GCCGGGGTGGGGTGGATTTCTCTATTTTTCAAAGAACATTTTTTGCTTCGCACTATTTGCTAATTTTCATATCTGCTAATTTACTCATCGATATACTATAGATAAATTCAAAAAATAATCATGAACTTTATCAAAGCCTGATGAAAAACCGGCTTCCCGCATCAATCTCCGATTGGGCAGAGATTGTTCCCCCATGCGCATTTATTATCTGTCTGCAGATGCTTAATCCAATACCGGAACCGTCTTTTTTTGTGGTAAAGAACGGGATGAAGATTTTGTCCAGCAAATCTTCAGGGATACCATATCCATTATCCGACACTGTGATAACCGGTTTTTGATATTCGTTGAGAGTGATTTCTATTTGTACTTTCGGATTCTCATTTTCAGATGAAGCCTGCCATGCATTTTTTATCAGATTGATCATCACTTGTTCCAATTGGTTCCTGTCTGCATTAAGAACAATGCTGGCAGGGATAATTGTAGTAGAGAACTTGATCCCTTCGGCGGTTAGCAGGTTCTTAATGTCCTCCATCAGTTCTTTTGCCCTGAACTGACTATAAACAGGAGCCGGTAAATGGGTAATCTTCTTATAATTGTTTACAAATTCCACAAGACCTTTACTTCTCCGATGAATGGTTTGCATAGCACTATAGATCATGCGATTATCTTCCACCTTAACATTTTCTTTAGAGAATGTATCAGACAATGAAATGATAGGAGCAATAGAATTCATCATTTCATGTGTGAGTACCTTGATTAGTTTTTTCCATGCTTCGCTTTCATTTTCTTCCAGCGCAGTCTGGATATTTTTCAGGCTTATAAGTTTTTGCTGCTGTCCTTTTATATTGAGCAGAACAGCCGTTATCAGGATACTGTATTCTTTCTTTCCATTGTGTACTTTAACGGTTCGGGTTTCTCGTGGAGCCAGATTTTCCAATATAGAAGGGAGTTGGGGCGAACTCATATATAGGTCATATAATGTATGAGGCTGCGGTTTCCCCAGAATTTCGAGAGCCGGCTTGTTTATCCATCTGATATCTTTATTGGCATCCAATACAAGTAATCCCGAATCTACCCTGTTCAGCAATATATCATAAAAACTCTGGTCTGCCTCTATCTGTTGTATTTTTTTGTTGAATTTACCGATAGCATCTTCAAAGCCTGACGTCAAGTCAGGATAAAGACCTTTATCTTCAAAGCCCTGAAAAGAGATATTAAATTCATAGAAACGGATAGCGCTGATAAAGCGCTTCATATCCTTTACAGTACGCCTCAAAAACTTAAAAAGAAAATAAACAGACCAACAACCAAACATAATAAGAATAGTTCCCAGCCAATAAGAGCCCATAGAAAAAGATATTCCGATACCCACCGATATAACTACCAGAAGAGAGATACGAATGATAAGTCCGCTATAGTATTTCTTCATTTTTTATTGATTTTCCTATATAGGGCAAATCTGCTGATACCCAATATATCGGCAGCTTTATTCAGATTTCCGTTACAAAGAGTGAGAGCCTTTTCTATAGTTTCTTTCTCTAATTGCTCCAGATTCAGATTTTCAGCTGTTCTCGATTTTTTATTTTCTTTCGAATTTAATATAAAGTCTTCGGTCTTAAGGACTTTCCCTGACGAAAGGATTACAGCTCTTTCTATCGTATTCTGAAGCTCCCTCACATTCCCCGGCCAATTATATGCACACAATTTTCGTTTTACTTCCAACGAAAGCTTTTGAATATCCTTCTTGTATTTATGAGCATATTTATGGACAAAATATTCGGCTAACAACACAATATCATTGCCTCTGTCGCGCAAGGGAGGGATATGAATTTCTATCGTATTGATCCTGTATAATAAATCCTGTCTGAAACCGCCTTCTTCCACCGCCTGATAAATATCAGCATTGGTGGCGCAAATAAACCGCACATCGATAGGAATATTCTTTGTCGACCCCAGACGGGAGATCGTTTTTTTCTCTATTGCTGTCAGCATTTTTGCCTGCATAGGTAACGACAGGTTGCCGATCTCGTCAAGGAAAAGAGTGCCACCCGATGCGATTTCCATACGTCCCTTTTTCTCTTTCTTGGCATCAGTAAAAGCCCCTTTCTCATAACCGAAAAGTTCGCTTTCGAACAGAGATTCAGATATACTACCCAGGTCGATGCTTACAAAAACGTCCTTAGATCGTGGAGAATTATGATAAATAGCCCGGGCAAAAATATCTTTTCCTGTCCCGTTCTCACCCAATATAAGAATATTGGCATCTGTTTCGGATAACTTCTCTACCAAAGAGAAAACTTCCTGCATTGCTTCCGACTCACCGATGATCTCATTCATCTCAGGAGCTGAAACATTCAACGCCTCCATCTGGTTCTTTAAGTTACTCACTTCCTTTTTCGATTCTTTCAACTTCAATCCCGAAAAAACAGTTGCCAGTAATTTCTCATTTTCCCATGGCTTCGAGATAAAATCGGTAGCTCCGGCCTTAATGGCCTGCACTGCTTTTTCAGTATCGGCATATGCTGTCATCAGTATGACCACAGCCTGAGGGTCAATCTTCAATATCCTGTCGAGCCAGAAAAATCCCTCTTTGCCACTCACAGTATCCCTCTGAAAATTCATATCCAGCAGAATAACATCCGGCTGAAATTCTTCAATGTATTTCCCTATCTTTTCCGGTGTTGTAGTAACTTTTATCTTCTCCACATAAGGATATAACAGGGCGTTCAATGCAAATAAAACATCTTCATTGTCATCCACAATCAATACCTTACCTCTGGTGTCTGCGCTCATTTTTCTTATGAAATTAAATCGTCATCGTAAAAATACGTATAAAAGTTTAATATATGAGTGCGTTAACGAACATGTTTTTGTTCGTTTTTGCACATTATATTCTTTTTTAAAACACATAATTATCTAATAATAAACCAATTATATACATGGCATAGAGTTTGTAATCTAAAATCCAAAAGATCTTATACTGATGAAACGACTATTATACCTATTCATTATTTTGCTATATAGTTTTACTGCAACTGCGCAAGAAGGCAATAACGGGAAAATGTCTCTCACTGTGATACAGACGATTGAAATGGCCCGCAAGCAATCTCCTGATGTTTTGGTAGCCCGTCACAATTTCCGGTCTTCCTACTGGAGCTATTGCTATTACAAAGCCAATTATTTACCGTCCTTGACTTTCAATTCTACTCCTAATTTCGACCATAGTATCAATGTCGTAACCTTATCGGATGGTAGTTCCCAATATGCTGAACAAAATCAACTCGTTGTAGATGGAAATCTGTCTCTAAGCCAGAATATAACCTTCACGGGAGGTACTCTATCTCTGAGATCGAGTATTCAACGCTTGGACTTGTTTGGTGATAATGAAAAAACCTCTTACCGTACCAATCCTATTACTGTAACATACGAGCAATCATTGTTTGGCTACAATGGATTGAAATGGGATAAAAAGATACAGCCCCTGCGTTTTGAAGCTGCAAAAAAATCGTACATAGAAACGCTCGAACTCGTTTCGGCACGAGCAGTCTCCAGGTTTTTTAATCTGGCGTCGGCACAAACCAATCTGGAAATAGCACGGACAAACTATGCCAATGCCGATACCTTATACACATTCGCAAAAGGCCGATACGATATAGGTACCATTACAGAAAACGAGATGTTGCAACTCGAAATAAACAAACTGAATGAAGAAACAAATATGATGAACGCACAGATTGACGTTGATAATTCTACACATGAATTACGCTCATATCTGGGTATTCAGGAAGCCATAGATATTGAAGTGCTGGTAGACGAAAATGTTCCCCAGCTTATTATCGATCAGAATATGGCTTTGCAGTTGGCTATCGAAAACAGCCCTGACATTATAAATATGCAAAGACGAAAATATGAGAGCGAAAGTTCGGTCTCAAGTGCAAAGGCTAACGCAGGGCTCAAAGCCGATATTTATGCACAGTTGGGCCTCACGCAAACAGGCGAAAAAATAAGTACTGCTTATAAAGATCCCCTCAACCAACAATATGTACAAATTGGTATCCGCTTACCGATACTCGATTGGGGACGAGGAAAAGGACAGGTACGGGTTGCACAATCGAACAGAGATATGGTTTTCGAACAGGTAGAACAAGACCGCACAAATTTTGAATACAATATTACAAAAACCGTAAAACAGTTTAACTTACAGTCCAATAAAGTAAATGTGGCCTCTAAAACAAATCAAACGGCACAGCGCAGAAACGATGTTGCCCGAAGGTTATACATCCTCGGAAAATCGACAATTCTGGATCTTAATTCGTCCATTGCAGAAAAGGATGCGGCAAAGCGTAACTATATTAATACCCTTTACAATTACTGGTATCTGTATTATGCTTTACAGAGCATGACATTATACAACTTTGAAAAAAACATCCCTCTTACAGAGGATTATGATTTACTGATAAAATAAAGATTACAATATTATGGATATACCTATTAAGAAGAAACCCCCGGTTGTAAGATATAAATACTATATCATAGCAGGTGCCCTATTTGCCGGACTGCTTATTTATTTACTAGCCACATCGGTAGGTGGAACAAAACTGAGATACGACTCCGAAAACCTGCAGGTAGCAGAAATAACCCAGGGTAAATTCCTTGATTACCTCGATGTGGAGGGCATCGCCAATCCTAAATTGACGATAAAGGTTAACAGCCTCGAAGCAGGGACGGTAGAACGCATAGTGGCAGACGACGGCGCAAGTCTGACCAAGGGTGATACAATACTCATTCTTTCAAATCCCGAACTGGTAAGGGTTATTGGCGATGAACAGGACGATCTGGAAAAGCAACGTATATCCCATGAAGAAAAAAGTTTGCAAATGAAACGCAAATCTTCGGAACTACGGCGTACTACCATGAAAACCGTCTATGATCTGGAACGCCTCAAAAAACAATATCATCTGGATAAAGAAGAATTTGAGATCGGCATTAAGAGTAAAGCACAGCTTGATGTAGCTTCCGACGATTACAACTTTAATCAGAAGAACGCCACCATACTTCTGGAAGAACTGGAACATGATTCTCTGATGAATGTTATCCAAACCGACCTGATGCAGAATGACCTCAAACGGGAAGAAAAAAGATTCGGCCGGAGTAAAGACAGATTGGATAACTTAATAGTAAGAGCCCCGATGGACGGGCAATTGAGCTTTATCAGTGTGATCCCCGGGGAAAGGGTAGGTGCCGGTAGCAATATAGGAGAATTGAAGACCATAGAAGAGATAAAGTTAAGTACCAAAGTTAGTGAATATTACATTGATCGTATTTCTCTTGGGCTACCGGCTACCATTACCTATCAAAACGAGAAATATCCATTAAAGATATCGAAAATTAATCCTGAGATATCTGATAGGCAATTTGCTGTAGACCTTGTATTTATAGATAAAAAACCGGATAATATAAGGATAGGGAAAAGCTACAGGTTGCAGATAGAACTGGGGCAACCTGAGGATGCCCTGATTGTAGACAAAGGCAATTTCTATCAATCGACAGGCGGACAATGGGTATTCAAGCTAAATGAAGCTGGGAACAAGGCTGTAAGAGTACCTATAACCATTGGCCGGCAAAATCCGAAACAATACGAAATCATAGAGGGGTTACAGGCCGGGGACAAAATAGTCATTTCCGGATATGATAACTTCGGTGAAGCACAGGAACTAATTTTGAAATAGGGCTAATTATATATTATGATAAAGCACTATTTGCGCATTGCATTAAGGAACTTTTGGAAACATAAAGTTCAGAACCTGATAGGCATCATCGGGCTGGCTATTGGCATATCTTTCTTTGCCATCGGATATAACTGGCTCGAGTATGAGACATCCTATGACAATTTTCATCCCGGTTCTGAGAATATATACCGTATATATGGCATAGATAAGCAAACCGAAAAAAGGCAGGATTACCTGCCTCTGGTATTGGCAGATAAATTGCAGCAGGAATTTCCGGAAGTGGAAAATATAGCCATGTTTTACAATAATTGGGGCGCACCTGTAAAATGGGGCGAGAAGGCATTGGGCTATCCTGATTTTCAATTTGTAGATGAGCATTTTTTTGAATTGTTTACACCTAAGATAATTGCGGGTAAATCTGACCGGCTATTATACGAACCCACAGATTTAGTGATAACGGAAGATTTTGCAAAAAAATACTGGCCTACTCCCCAAGAGGCTATAGGTACCGTCATAGACGGAGGCTCTGGTAATCCTCTAACGATTGTGGCTGTAATGGAAAATCCTCCCCTCAATTCAAACCTTCAGGCAGAAGGGTACAGGCCGGATATTTATGACAGGAGAGATAAAAATAAAAGAGCGGCTGATAAAGCATGGTTCGTGATGGATAACCAGATTTATGTGCGCTTACATCAAAAAGCGGATGTAAATGCATTTAAAAGCAAGCTACAGGATTATTTGATCGATAAAAAATTCAATGAGAATCTGATATTGAAGGCCACCCATATAACTGATATGAGGCATACCCTTGGCTCTGAGCTTTCTTTTAATATCAATTATATAAAAACCTTTGTGGGCGCAGGGTTATTATTACTATTATGCGCGGTTTTCAATTTTCTCAATCTGTATGTCAATCGTATATTACAACGGATAAGAGAATTTAAACTCCGCAAAGCTGTAGGGGCACAAAACAAAACGATCATCAGGCAACTACAAATAGAACTTATTTGCCATTTGATCATAATATTCGTTATAGGACTTTGTCTTTTGTTATATATTACCCCGTTTTTTGAACAAAGGTTTGAAACCGAAATCCTCGTTTCGAAACTTATTCCCGAATATATTTTATTCTCATTTACAGTATTTGTCCTCATATTCTTTATATGCTTTTTTGCCGAATCCAGAATTATTCGTTTCACATCATTGTCCCAATCTTTCAAAGGGAGTAACTATAAATCTTTTAGGAATGCAAGTATCGCTTTGCAACTTGTAATTTGTATATTCTTCCTCATGTCGGCTTTTGTCTTTTACAGGCAGGTATCATTTATGGGCAACTTTGAGTGGGGATTCAAAAAAGAAGGGCTCATACAACTAAATATGGATGCCAGCGACAGGGAGGGCATCACAAAGGAGATTAATAACCTCCCCATTGTCAAGGAGTTTATCGCAACAGGATTGTTTAGTATACAGAAAAAACCTTATTTCCGGCAGGGGCAAGTAGGATGGGAAGGGAAACCTGATGATCTGAAACACTCTGTTCAGATATTTGAGGTTGGGCCAAATTTTATCGCCGGATTTCAAATTCCGCTCATAGAGGGCAGAACATTCGGCGACGAAGATGTTGTTTCCGAAACAAACTCATGGGGAACTTTTTATAGTTCTAATAAAATAATAATAACGGAGAGTTTAGTTGCTTTATCAGGAGGAACTATCAAGATAGGGAGCATAATAAAAGTGCCTAATCATTCGATTGGCCGGGATGGAACATATCACACAAGTGATTCGGAAGTTGTAGGTATTATAAAAGATTTTCATACCGCGAGCCTGCAAAATCCTGTATATCCCACTATTCTGCGCCATATGACAGACAAATGGAACGGTTATAATAATTATGTGCGAGTAGAAGAAGGCAGAGAAAAAGAGGCTATAGCCACTATGACTGAAATCTTTAAAAAGCATTATGTAAATGGAGATCCTGAAGAACATAAGATTGAAAGGCTGAGTACTTCATTGGACAATCTGAATAAGTCGGAGCATGCAAGCCTGCAATTATTCTCAGTACTTGCCGTACTATGCATTTTGATAGCCATATTCGGAATCTATTCTATATCTTCATCTAATATAGACCGCCGTAGAAGAGAAATTGCGATCAGAAAAGTCTCCGGTGCTACTACCGAAGATATTATCCGTATGTTTCTTTCCGAGTATTCCAAATTGCTGATCGCTGCCAATGTGATTGCTTTGCCTGTTGCATTCTACTTTATGCATAATTGGCTTACACAATATGTATATAGGATAAGTATCGAATTCTGGATGTTTGTACTGGTATTTGCATTTACCCTTACAATCGTAATCCTTACTGTTCTTTCTCAAGTAATAAGAGCCGCCCGCAAAAATCCGGCGGAAGTAATGAAGACAGAATAAAAAATAGAGAGATTATGCTGAAACACTATTTTAAAATTGCACTAAGGAATCTTTGGAAATATAAAGTCCAGTCGGTCATCAGTATTATCGGCCTTGCAGTTGGTTTCACCTGCTTTTCGTTATCCTTGTTTTGGTTGGAATATGAAAAAAGTTATGACAATTTCCATTCCAAAGCCGACAGGATATACTCTGTGCAATATATAGATAGTACAGATGTAAGCGGATACTTAAAAGTAACCCCCTACCCTTTGGCTCAATATATGAAAGAAACCTATCCGGAAGTAGAAGAGGCAACATCTATAAGATATGATGGGTTTATAGCCAATGTCGGAGTTAAATCGGAATGGTTTATAGGTATAGCCATAGATTCATCCTTCTCCAGAATATTCGACTTCCCGGAAAAAAGCCTGAACTATCCGTACTACTACGATGACAATCCCAAGAAACGCATACCGACAGCTATTACCCGGTCTGCGGCGAAAAAACTGTTAGGCGGAGAGTCTCTTTTAGACAAAGAAATAGAATCAAAATATGGAGAGAATACATATCTGATAGAAAAAATAATTGACGATTCACCTCTAAATACGAATATCCCGTTTGATTTTATAATACCGGCAACGGTTAGAAACGAATGGAACTATTCTATGTGTAATACTGCTCTATTACTCAAAGAAAACGCCAGCGCAGAAGAATTAAAGAAAAAATTACTTGAGTTTGATGAGGACAAGTTGAGAGGAAACACGGGAATTACTATTATTCCTATCAAAGATTTGAACATCATAGCCCCCAACAAATCAGGACATGTCAAATACAACTACATTCGGCTGTTTGCCCTGTCGGGACTCTTGGTTGCATTTTGTGCCCTATTTAATTACTTGATGCTCTTTGTCAACCGTATCAGAATGAGAAGTAGGGAATTTGCACTCAGGAAAGTGAACGGCGCATCTACCCGTAGTCTGCTGGCATTGCTATACAGCGAATATTTCCTTATACTGATGGCTACACTGATATTAGGCTATGCAATCATTTACGCGATACTACCCGATTTCAAGAAACTGTCGATGCTGACTGATCTTCCCGACATACGCATTTACGTACAGACATTCATGTATCTTGTCGTATTCTTTATCGTCATAATGCTCATCAGCATCCTGCCTATATATTATTTTCAGCATAAATCGTTACAAAGCACCATACAGAAAGAATCGGCACACACAGGGAAAAACATATTCTACAAAATATGTGTTCTGATGCAAATTATTATAAGCATCGGATTCATATTCTGTACTACAGTATTGGCAAAGCAAGTGAACCATTTCAATAGGATAGACCTCGGATTCAACAGAGAGCGTATTTCTCTGATAGATTTGGATATAGCTAGGCTGATAGATACCAAGCCCTATGCTGATAGAATAAAACAGCTGGCATCAGTGGAAGAGGTACTCAAACACAGTAGTACGATCCTCTGGGGGAGAAATAAATATTTTGCGACCGCATTTGAATGGGAAAATAAGACGGATCAATCTAAATTCGACTATGAGATTTTAGGCATTTCTCCTCAATTTATTGACTTTTTCGGCATGAAAATAGTAAAAGGCCGAAACTTTGATGAAAATAGTTTCGATGAATCAGAGATTCTTATCAACGAAACGATGGTTAAAGCTCTCGGGTGGAACGATCCGATAGGTAAAACAATCAAACTCAACGGTGATAAATGGGCTAAGGTTATCGGTGTGACGAAAGACTTTTATGTGGAAAATCCCGAATTACCTTTACATGCTATTATCATGGAGCGGAATGATGAGTTCAAAGCATTTTCCTACAAATATAAGGAAGGACAGAAGAAGCAAACAGAAGAAGCTATAAAACATATGACAAAACAAGACTATCCAAACAATGAAGTCAGTTTTTCTTATATGGAAGATTTTTACGAAAACCTTTTCAAGTCCGAAAACGCACTCCTGAAACTGCTTGCCGTAACTACTATTACTTGTATCATTATCTCCATTTTCGGCATATACTCCATGGTAACACTCATCTGTGCCAAGCGACGCAAGGAAATAGCTATCCGTAAAGTAAACGGGGCACGGGTATGGGACATATTGGCGGGACTGCTAAAAGAATATATTACCTTGCTCGTTATAGGGGCTATAATTATCTTCCCTGTCGCATACAAAATAATGGCTACATGGATAGAACATTATACCAACAGAACAACGATAGACTGGTGGATATACGCCGTCATTTTTACAGGGACTTTATTGGTGGTGACTGTTGCTGTATTTATGCAAGTATGGCGTGCTGCCAACCAGAATCCGGCAGAAATATTAAAATCGGAATAAAAATAATCTACATAAATCATGCTGAAACATTATTTTAAAATAGCACTGAGGAATCTGATCAAGTACCGGAATCAGACGATAATAAGCATTATAGGCCTGGCTGTTGGATTCACCTGTTTCTCCATGTCTATGTTCTGGCTACAATATGAAGAAAGTTTCGATGATTTTCACTCAAAAGCCGACAGAATATATATTGTACAGTATATCGATTCATCCCAGCCTTTAAATGTACGGCAATGGACACAATATCCTTTTGCGTATTATCTTAAAGCAAATTATCCTGAGATAGAAGAGATATCAAATACGCAGTGGAATCACCAATTGATAGAGACGCCAACAGGTCCTGAGATGTTGATAGGATTGCATGTGGATACAAGCTTCGCCAAAATTTTCGATTTATCACACAAGGATTTACGTATGCCTTATTTCTATCCTCAATGGAAAGAAGGTTCTGTTAGTAGTGAGGTGCCAATGCCGGAAAAGGACTTACCAGTAGTGATAACCAGTAATATGGCAAAAAGGCTTTTCGGAAAAGAATCATCGATCGGAAAAGAAATAAGAACGCTTCAGGGAAATACCATGAAAGTAGAAAAAGAGGTGCTTTCATGGCCTGAAAATACAAATATCAAGTTTGATTACCTGATGCCTTTTGGTGTAATTGATTATTGGCAGGTTTCAACATACTATACATATGCTTTACTAAAGCCCGGAGTGGATGTCGAGGCTTTAAATGAAAAACTGAGAAATATCGATACCTCAGGCGAAAGTATGATGCCCAAAGGAGCTATACTTTCGCCGCTGAGAACATTCAAAATAGATTATCCCACGCATAACAGTATCGTCAAATATGGATATATCCGTTTATTTGCCATATCCGGTCTTTTGATTGCTTTTTGTGCCCTGTTCAATTACATTATGCTCTTTATTAGCAGGATAAAGATGCGAAGCAGAGAATTGGCCTTGCGTAAAGTAAACGGTGCTTCGGAAAAGAGTTTATTACTCCTGCTGTATACAGAATTCCTTCTTATCCTGTTATGTACCCTTATTATCGGCTATTTGCTCATATATCTGCTATTGCCGGGATTCAAGGAATTATCGGGAGTTAATTTACCTTCTGCGGTTATTTATCTGCAGGCTTTAAAGTACATATTATTATTAACAGCAATAATATTGTTAATTAGTTCTATTCCTATTTATTATTATCAAAGACAAACTCTTTACAGCTCTATCAATAAATCGTTGGCAAACAGCAGCAATAATATTTTCTATAAAGTATGCGTATCGCTGCAAATGATTGTTAGTATCGGTTTTATCTTTTGCACATTGATCCTTGCCAAGCAAACAAACCACCTGATGACCCAGGACGTGGGGTTTGACTGGCACCGCGTCGCCAGCGTCAGTGTCAGATGGGTAGATATGAGGCCTTATGCAGATAAAATAGCGCCTCTCCCTTCAGTAGAGAATGTCCTTAAGCATCAAAGCATAATGATGTTTCCTGGAGGTAGAGGATGGTCTACTTATAGTGAATGGAATGGGAAACCTCTCGCTAAGCCTGTCCCACTTGAATCATATGATGTATTTACTGACTTTATCGATTTCTTTCATATCAAAATTAAAGAAGGTCGAAATTTTGATAAAGGAAAAATAGATAAAAATGAGATTATAATTAACGAAGCAACTGTAAAAGCTTTTGAGATGGATGATCCAATAGGAAAAACTCTGGGGAAAAGGGTAATTATTGGAATAATAAAAGATTTTCATCCCGAAAGCCCGGAAATGGAAGTTCCGCCAATTATCTTAGAACAGACTACCGAATTTTATTCATTTGTGTATAGGTACAAAGAAGGTATGAAGAAAGAATGTGAGGAAGCGATTACCAAAATTATCCACAATGACGACAAGGATGCCGAACCCCAATTTACATACATGGATAATATTTATGAGAATTATTATAGTTCCGAAAACGCATTATTAAAGCTACTGATTATCACCACTCTGGTGTGTATCGTCATATCCATTTTCGGTATTTATTCTATGGTGACACTGATCTGTGCCAAACGACGCAGGGAAATCGCCATCCGCAAGGTTAACGGGGCAAACGCCGGCTCTATCATATGGGGTCTGGTGAAGGAATACCTCATCTTACTGATTATAGCATCCGTCATTGTTTTCCCTATCGGATACAAAATAATGTCCACATGGCTGGAAAACTATGTCAACAGAATCAGTATAGGCTGGTGGCTCTATGTTCTTATTATTGTCACTATTTCTGTGATCGTCAGCATAACTGTCTTTTTACAGGTATGGCGTGCTGCTAACCAGAATCCGGCTGAAGTATTAAAATCAGAATAAATCTAATCATTATGTTAAAACACTATTTTAAAATAGCATTCAGGAATCTTTGGAAATACAAAGTACAGACTGTAATAAGTATTGTTGGGCTTGCCATCGGATTCACCTGCTTTTCGCTTTCAGCATTATGGAGAGAATATGAAAGTTCATATGATCATTTCCATCCTAAAGCAGACAGAATATACCTATTACGGGGAAGTTTTGATAACGGCACTTTTTCGGAAAGTAAAGATAACTTTGAAAAAGTGGTGGAACTAAGGAATGACCTGAAGGCCAAATTTCCACAAATCGAGGATATTGCTTATATTAAAGGAGGAAGTATTATTGCCAAAAGTGAATATCTGAGAACGATAAGCGTTAACCAGTCTTTCTTCAATGTTTTTGATTTGAGGGATCCGGGATTTCAATATAATCAAGCTGATCTCAATTCTATAATCTTAACCGATAAGATTGCCGGAAAAATTTTCCCAGATGAAGACCCGTTAACTAAAAAAATGGAAGGCAAGGATATCAATGTTATGAATGGTGATATGATATTTGAAGTAAGGGATGTCATAAAATCATGGCCACTAAATACCAATATTGAATTTAATGCGATACGTCCACTTAACGAGAATGAAGAAACATACTATACACAGATCTTTCTCTTATTATATCAAAATACAGACTGGAAAGCTTTTAATGAAATAATCGGAAAATACGAAAATAGAGGATTATTCGGCGCAATTGAATACAAATTAGAAATAATACCAATAAAATCACTCAGGCAAGAAGTGCTGAATAAGAAGGAATTTATTTCATATAATAGTATAGGAAAATTTGCATTTACCGGCCTATTGGTTATCATTTGTGCAATATTTAATTACCTTATTTTACTTGTCAGCAGAATAAGGATAAGAAGCCGTGAAATGGCATTAAGGAAGGTTAACGGCGCTACTGACAATAGCTTCCTTCTGTTGTTTGGGATTGAAGTTCTATTAGTGCTAGTCATTTCACTATTGTTAGCTTTATTTACGATTCATCTTATATTGCCATCATTCAAAGATTTATCTAAAATTGTATTGGATGACACATCTATATATATCAATGCTTTAATATACTGCTGCGTTGTTATTGTTTACATAATGCTGGTAACTATTATCCAGATATATTATTTCAAAAAGAAGACTCTGCGTGAAGGTATCGTAAAAAGCACAAAAAGGGATGGATTCAATTACTTCTATAAGATATGTGTATTCCTACAATTATTCATAAGTATAGGGCTTATTTATTGTACCACTATTTTTATCAAACAAGTTAACCATCTGAGCAATGCAGATATAGGCTTTAAATGGAAAAATATCGTACAAATATTTCTTCCTGATGACAAAATGATTTTTGATCCGGTAATAGATAAAATAGAGAACGTTCCTCATATAAAGAATGTTCTTTTCACACAACTCGCTTTTTGGAGTGGGTGGTCTGTTACCACGATAAGCTCATGGGACGGAAAAGCAGATGACGAGCCTGTTGTTTTCAATTTGATGATGGTCACGTATGATTTCTTCGATTTTTATGGATTGACTTTTGTTGAAGGACAAGCACCGGATAGGGAAACAGAAGAGAAGCAAGGGAAAGATATTTGTTATATAAATGAAGCAGCAGCAAAATTTTTCGGATGGCATGAGTCTGTTGGAAAAATGGTTGATTCCCAGCAAGTAAGAGGTGTTCTCAAGGACTATTTGTTAGACCCACGCAAACAAGCTGAACCTATTATATTCAGGCCGTTTAAAGGGTCATCTTTTGAAAATAAAAGAGCGTTTTTATATGAATATGAAGGAATGCATAAGGAAGAAACAGAAAAGGCGATAACAGAAATTATGGAAAAGACCTACCCCGGCGCTATACCCTATTTTGATTATAAAGCTGCACGCTACCAGAAATTCTTTACCAGCGAAGAAGCTCTGTTGAAAATATTGAGAATTGCAACTATTGTTTGTATTGTTATTTCCATATTCGGTATTTATTCGATGGTATCGCTCATCTGTACCAAACGCCGCAAAGAAATAGCCATCCGTAAAGTAAACGGGGCAACTGTATTCTCTATCGTTTGGCAGATGCTCAGAGAGCAATGGGTTTTGGTGTTGATTGCTGCGGCGATTGCTTTTCCTATCGGATACAAAATCATGTTGGTATGGATAGAAAACTATATACAACAAACCCCAATAAATTGGTGGATATATGCATTCATACTGATAGGAATATTGTTGGTGGTAACAGCCACTGTATTTACACAAGTATGGCGCGCTGCCAACCAAAATCCGGCTGAAGTATTAAAATCAGAATAAAAACCACTAATAACCAATACATTATGCTAAAACATTATTTCAAAGTTGCTTTCAGGAGTATCTCCAACGACAAAGGTTATTCTTTTGTCAATGTTATTGGTCTGGCAGTTGCTACGGCATGTTGCCTATTGCTTGTTTTCTGGGTACGATTCGAATTGAGTTTCGAAGATTGCTATCCGTATTCCGAAAGAATCTATAAGGTACTGAAAATAGAAAATCGTACAGACGGAAAGCATTATTCATCTTACTTCAGGCCTCCAATTATTAACGAACTGCAAAATGCTTTTCCGGAAATAGAGGCTGCAACCTATATCTCCCATGAAATGTTACCTTTCAATAAAGAAAGTGATGAAAAGGGTGTTGATGGAATCATGGCTGATTATACAAAAGCCAACATCGATTTCTTAAAAATATTCTTCTACGAATATGTGGAAGGAAGCCCTGAGTCTGTGCAAAAAAACAGAGGGTGTATTATGTCTGAGGAAACAGCAAAAAAGTTTTTCGGAAAGAATTCAGCAATCGGTCAAACTGTCGTTTTTGGTACAGGAGGAGGAGTTTCATGCACCATCGAAGCCGTTGTAAAAATGCCGGAGAATACGCAGGTAAGGTTTGATATTTTAGACCCTTCCGGCCGTTCATTTGGCGGGATACAGTATATCATGCTCAAAGAAAATGTAAAATTGAGTTCGGAAAAGATAACGCAGATAGAAGATTTTCTATCTACAATGAATGAGACGGAAGACAAACTGGCGCTGCAACCGATAAAGGATATCCATCTTAATTCTCATGAAAGCCTGTCGGTTAATACGTCTTGGGAGACATATGGCGATAAGAAACAAATATATTTGTTTTCTCTTGCTGCTTTCCTCATATTGGTTATCGCTGTCATCAATTATGTGAATACATCTATCGCCCGTGCCATGAGCAGGATGAAAGAAGTGGGATTGCGTAAGGTCTCGGGATCGACACGAAATCAGCTTATAATCCGTTTCCTGTCCGAAACGTTTATCATATCCTTTGTAGCAGTATTTGTCGCATTGTTTTTTGTTAAATTCCTATTCCCTGACTTTAGTGAAATAATGGGTAATGAAGTGCCATTGTTATTAGATGCCGGTACTGTTCTCATCACTTTCGTATTTTGTATTATTGTCAGTCTTTTATCAGGAGGATATGCTGCCTTTTACCTTTCATCATTCAATCCCATCAGGGCATTGAAAGGTGGGTCTCAAACCGGTTCGAGGGAAACATTCCGCAAGGCTCTGGTAGGATTCCAGTTTTTCCTGTCTATTTCCATCCTCATTTGCACCATTCTTATGTACAGGCAAATAAACGGATTATTCAATGCAGATACAGGAGTAGACAAAAACAATATAATTGTTTTGGAATCGAACCTATGGTATGGTGCTGATGAATTCATACAGATTATAAAAAAAGAAAATCCAAATGTCATAGATGCTACCATTGCCTCCTCACCTCCATATAACAGTACATGGGGCTATAGCGGAGTATCGTGGGCAGGGAGTTCCGAGGATGTAAAGTCCATGGAATTTACGCAAATATTCTGCGATTATCATTATGCCAACACTTTTGGCCTCGAGGTCATAGCGGGCGAATTCATTCCTCCCGGACTTACATGGTGGCAATATTCGGAAGATAAATCGTATAATATAGTCATAAATGAGGCTTTCCAGAAAGTGATGGGAGAAGAGAATCCTTTGGGTATAACTGTGAGTTATGGATGGGGACAGAAAGGCAAGATAATAGGCGTTGTAAAGGATTTTAACTTTAAACCATTAAGGGAAAAAATTACTCCTTTGATAATAAGTTTCAATCCCGAATCATCATCAACTGTATATGTAAAAACTACAGGCAGGGACAAGAAGGCTACTCTGGATTATGTATTACAGAAATATAAAGAGATGAAACCTGATCATGCAAGTACACCTGTAATGTACCACACTGTGGAAGATGATTTTAATAAGATGTATGAAGTAGAATTGAGGACAGCCAAAATATTGGCGATTTTCTCTGTTATCTCTTTGCTTCTTTCGCTTATGGGAATCATTAGTATGGTATCCTTTATGATAGAAAAACGGACAAAGGAAATTGCGATACGCAAAATAAACGGGGCAGGCCTCTTTGATATAATAAGATTATTCCTCAAAGAGTTTTCACAACTGGCACTGATCTCATCTATTGTGGCTATTCCTCTTTGCTACTATATAATGAATCTCTGGCTCGAAAGTTACTTATATCGTATTTCGTTAAGTTGGTGGATATTCTTAGGTATTCCTGCTCTGATACTGCTGATAATTGCATGTGTAATAAGTATTCAGATATATTTAACGACACGCCACAACCCGGCAGAAGCTTTAAAAACAGAATAAATCTGAGATGTAACATGAAATAAATTGATGGATAACATATAAAATACCCAAACATGAAAAAGGCAACAATAGTATTATTAGTAATAAGTTTTCTATTTTCCTGCGGCGGAAAAAAGAAACAGGGATTAGCAGAAGAGGCTTTGGAAGAAAAAAAGGAAATAATCGCCATCACTGATTCGGAAGAAATAATGGATACTGTTATCCCGGCAAAAGGGGTAAAATATAAAGGCAGCCGGACTATTGACAATAGTAATCCTCCTGTCAAACTTAATCTGGCAGGTACAGGTAAGGAAGATAAAAGCCTGGATGTGGCAAATTATTATACCAAAGTACGTTATACCAAACTTAAACATCCTTTACCTGCTGAACAAGGCGGATTTTTAGGAGAGGCGAGTATAAGCGTATATTACGAACAGGGAATGTCTATGTCAGGCGGAGTAAATTCCAGCATATTCGTAACTGACGAGAAGATTATTGCAGGGGATGACTATTTCGGATTTCATTGTTATGATAAAGAAGGAAAATTCGAATATTCCATTGCCTCAAGAGGTGTTTTACCGGACTATAACCAGAAAAAAAATGAGCTAACAATAAACTGGAATAAATCTGATAGAACAATAATGAATTTTTCGGTTCTGGGTGATAACTGCCTTTATTATGCTATCGAGAACAATAAACCCAGAATGTTTTTTCAGAACCTGAAATCCCGTAAAAATTATCTGGAAAGGCCGGGCTGGTATGGAGAAACCTTCTTGTATAAGCCCAATACAATTGCCAGCTATACCTATAGGATGAGAGAAACTAATCCAAGCCCTGTATTTAGAGTATTTGATTATAAAGGCGATACTTTATCTGTATTTATGAATTACAATTTATTACCAGCCCCTAAAAAGGGAAGTGTAACAAATCCTGACAGCCGGTTTCTTTATTATTATAATGATGAGTTGACAATGCGCCAGGCATATAATGATACAATATACAGAATGGTATCGGAAAAAGAGTTGCGCCCTATATACATCATGGATTTCGGAAGCCAGAAATTAGATGTAGAGACCGGATTGTCCGGTGATAAATCGAATAAACTCATCCCATACTCATGGACTGAAACTACCGATTTTGTATTTATCATTTACACAAAAGACTACGATTGCCTTAATAACAGGAATAGTGGAAGTGTAATATTCAATTATGCTTATTACGATAAGGCATCCGGGAAACTATACAACATACCGTCTCACAAGTTCCCTGAAGAATATTTAATCAATAATTCAATCGAAGGCGGTATTCCCCTGATTGGGAATAACATCAGGGCTAATGGGAAACTACTGTATATAGGATATACAAAATATCAGCTGGAGTCTGTCATCAAACAAAAAGATTTTGCATCATTATCACAAGCACAACAGGATAAACTGAAATCACTTAATGAAAATCTTCAGGCAAATGAAATGCTGGTGATGATACTTGAATAATACTTAAAAGGCCAATTATGGATAAGACAAGATTAATATTATTGATTATATTCTTTATCTTTCTTGCTTGTGGAGGAAAGGGTAAAAAACAAGGATTGGTGGAAGAGGTGAAAACCGAAGAGGCTAATTTAGCAACAGTATATGAGGCCGAAGAGATATTGGATACCATTATACCTGCTCCGGGAGTGAAGTATAAGGAAAAACGTTCGATAGACCCAAATAATCCCCCGATCAGACTTAGTCTGGCCAATAGCAATAAAGAAGATAAAAATCTGGATGTAGCAGACTATTACACCAAAGTAAAATATGTGAAGCTTAAACATCCGTTACCTCCGGATAAGGGAGCGTTTTTAGGAGATGCCAGGGTTCGTACCTATTCCGGGCACAGTTCTACATCTAGCAGAGGCGTGAACTCTATGGTATATGTGACAAAGGATAAAATAGTTGCCGGAGATGGTTATTTCGGATACCATTGTTATGACTGGGATGGAAAATTTGAATATACGATTGCTTCAATGGATAAATTACCGAATTATAGACCCAAAGACAGAACGGTTGAAATTAACTGGGACGAATGGGATGACTCTTCCAGAAGAATAGGCAGTATCTCTTTCTTAGAGGATAATTGTATTTTCTATGTTATACAAAATAAAAAATGGAAGAGCTATTTCCATAATATGAAGACAAGGAAAAACTATCTGGAAAGACCAGCTGTGGGAGGCGAACCGTATCTGTTAAATCCGACAACAGTGGTCAGTTATTTTTACAGTGTGCACGATGAAAACGACAGGGGATTCTTAGCTTCTTTAGATTATAAAGGAGATATGCTATGTTTTTTCATGAATCACAATCCCGTTGTTAAACGTCAAAATAAAGCATCACCAAGTCCTGACAGCCGATTCATGTATTATTGCAATGACCAGCTAACCGTACGTCAGGCATATAATGATACAATATACAGAGTGGTATCGGAAAAGCAATTACTCCCTGTTTATACAATGGACTTCGGGAGCCAGAAAATGGATGGAGAAATAGCCCTCTATGGAGATAAATCGGAAAAGATGGTTCCATACACATGGATAGAAACCTCTGATTTTGTATTCGTAATGCACACCAAGGATTATGACTGCCCAAGCAATAGGGAGAGTGGTGCGGTAGTATTCAATTATACATATTATGATAAAGCGTCAAAAAAGCTGTATAATATACCGTCCCATAAACTACCTGAAGAATATCTGATAAGCAACTCTATAGAAGGAGGTATTCCCCTTATCGGGAATAACATCAAAGCTAACGGCAAACTATTATATATAGGATATACAAAATACCAGCTCGAATCTATCATCAATCAAAAAGATTTCAGTTCATTAACGCAAGAGCAGCAAGAAAAGATCAAGTCGCTCGACAATGACCTGGGTGATGGGGAAATGCTGGTAATGATTTTAGAATAGGTTATGAAGAAGATAAAAGTTATAATAATATTAATAGTGACGTACTGTTTGGCTTTCGGATGTAATAAATCTAATAAAGCGGGGTTGTCTGATAGCATATCTTCAGCGACTGAAAAAACAGATACGATACCGACTGTCTCACAGGAAGATACAATAGTACATAAAATGCCTTACTATACAGCAGAATTAGAAGATGCAATAAATTATTTCAGAATAAATAATAAATATAAGGATTGGCAGGTAAAAGATTCCAAAACAATCATTATTCAATGTGTGGTGGAAAAGGATAGCACCTCTTCAGGTATCAAAATATTAAGAAATGGAAGCGGGAATAAAGATTTGGATAATGAAGCGATCCGGTTAATAAAAGAAGCAGATATTTTACCTGCCAGAGATGATAAGGGAAAACCCATAAGAAGTATTTTTTCCATTGCGGTTCATTTCCCACCAAAATAATAAACATAGTATAAACCATAAAAAAACAAAGATTATGATTAAGACAGTAGATTTACAAAAAGTATTCCGTACGGACGAAGTTGAAACATGGGCGTTGAATAATATTTCACTGGAAATAAAGGAAGGAGAATTTACAGCCATCATGGGGCCTTCGGGTTGTGGAAAGTCAACATTGTTGAATATCCTGGGACTATTAGACAATCCTACAGGTGGAAAGTATATCCTGAATGGAACGGATGTAAGCAGTTTTACCGAATCGCAGCGTACAAACCTGCGTAAAGGGGTTATCGGGTTCGTTTTCCAGAGCTTCAATCTGATTGACGAACTGAATGTATTCGAAAACATAGAGCTTCCTTTACTATATATGGGAGTATCGGCTACGCAACGGAAGGAAAAGGTACAGGCCGCAATGGACAGGATGCAGATATCGCACCGAGTAAAACATTTTCCTCAACAATTATCGGGTGGACAGCAACAACGTGTGGCCATAGCCCGTGCAGTGGTAGCCAACCCTAAACTGATACTGGCCGATGAGCCTACAGGAAATCTCGACTCGAAAAATGGTAAGGAAGTAATGAGTTTATTGACAGAACTGAACAATGACGGAACTACCATCGTGATGGTGACGCACAGCCAGCATGATGCAGGTTATGCCGCCCGTATTATAAATCTGTTTGATGGACGATTGGTATCAGAAGTAGAAATGTAATTTTTTAGTGAATTGTTTCTTTTTTTCATGTTATATTCCCTTTATCAGGTTGATTAGTCTCTATTCCTCGATAAAGGGAATATTTTCGTTAAGCAATGAGCAGAAACAAAATTTATTTTGATTATGCCATTGCGAGAAAATAACTAATGTAATTGAATGTTTTAGTATGTTTACTCGTGATGGTATGGTTCGTTACTGAGTATGGTCATTGCCCGGTACAACTGTTCTACAAATATCATTCGCACCATTTGATGCGAGAAGGTCATCTTCGACAAGGTCATCCTCTCATTCGCCTTTCCATATATTGAAGGAGCAAAGCCATACGGCCCGCCTATAACAAAAACTAACCGCTTGGCAATGGCAATTGACTTCTTCTCAATATAAGATGCAAACTGCATAGAGGTGTATTCCTTTCCTTTTTCATCCAATAATACAATATGGTCTCCCGGCTGTAATTGTTTTAAGATCAGTTCTCCCTCTTTGTCCTTTTGTTGTTCAAAAGTGAGGTTTTTTGAATTCTTGATATCCGGGATAATTTGCATTTCGAAAGGGATATAATGCTCAAGCCGTTTTGTGTATTCACTGATGGCTTCCAGAAGATATTTTGCATCGGTTCTCCCGATCGCTAAAAGAATAATTTTCATGTCCTTATATAATAACTGAAGGTTTGACAAAGATAACCCAATCATTTTAGTATTACCTATATCAAACCTTCGTTATATATGATTTTTTGCTATTCAGATAATTTCTCAATAATAGCTTTACCTTCCTTCAACATTTCTGAACATGGTATAGACAACTCTATTGTATTGAATTTTTCAAGTGTACTGTTTAATGAATTTAATGACTCTTTATTACCGTTCTTTTCAAATTCCTCTCTTAGTATCCTGACTTTTTCCATATCCTGTATTCCTTCTATCAGTCGCTCAAAGCGAATGGAACTACGAGCCTCAGGATAAACGATATATGTATCACCGGCCGGCCATGTTCTGAAACGTGAATCGGTCAACGGATTTTCTACCCAGGAATTATACGCCCAGCGCAAATAGCCATCATATCCCGCTGCAAAGGCATACCATGCACTATATGTAGCTTCGGCAGGGTCGGAGAACGTAAACACGTTTGGAAATTTATCGGAACAACAAACATAATAATTTGTGATTAACCTATTTTCTCTCCGCATTTTAATATCTTCTTCCTCAACTCTGGCGCCAGCGGCAACAGTCATTTCCCGGATGAATGGATAGCGTTTATAGCTCTTATGGTTATCTGCCAAAGAAATCCCGATTTCAGGGGCAACTTCTTGTATTAGACTGATAGTCGCATCCATTGCTGCCGGTGAACGCTCATCCATCGCAATGTTAGTTTTCTCAAACCATCCTTTTTCTTTCAGGTGTTTTACGAAGTCCGTTAAGAACGGTGTCCATACTTTTTTGAATATATCTGTCCCCGGATCAGCTTTTACTGTAATTGTTTCACCGGATGCCTCGTCTTTATAGCAAAGCTCATTATTCCACGGAACCATCGAATAACAATTTATTGTTTTATTGATTCCGACTTCGCTCATCATAAAGGAGATCCATTTGTCGAAAATAGTATAGTCATACGTCCATGATCCATCTTTATGTTTTGTCCAGATAATCATATCCTCATAACGGTCATAACACTGGTTGTTCCATGCGTCTTTATTCAATGTCGCTGTAATCACTTTCTGTCCGGCATCGGCCAGCAACTTATATAATGGTTTCATCGCTTCGAAGTGGGCATCACTCCATAGTTCCAGTTTTTGAGCACGTGCTACAGCCGACGGATGTTGCCACAAATCGAGATAGTAACTCCATTGTGAGGCCGGAGGTAAAGTGCGGTTTTGTACATTCAACTCTATTTCCAGTTCCTGTTGTTTCTTCCTGTCTGCATATACTATCAATTTACCTTTATAAGTCCCTGCTTCTGCTGCCTCCGGGATAGATACAGTTACCCATACCGGACGAACAGTTTTTGCGGGCAGATCTATGCAATCAATATTATCGAGCATATCAGCCGCCAACGATGCGGCAAAATCTTCCGGTTTTCTATACCCGCACCCTGCGGCAAATTCATCGGTCATCACATACCGTACAAAACGGGCTTGGGCTGCATCAGCCGGAAGGGATGAGGCAGGAGATGTGAAATTGCTGAACTCACATTCCAGTTGACTCTTTTCTTCAGCACTCCATATAAGTACCTGTGCAGATACTTTTTCTCCTTTCCATCCTGTTAGTTGGGTTGCAGATACTTTGGAGATATCAGGAGCTACCGATTTAGGATACCTTGTATCAATACTTGCAAAGGAAACATGAAGTCCTTTGGTTACATTGCTCCAGTCCGACAGGGTATCAGCTGTGGGATCGGCCATTTCTTCGAATGTGTCGCATGTCTTAGGCGGACGATCTTCTGCACAACCTGATGTGGAAAAGCATAGAGATGTGAGAAAAAAGGCGGATGCGAGAAAAATAGCATTTCTTTTCATAGTAACAATTTTATTAAATTTAGGTGTCTGATCTTCAGGCCTCTCTTCCAGGCCCGAAATGCAAAGGTAAGATTATAAAATAATTATGCAAAGTAATGGTTCGATATATATAATTATTTTTTGAATTTATCTATAGTATATCGATGAGTAAATTAGCAGATATGAAAATTAGCAAATAGTGCGAAGCAAAAAATGTTCTTTGAAAAATAGAGAAATCCACCCCACCCCGGC
>JAITVH010000048.1 GCA_031285905.1 Prevotella sp.
TAGTATTAATCAGTTGAAAGTTGACAATGGAAAGTTGAAAACGAAAAATGTTCTTTGAAAGAATGTAAGAAAAAGTGTTACTTATGTTACTTTTGTCACCTTTTAGTTAAAATATTTCAATTGCTTATATGATACAGTTTGAAAAAGAGAGGCTATAATTCGACCAATTCGCAAATAGAATTTATATATTTGTTTTTGCAAAGTACTAAAAACGAAAGAATATCATGGAGTACAAAAAACTGAACCTTATATATTTTAGTGCGACTAATACGACCAAAAGCACAGTAGAATCTATTGCTCAGGGAATGGGGATAGTAAATATCGTGAAATATGATATCACAAAAGGACAAAATGAAGAAATAACCTTCAGCGAAGAAGATATTGTTATATTTGGTCTTCCGGTTTATTCGGGGCGCGTTCCTGCTATATCAGTGGATTCTCTGAATAAGTTTACAGGTAATAACACTCCGGCTATTATCGTTTGTGTTTATGGCAACAGAGATTATGATGATGCTTTATTGGAACTTCGGGATATCGTTATTGCAAACGGTTTCTCAATCGTTTCTGCTGGCGCTTTTATAGGGCAGCACTCCATCTTCCCTCAAGTGGGATGGAGTCGGCCTGACAAAGATGATACTGAGAAAACAATAGACTTTGGAAAAAGGTGTATCAAGCTATTGGAGAATATTAGTGATATCACTATAATCCCCAAAATTGAAGTAAAAGGTCATTTTCCATATAAGATACCCAAGCCGGTTCCTTTAACACCGAAGGGCAACAGGAAGTGCGATGCCTGTGGTAAATGTGTGCGCAATTGTCCTACTCACGCTATCGATATAGATACGCCGAGAAAGACAGATAAGTCGCTATGTATAGCATGTGCCAGATGCATATATGTATGTCCTCAGAAAGCACGTGATTTCAGAGGGATAATCTATAAATTAGCCTCAAGGAAGTTTGTAAAGGCAAATGCACAAAGAAAAGAACCTGAGATAATACTGGTTAATTAAGATATTATGAAAAATGTATATAAAATAATACCCTTGGGGGGCTTAGCCCTTTTTCTTACACCAGAGCGGTTGGAGGCACAGGAAAGTCTTCCGAATGTGATATTTATTATGGCCGATGATCTGGGGATCGGAGATTTAGGCTGTTATGGGCAACAGAAGATAAAAACTCCGGCTATTGATAAACTGGCGGCAAACGGAATGCGTTTTACCCAGCATTATACAGGTTCTACAGTGAGTGCGCCTTCGCGTTGTTCGTTACTTACAGGTAAGCATACGGGAAATTCATATATAAGAGGGAATAAGGATCAAAAGAGCGCAAATGGCGAGACATATGACCTATCTTTGCCTAAAGAAGAAGTAACCGTTGCGGATATATTTAAGAAGAAAAACTACGTCACTGCCTGTATCGGTAAATGGGGACTTGGGGGGCCTGATACTGAAGGTCATCCTAACAGGCATGGATTCGATTACTTTTTCGGTTACCTGGGACAATTGAATGCACACAGCTACTATCCGTCCTTTCTGTGGGAGAATGATAATAGGATTATGCTGAATAAAGAAGTTTACTCACATGATCTGGTTATGCAGAAAGCACTAGACTTTGTAGAGAAGAACAGTGGTTCTCCTTTCTTCATTTACCTCACCCCTACAATTCCTCATGCCGAACTGATTGTGCCCGAAGGAGAGTTGGGAAATTATGAAGATCAGTTTTGTGAAACGCCGTACATAGGAAATCATTATTGTTCACAGCCTAAGCCCCGGGCAACATATGCCGCTATGGTGAGCCGGCTGGATAAGGATATACAGCGCATTATGGATTTACTGGAAGAAAAAGGAATTGCGGACAATACCATAGTGATCTTTACTTCTGATAATGGAGCACATAAAGAGGGAGGACACGATCCGGCATTCTTTAACAGTAACGGGCCGTTCAGGGGAATCAAAAGAGATCTGTATGATGGAGGTATCCGTACCCCGTTTGTGGTGCATTGGCCTGCAAAAATAGGAAAGGAAAAGGTTTCTTATCATGTATCTGCTTTTTGGGACTTTATGCCTACTGTTTGCGAAATAGTAGGGGAAAGAAAACCTTCAGGCTCTGATGGTATATCTTATTTACCAGCCCTGACAGGTGAAGGACAACAGGCAAATCATGACTATCTATATTGGGAATTTCATGAGGAAGGAGGCAAGCGGGCAATTCTGAAAGATCAATGGAAACTGATAGAACTATTTGTAAATAACCCTGAAAAAAGGAGGTACGAACTGTATAACCTGAACTCCGATCCGGGTGAAATAGCAGATGTCACAGGGCAATACCCCGATAAGTTAGAGGAGCTGAAACCGATACTGGGGAATGCAAGATCAAAAAATCCGAACTGGAACTTTAAAGAGAATTGATAAGATGTCGCTTGAAAATGATAAAGAGATAGAAGCCTATATACTCTCACATATTGATGAAGAAGGGGAACTGCTTCGCGAGTTGAATAGAGATGCTCATGTAAACCTGTTGAAACCCCGGATGCTGTCAGGCCACTTGCAGGGACGGATGCTTAAGATGTTTTGCCGGATGATGCAGCCACGGTTTATACTGGAAATAGGGACATACACAGCCTATGCCACACTTTGTATGGCAGAGGGAGCCGCCGATGATGCAGAAATACATACCATAGAGGTGAATGACGAACTGGAAGATTTCATCATGAAATATCTGCACAAAACGAAGCTAGGCGATAAAATACACCTTCACATAGGCGATGCCGAAGAAATTATCCCTAAACTCGATTATACCTTCGACTTGGTATTTATCGATGCCAATAAACGGCATTATGTAGAATATTATGACCTTGTATTTGATAAAGTCAGGCCGGGAGGGCTTATTATTGCAGATAATACATTATGGGACGGACATGTGCTGGAAACAGCAAAGCCATCGGATAAACAGACTATTGGTATCCAGCGTTTTAATGATGTGATAGTACAGGATACCAGAGTTGAAAAAGTGATATTGCCGGTTCGTGACGGGCTGACCTTAATATGGAAGAAGTAGTAGTAATTTCCGGGTATCAGAGTTTTTCGTTGATTAGTTCTCGCTGATTATAGAAATACTCATTGCGTTGTAATTCTCCTGATACTGAGATTAATGTCGAGAAACGGATAAGGGACTTGATCCATTGTTTTTGATTATCACATACTTCCGGATTGTCACAAGACAGGTGATTGATACAATACATGCTTATGCCTGTTCCTCTATAACCGCCGCCTTCCATGTAAGAATAAGAGCAATCGAAGGATATATGTGAAATATAGATATCCATCTTCTTTTGGTGCATGGATAAACCTGTCAGGGCGCACCTTTCCAGATCATCGATCATCGAAAGCAAATCTTGCTTTAATACAGGAATATCATTTTCAGGTATGATTCCCATACTTTCCAGATATCGGATTATTTCGATAAAATCAATAAAGATATGCTTATCCAGGATTAGTATGGATGTTATTTTTTGCATACATGAGGCCATTTTCTTCTGTAACGAGAAAGTCTCGTCGGGAATCTCTATTTCCACTGTATCTTTGTAAATAGGCAGCATGTTGAGTTGATAAAGTAGAATATAAATATATATCTTGGACAATGAATTATACTTGAAAAGGAATTCAAAAGGCATGCAGCGGTAAGCTCTGTAAGAAATACTATCATCAAACGTTGCTGTATGGCATATGGCTGCACAAACATCCTGCATCATCTTAGGAAGCTTGTCAATAGGACTGCTGAAATCGATGCTATTTAATTGAAAATTGTATATTCCATCTGAGTTCGTTTGAAGTAATTTGTCTAAAGACAGGTTTAAGCTTTTGGAAATCATACAGGCTTCGTCGAGAGAAAAAGGAATTTCACCTCTAAGGCGTCGGTACGCGGCTTCTTTTCCTAAAGGGATAATGCCCATCAATAGGTTGACAGTATTCTCCTTTGAAGGGGTATTAGCTTTCAATGCTTTTATCAATTCGTCATTTATTGGGCTCATAATAAAGTATATTAGTACAGGGTATGAACTTTAACAAATTAGATTCGTCCGGGCAATTTATGAAAGTCATATAATAGGTTATTGTTTATAGCGAATAAATATAGAAAGAAGATTGTATTATTTTCATTAACTGTTACTGAAAATAAGTTAATTATTAGTCTCCGTTAACCTTACTTATAAGGCTGGACAAAGATAGTTTATTTTATTGGTAAATAATTTAGGTATTCTTGTTTTTCATCTTGTTGTTTTTATAGATTAATTTATCTGTATAAGAGTTGAATTAGTTCAAGAAATTGCTCATTATTTCATCGTTTGTGCAGAATCTAATTTGTTTTCATGAAAAATAAAATGAATACAATTTTATTTATGAGAATTTGGCTATTTTAATAAAATTTTTCTTGTCTAATTCAGAGATAAAAGCCTAACTTTGCATTACTAATTAGAGTATTATAAACGATCGAAAGAATTAAATATTATTGGAGTATGCATTGTTTTCACATGCTGCTCTTATCTGGATATAACACCTAAAAAGAATCATGGGAAGAGAAATTAAATTTAGCCTTCTTTATCGCGACATGTGGCAGTCATCAGGAAAATATCAGCCGCGTGTAGACCAGTTAACACAAATTGCACCTGTAATTATTGACATGGGATGTTTTGCCCGTGTGGAGACAAATGGCGGAGCCTTCGAACAAGTGAACTTGCTTTATGGCGAAAACCCGAATAAAGCCGTCCGCGCCTGGACTGCTCCTTTTAATAAAGTGGGGATTCAGACACATATGCTTGAGCGTGGATTAAATGCTTTGAGAATGTACCCTGTTCCTAAGGATGTACGCCGTTTGATGTTCAAAGTAAAAAATGCACAGGGAACAAATATATCCCGTTCTTTTGACGGGCTGAACGATCCTCGTAACCTTGAGTTATCCGTAAAATATGCCAAAGATGCCGGGATGATTTCCCAGACCGCTCTTTGTATTACTCACTCCCCGATTCACACTGTTGAATATTATGTAAATTTTGCCGATAAATTGGTTGATTTTGGAGCAGATGAAATTTGCTTAAAAGATATGGCCGGGGTAGGACGCCCTGTTTTCTTAGGTAAGTTAGTGAAAGCACTAAAGGACAGGCATCCGAATATTCCAATAGAATATCACGGACATACAGGCCCAGGCTTCTCTGTGGCTTCTATGCTTGAAGTTGCTAAAGCCGGAGCCGATTACCTCGATACAGCCATTGAACCACTTGCATGGGGTATGGTACATCCTGATATTATCACTATACAGGCGATGTTGAAAGATGCAGGTTTCTCCGTACCTGATATCAATATGAATGCCTACATGGAAGCGCGTGCATTAACTCAGTCTTTCATTGACGATTTTTTGGGTTATTGGATCGATCCATCCAACAAGATAATGAATTCCCTGCTTGTCGGTTGTGGGCTTCCGGGCGGTATGATGGGTTCTATGATGGCTGATTTGCGTAATATGCACCCGGCTATCAATATGGCTCTTCGCAACAATGGTAAAGCAGAAGTTTCACTGAATGATCTTGTTGTTCAGTTATTTGAAGAAGTAGAATTTATCTGGCCTAAACTTGGTTATCCGCCGTTGGTGACACCATTTAGCCAATACGTGAAGAATATTGCTCTGATGAATATCTTCGCTATGGCTCAGGGACAATCACGTTTTTCTAATATAGATAAAGATAGCTGGAATATGATTCTTGGTAAAACAGGAACACTTCCGGGTAAACTTGATGATGAAATCATTGAACTAGCCAAGGCTAAGAACCTTGAATTCTTTACCGGAAATCCTCAGGATGAATATCCTGATGCTCTTGATGACTATCGCAAAGAAATGGATGAAAACGGTTGGGAATATGGTGAAGATGATGAGGAGCTATTTGAATTGGCAATGCACGATCGCCAATACCGCGACTATCGTTCTGGGTTAGCGAAACAACGCTTCAACGAGGACCTTGAAAAGATGAAAGAAAAGGCAGGAGCACCGATTATTGTAACTCGTCAGGTAGTTGAAGTTCCGGCATTCGATGCCAAAGCAATACAGGAAAAATATCCGGACGCTAAACCGCTTCAGGCAACTGTCAGCGGACAGGTAATCTGGCAAATTGATGTAGACGATGTTTCTACAGCTCCGGTTATCGGTACGAAAGTGAAAGAAGGTGATACCATTTGCTTCATACAGACATATTATGGTATCGTGGAAGTGAAAGCGCTTGTATCAGGTACAATTGTGCAAATCGAGACAAAACAGGGAGCTAAAGTTCAGAAAAATCAAGTATTAGCTTATATAAATTAAGCCATACTATAATTAGACGAGAGGAGTTTTATGAAAATAAGACTCCTCTTTTTGCTTAACCCCCTGTTTAATAACTATGACAGGTTGCTTGTGAAAATTTCCGGCGTTTATTCTATCAATCATGCTATTTATTATCACTAACTTTACAGAACTATAAAGTTTTTTAAACAGATTTATCTATAGTATAGCCAGCCTTTAGCTGTTAGCCATTAGTTGATAGCTTTCAGGAAAAAACGATCTTTGAAAAAATGAGAAACGACCTCACCACAACCGACCCCAAAGGGAGAGGCGGTAGCGAAGCCACAAAGAGGAAGGAATAAAAAGGCTAAGAACTAACGGCTATCAGCTAATGGCTAAAAACTGTTACATCTGTTACTTTTTAGTTAAAATACTTGGTCTTGTCATGCTGACGAAGGAAGCATCTTTTCGCCGATAATCGTAAAAGGAGATCCTTCGTAACCTCAGGATGACAACCAACAAGTATGTAAAGAAAAAAGCTAAAAGCTAAAAGCCAACAGCTAACGGCTATCAGCTCAAATCTGTAACCTTTGTTACCTTTTAGTTAAAAACAAGTTACTTTAAATATCAATAATAGAATATAAACTAATTCCGTATGAGTCCAGCTAAGGATACATATCATTTAGGCATTGCGTTAAGCGGTGGCGGAGCAAAGGGTTTCGCGCATTTGGGAGTATTACAAGCCCTCAACGAAAGAGGACTGTTCCCCGAGGTAATTTCCGGAACAAGTGCCGGAGCTTTTGCCGGAGTTCTCTATGCAGATGGGCATACTCCTTCGGAAATATTAGAGTTTTTCAAGAAAAAGGTGTTCAGGGAATTTGCCGAGTTTACCATTCCTCATGGAGGCTTTTTCAAAAGCGATGGTTTTCGTTCTTTCCTGAGGAAGAATCTGAGGGCAAGGACATTTGAATCTTTAAAAATTCCTCTACATGTGATAGCTACTGATATAGAACATGGAGAGAGCAAAGTCTTTTCTTCGGGTTCATTAATCAATGCAGTAATCGCCTCCTGTTCTGTACCTATTATCTTCCGTCCGGTAGAGATCAATGAACATTATTACGTAGATGGTGGTTTATTTAAAAACTTTCCTGTTTCTACCATACGTCGCGAGAGCCATAAAATCATAGGGGTGAACGTCAGCCCTATTACTAAAGCTGAATTCAGAAGTTCGATAAAATATATAGCCGAACGCTCATTCCACTACATGTCAGGCTCCAACACTTTGTTAGACAGGAATCTTTGTGATTATCTGATCGAGTCTACTTCTTTGTCTAAATATTCTATGTTCGACCTTGAGCATGTGGAAGAGATTTATCAGGCAGGGTATGATCTGACAGTCGATTTTTTCAATGATAATAAGGAATTGTTGAAAAAAGACTTTCCGGAAATTGTTTTTGATTGAGTAAAAGGTAAATATCATAAAATTTCGAAAGAATGAAAGAGAAAATATTTATTTATCAGGTACTTCCCCGATTGTTTGGGAATGATAACAACACTAATAAAGAGAATGGGACTCTGGAAGAAAATGGAGTTGGCAAGATGTCAGCTTTCGATGCTAAAGCATTGAAAGAAATAAAGAAAATGGGATTTACCCATGTCTGGTACACAGGACTGCTTGAACATGCCTCTAAAACCGACTATTCTGCTTATGGTATTCCCAAAGATCATCCGGATGTAATAAAGGGAAATGCAGGTTCTCCATATGCTATCAGAGACTATTATGATATCTCTCCCGATCTGGCGGATAAGGTAGAGAACAGAGTTCAGGAATTTGAAGAACTGGTAGAGAGGTCTCATAAGAACGAGCTGAAAGTAATCATTGACTTTGTTCCTAATCATGTTGCCCGCCAATACCATTCGGATGCTAAACCGGGTAAAACCAAAGACTTTGGTGCAAATGACAATAATGCTGTGACTTTCGATCCGGATAATAACTTCTATTATATCCCGAATCAAAAATTAGAGTTGGACTTTGCGGTTCATCAAGGTGATGATGCATATAACGAATACCCAGCAAAAGCGACAGGAAATGATTGTTTTACCAACAAACCTTCTGTTAACGACTGGTATGAGACTGTTAAACTCAACTATGGAATAAATTATCTGAACGGGAAATCTACCAGCTTTACGCCTGTTCCCGAGACATGGCTTAAAATGAGGGATATCCTTCTCTATTGGACATCAAAGGGAATTGACGGCTTTCGTTGCGATATGGCAGAAATGGTTCCTGTCGAATTCTGGAATTGGGTAATCCCTAAAGTTAAAGCTAAAAATAAATCATTAATATTTATCGCTGAAGTATATAATCCGGCTCTGTACCAGAACTATGTGCATTGGGGACTATTCGATTACCTGTATGACAAAGTCGACTTGTACGATACACTCAGGGATGTAATTTGTGGGCGCAGGCCTTCTTCTGATATTACCTTCAGCTGGCAGCGGATAGGAGACCTCCAACCCAAAATGCTGAACTTTCTGGAGAACCACGATGAACAACGCATTGCTTCCGACTTTTTTGCAGGAGACGCATTCAAAGCTATACCGGGCATGATAGTATCTGCCACGATGAATACCAATCCCGTGATGATATACTTTGGTCAGGAACTGGGAGAAAGAGGAATGGACAAAGAGGGGTTCAGCGGAACAGACGGGCGAACTACTATTTTTGACTATTGGTCGCCGGAATCTGTCCGCAAATGGAGAAACGGAGGCATCTTTGGAAATAGTGGACTGAGCCCGGAGCAAATCAGGCTTCGCAAATTCTACCTTCAATTGATTCAGGTTGCCAAAGAGGAGGAGAGCATCAATTCAGGCAAATTCTTTGATATAATGTATGCCAACTACCAGAATCATGAATTTGACGCTACAAAGGCTTACACATTCCTTCGTTCCTCTAAAAAGGAGTTTATATTAGTAGTAGCTAATTTTGACTCTGGGCATAAAGATATTGCTGTTTCCATCCCTGCGGAAGCATTTGAATATATGAGCATTAATCCTCATAAGGTGAAAACGGCAAAAGAGCTTTTCTCAAAGAAAAATGTAGCGCTTAATGACGGATGGGATAAGCTATTCAGACTGAGCGTTGAAGGGTATTCCGGTAAGATCATTAAATTTTCTATGGTTTAGGCTGCAAGACTGATTAGTTTTTCCTAATTTTGCAGCCGATAAGAGTCAATAATAAAAATACCACAACTAACAATGAATGGTTTAATGGAACCGAACATTCCTTTCAAAATCTTTTCGGGAACAAAATCCCGTTATTTAGCTGAGAAAATCTGTGCCAGCTTAGGATGCCCTCTTGGGAAAATGAATATCGAACATTTCGCTGACGGCGAATTCTCGGTTTCTTATGAAGAATCTATCAGAGGAGCTCAGGTTTTCCTTGTGCAATCTACTTTCCCGTCATCAGACAATCTTATGGAATTGTTGTTGATGATCGATGCGGCAAAAAGAGCTTCTGCTCATTCTATCATTGCGGTTATCCCATATTTTGGATGGGCCCGGCAAGACAGAAAAGATAAGCCGCGTGTATCTATCGGAGCTAAACTGATTGCGGATATGCTCAGCGCGGCTGGAATCAACAGGCTGATAACCATGGATTTACATGCCGATCAGATACAAGGATTCTTCAATGTTCCTGTAGACCATTTGTATGCATCTGCTATCTTTGTAGACTACATCAAATCGTTGGATAAGGAAAATCTGGTTATAGCTACTCCTGATGTTGGGGGAACAAAGCGCGCCAGCTCTTATGCCAAATATTTCGGTATACCGATGGTAATCTGCTATAAGCTAAGGAAGAAAGCAAATGAGATTTCTGAGATGCAGATTATCGGGGATGTAAAGGGAATGGATGTCTTGTTAGTTGATGATATTGTGGATACAGCAGGTACGATCACTAAAGCCGCAGACTTGATGATGACTAACGGCGCACGCTCTGTAAGGGCAATTTCAAGTCATGCAGTGATGTCTGATCCGGCATCAGAGCGGGTAGCTCTCTCGGGGCTGACAGAAATGGTATTTACAGATAGTATTCCTTATTCTAAGAAATGTGAAAAAGTAGTGATTCTTTCAGTTGCTGATGTGTTTGCAAATGCAATAAGAAGAGTACTCTGCAATGAATCTATCAGCTCATTATATGTATTGTAGTAAGAACTAAGATAAACCTGGATAATCCCTGCAAAACTTCAGTTTTAGCAGGGATTATTTAGTTATTAACCTACTTTCTGTTTATATTTGTACTTACCATAAAAAGCAACTGTTATGAGATTATTACTTATCAGCAACTCGACAAACCCTGGAGAACCTTATCTGGATTATCCGAAACATAATATAGAGATATTCTTGGGAGAAAAGCCGGTTAAAGCACTCTTTATACCATATGCAGCAGTTACCTTTTCATATGATGAATATGAAGGAAAAGTAAACAACCGCTTTATGGAGATCGGTCATAGTGTGGTAAGTATACATCATTTTGATAATCCAATAAAAGCTGTGGAGGAAGCGGAAGCTATTATTGTGGGTGGAGGTAATACATGGAAGCTGGTAAGGACAATGCGTGATAATGGCATTATGGATGCTATTCGTAAGAAAGTAAATGCAGGTACTCCTTATATCGGTTGGAGTGCAGGCTCGAATGTAGCTTGTCCTACCCTACGAACGACCAATGATATGCCGATTATAGACCCTAAAGGTTTTGATGTGATCGGGTTGGTACCTTTCCAAATCAATCCTCATTATCTGGATAATAATCCTGCAAATCATGGTGGAGAAACCCGGGAGGATAGGATCAGAGAGTTCATCACCGAAAATCCGGATGTATATGTTGTTGGATTACGTGAAGGAACGATGCTTAACCTCGAAGGTGATAGCCTTAAGTTGATAGGCCAGAAGACCGCTCGTGTATTCAAATATGGGAAAGATGTTGAGGAACTTGGGGCAGGAGATGATCTTAGCTTTTTAATGAGCTAAATTACCCGGCTTCGAGGCATACCATCACAAAATCTCTTTCTACTTGATAATAAGCATTAAAGCGAAGATTCTTATCAGTCCGTTTTTCCGATGCCTTAAACATACCGGCGTTGTCAGGAGTAAACCTGTCAACGAATAGATGGTGAAGGAAATCCACTCCTTCTGCATCTATAAACTTGAACATGGCTTCTTTGGCTGACCAGTGCAATAGTAAGTGGATGAGTTCATTTTTCTCATCTATATATTCATCCTCACCAATTACACGGCTACGGACACGCCTAATCTTTTCAGATATATGCTCAATATCCAAGCCTATTGCATTTTCTTTATTAACAGCAACAGCAACATAGCCTTTTGTATGGGATACACTTATGTGATATGATTCATCAGATAAAAAAGGCTTACCCGTATTATTATAATAGACCTCCTTTTCTTCTCCTATAAGTTCCTTGATCAATATCCTTGCTGATAGGATTTCCAATACCCTTGATTCGGACTTAATTGGATAGATATTCTGTACCCATTCATGATATTGCAGCAGGGATAGCAAATCATCTCTCGATTCTTCTATTTTCCAGATTCCGATAAGAGTGGATGGGGTAATATAGCCTTTAGAATACAACATATTATCTCAAAGGTAAGACTTTTTACAGACTGTTATATATGTCATTTAAACATCTTTTCGATCACATCTTCTTCCAGTAGGGAGATGATGGTTTTGCCATCAGGGGTAAACTTATGCGCAGGAGTAGCGAAGAGTTGGTTTATAATATTGGCCATTTCTTCATTCGATAGTTTCTGATTTGGCCTTATTGCTGCAGCATTTGCCATTGATAGAGCGAGAGTTTCCTGTATTTCCTCTTTCACATCGCAACCCGACTCTATGCTTTTTCCTATCATGTTGTGGATAAGTTGTACGGGGTCAGTATTGGAGATTTCCGATGGAACACCATTGATAGCATATGAATTATTCCCCAAATGGCTTAAATCGAAACCTACAGCCTCCAGGTCATCTATCAGATATGGGATCATTGAAGATTCGGAAGGGGATAGTTCTATTATTTCAGGAAATAGAGTCCGTTGTGAGATACCTCTCTTCTGCTGAATCTCTTTCAGGAATCTGTCGAAAAGTATTCTTACATGAGCGCGGTGCTGGTCAATGAGCATTAATCCCGACTTTACAGATGTGATTATATATTTATTCTTATATTGATAATATATAATAGCATCCGAGGTATCCATGCTATTCTTCATCTCAGACTCTTCTATATTGTCAAAAATACCAGATACGGGAAAGGCTTCTTGTTCGGAATCTTTCTTTTCCTTTTCAAAGCTTTCGTAGAATTGCTCCCAGTCCATCTTCGGACGCTGATAGCCTGTTGTACCACTTGGTGTTGTACTTTTAAAAGGATTATATGAAGGATTGACATGCACCTTTGGCTGTTCAAAACTCTTTGACGGGTCGTGTATAGGGATGTCTATGGCTCCTTCTGTATCGAAATCTATTGTTGGTACCTCATTGAATTTGCCCAACGCCTCTTTAACAGTAGCAGAAAGTATTTGCCATATCGGCTGCTCATTCTCAAATTTTATCTCCGTTTTGGTTGGATGTATATTCACATCTATTGCAGACGGATCTATAGTAAAATAGATGAAATAATTAGGGTTTTCCCCGGCAGGGATCAATGGTTCAAATGCATTTACTACAGCTTTATTAAAGTAAGGATGGCGCATATACCGTCCGTTTACAAAGAAGTATTGCAGAGCGCGTGTCTTTCGTGCAGACTCCGGTTTCCCTACAAACCCTGTTATTTTCACCAACGAGGTGTCTATATCGATTGAAATAAGCTGTTGATTAAAGTTCTTTCCTATTACGTTCACAATCCGTTGACGTAGGCTACATGCAGGATATTTCAGTACTTCAATGTCGTTATCAAAGAAGGAGAATTCTATTTGGGGATTTACCAGAACAATACGTTCAAATTCTGTCAGTATATTTCTCCGTTCGGTATCGTTCGGTTTGAGAAATTTGCGACGTGCCGGTACATTAAAGAATATGTTCTTTACCGAAAAGTTACTTCCTACAGGACAGGAGATGCATTCCTGAGTTTCGAGAGCAGAGCCCGCAATTCGAATCAATGTTCCAAGCTCGTCTTCTTCTCTGCGTGTCTTTAGTTCTATTTGTGCAACGGCGGAGATAGAAGGCAAGGCCTCTCCTCTGAATCCCATTGTGTGGAGAGCGAACAAGTCGTCTACTGTACGGATTTTAGATGTAGCATGCCTTTCGAAAGCCATACGTGCATCCGTTGCAGACATTCCTTTTCCATTGTCTATTACCTGTACCAGTGTTCGTCCGGCATCTTTTATAATTAATTGTATAGAATCAGCTCCGGCATCTATTGAGTTTTCAATCAACTCCTTAACTACGGATGCAGGGCGCTGGACGACTTCTCCGGCCGCAATCTGGTTAGCAATAGAATCGGGTAAAAGATGTATTATGTCGCTCATTAATATCTAAAATTCGTAGCTGCTGTCGGTGAATATCGAAGGTCTTGGAGGACGGCTGTCTCCTGCCCTTTTCTTGGCTTTTCGGAATATATCGTCTTTGTCCAACGGTCTTAAATAATCGTACCAGAAGAACTCGCTTAATCTCAATTCTTCCTCTTTTATGAGGTGGAAAGGATAGGCTTTCCCGACAGGTTTAGGCCATACTACCAGACGCTGAAATTGTCCATCATTCATTGTTATGCGTAGGTAGCTACTCTGAAGCCAGTTCATTATTCCGTTCAGAGTTCCGTCCCGTTCTTCCGGATAGGCAATTGTTTCCACATTTCCTTCCGCTAGTACCTGCTTGGTTTTCTTATTCTCAAAGAATATCTTCAAAGACCTACTTTTCAGTTGATTGAAATGGATAGAGTCTTTTTTCTCAATCGAGTAGGCATATCGTTTGATATGCATGCGGTCGATAGTACTGTCATTCATGAATATATCGATAGTATCACCCGACAATTGCCTTTCACCGTTCCACAGTATAGGGTCTTTATACATATGGATAATCGAGTCTTTAGAGTTGAATTGCAAAGAATCGCATACTCCTTGCATGTCAGATCTGTAGAACCGGACACCATAATATGCCTTGATCATCCTGTAAGTCTTTGGTACCGTATCCGGTTTCTCTGCAATAGCTTTATTTATGGGGTCGCTGACCTGTATACTATCCGATGGGGTAGTAAGTGAATCCGCTTTAATTTGCGTGAAACTTAATGAATCGGCAACCGAGATTTGTATAGAATCGGAATCAATCGGAGATAAGACTGACATATTCAGACTCATGCTGTCGATAACATATAGCGAAGAGTCGTTAGGCGCAGGGATTTTTGTTGTCAGGGCTATCGGCTCTATCTTCATGCGGGTACTATCTATTATAGTTATCAGCTTCAGCGTATCGGCATGTATATAAAGACTGTCGCCCTGTGAATATTCGATACAGAAAGCTGAATCTGTAGCAAAGGCATAATTTGTCAACTCATTATAGAATCCGTAATGGCCCCGGAGTATCGTATGATTTGTTGTATCTTGCAAAAACATATTGCCAAACACTTCTCCATAACCTCCCTGTTTGTTGTATGAAATGGAATCACCCGTCAGTATACGGTCACCCTGTTTATTAATAACCTGGGATTGGTCTAGCAACAAGGCTTCTTCGGTCGCTGTATTATACCACCCATTTGTAGTATGAATGACTCCACTGTCGGAAACTATAGTGGTAGGAGTAGAGAAAAAGGCAAGCCTGCTGTCTGTATTATATTTGAGTTGATCGGAATATAAGGTGAAATTAGCATTCGTCAATATCACACTATCCTTGAAAGTGGCAAGGTTAATGTTAGGCTCATATTGTCCCCAGAATGAAGTAAGCTCATTTAATGAGTCTACCAGCAATCCTCCATCGAAATAATAACCCAGATTCAGATTACGCTCATAGTTTAGGCTGTCGGTGAACAATGTAACCGGATTCCCTCCATCCTGAGGAGAGTGCACCATACTAACATCCTGACGGACTTTTACCAGCCTGGTATTGCCGTCATAATGCATATATTTGCCATATAGAAACAAGGTGTCGCCCTGTTCCATACGTACATTGTTGAATGCTTCGAATGAATTCAGATTACTATAGTAATAAGCACTGTCGCAATACAGATATGCTCCATCGTGGAAAAAGATAACGCTGTCTTTCAGTACATGCACATCTTGTAATCGTTTCCATTGGTGT
Source organism: Prevotella sp. (assembly GCA_031285905.1). GTDB lineage: Bacteria > Bacteroidota > Bacteroidia > Bacteroidales > Dysgonomonadaceae > Dysgonomonas. The sequence goes on from JAITVH010000048.1 coordinate 15,608, forward strand.
GTTTTAGCTTTTACTATTTCGACAATCTTCGTTTGCCCTTTGATGGTATCCTGTGGTTTTTTAGGTTCCTGCGGTTTTCCTTGTTGTATATCCAGGTCTATTAGCTGTGGCGAAGATAGCGACTGGGCAGTAACATAAATGGCAATTAGGCATAGAACACTCATAAGAGGTATTCTATGCCTTTGTATGAAGTATTTTCTTAAACTTTTAAGCACAGTTTCTGTTGGCTGTATGTTTTATTCTTTAATCCATCCCGAGTATTGGAAGTCACAATTTCGCCATTCATCGTCTATAAAAACATAGGTATCTTTTATTTTGGACTGTAACCATTTTTTCAGGACTTCCTGCTCCTTGTTTGCTTCTACTATTTCTTTCAGAATAAGGTAGTCGTCGGAAACATTGGCAATATGTCTCTCTGTTCTGCTTTTTAACTTAACAATGGCAATCACTTCTTTTTGATTTTTATCCATTCGCATTTTGAAAGGTTTCGATATATCTCCCACTTTCATGTTTTCAATTACCCGTGCCACTTCGGTTGGAAGATCTTCCATCTCGAAACGTGGAGTTCCGAAATTAGAACTGTTCTGTTTTCTGTTCACCATTAAGCCGTTATTGTTTCTGGTATCTTTATCGTATGATAGCATTGAGAAATCTTCGAATGTGTACTTTTTCTCATCAATAAGGCTTAGAACGGAATCCATTCTGACAGTAGTTTTATTAAGCGCTTCCTCAGAAACTTTTGGGCGCAATAATATATGACGTACGTTAATCAGGTCTCCCCGGCGCTCGATTAGCTGGATGATGTGGAATCCATATTCTGTTTCTACAATATTGGATACTTTTTTAGGATCTGACAATGAAAAAGCCATATTAGCAAATTCAGGTACCCATTGGGCTTTTCCCGTAAATCCTGTTTCTCCTCCGGATTGCGCGGCTCCTGGTTCTTCAGAATACATGATGGCTAGTGTAGAAAAACTCTCGCCTTTGTTTACGCGGTCTGTAAATTCTCTAAGCCGTTGCTTTATCCGGTCTGTTTCGGTAGGAGGTATTACCGGCTCCTGGGTTATTATCTGAACCTCTACAGTGGTAGGGATATATGGTAAACTGTCTTTTGGTAGCTGAGCATAATATTTCCTGACTTCAGAAGGGGTAAGGCTGCCTTGCTTTCCTACAATGTTCTTTTTTGCTTCTTCTACCATAAAGGAGTTCTTCATTTCTTCACGCCATTCCTCGCGCAATTCAGTCATAGAGGCTTGTAAATACTCTTCTACTTTTTCTCTGGAACCAATATTTGCGATAATGCCATTTTCTTGTTGTGCAACCGCTCTGGATACATTCGAATTAGGAATATCTATACTGTCGATCTTGGCTTGATCCAGAAAAAGTTTTTGTACAGCCAGTTGTTCAGGGATAAAGCAGTAAGGATCGCCTTCTATACGACCACCTCTGGAAAGTATTTGCATGCGGGTCCTTTCCACATCCGACTTCAGGATTGCTTCGTCACCAACTATCCATATTATTTTATCGACAATGTTATCCTGTGCCTTACAAAATAAGCCTGACACCAGCAATATTATTAATAAAATCAGTTTTCCGGTTTTTTCTATCATATTTTTTGTTCTATTTTAAAAATCGCGTAAATATAGTGATAATGTCTCACTTTTTCTTAACGTAAAAAAAGAAGTTATATTCTATTTGTTATAAAACTTAATTTCATCGTCGGAGATAGCCTTATCATAAAGATCTTTTTGAACCTGTTTCAGGTAGTCGGCTTTGCGGTGTTCTGTAAATATCTCGGACAAATATCCTTTGATATATTCGTAAGGGGCTTCAGTTCCTTCAAGTCTGTATTCCTTTATATTTAATAGATAGACAAAGGTAGAGTCTTGTGTCTCTATGTTCTTATTGCTTTGTAAGAAGCGTTTCTGGTCTGTTATCATAAAAGGTATGTTTTCCATTATATCGCCAAAGCTGATCCATTTATCATAAAAATAGTCATAGTTTACAGCGCTTTGCAGCCATGTCTTTTCTATATTCTCTATCGCATCACTTGTTTCTTGTTTATACCATTTTTTAAAATTAGATAATTGTGAAGATTCTAATGGGATTTTGAGAAAAAGGCCTTTTATGATATTCTCTTCTAATGCAAATCTATCTTTGTTTTGTTCATAATAGCTTGTAAGCTCGTTTTCAGATACAAGCTTGGAAAGTTGCTGCTTTAAAAGCTGTTCCTGATATATATTGGTTACCAGATCTTTTCTGTAGTTTTCCACTAATCGTTCTATTTCCGCTCTGTTAGTGATGTTTTGCTTTGCCTTGTTATACATCAGTTTATCATTTATCCACGAATTGATAAAAACTTCGGCTGTGGCAGTGCTGTCTTCTGGAGACATGCCTATAGGCATTACCTGATCTAAATCGGCTTTGTATAAAGTCTCATTTTTTACGGTAACAATTGGTTTTAGTGCCTGATTGATCTCGTTAGTATTTTCATTACAGGAATAAACTAAAAATAATATAGCTATTGATGCTACGATGGCAGTTATATTCTTCATTTAATTGTTTTCAATACAGATTCGTTAATTTTGACTTTGTATTTTCTTTTTAGGTAGGCATTCCACTCCTTCTCCAATTCATTCTGATAATCCAATTCTACTAAAGCCTTCACATCGCTGAATTCTTCGGGTTTACTGATGATGCTTCCCTGTATGGAAAAATATGGATAAGTTTTGTCTACAGAGGGTTTATTTCCTTCATATATTTCATAATCTATATAAGGGTTCTGTCCTTTGCTCCATATGCCAGGTTCTAATTTTACTAAGATAGTATCTTTATTGATGTCAGCCCTTATTTCGTTAACAAGGTTTTCAATTTTTTTCTCTTTATTTACTAATGCTTGGGCTTTCTTTAATGCATCGTCATTTTTTGCATGTATAATTACTCCTTTGTACTGTGGAGCCTCCAGTTTATATTTCCTTTTGTTTTTTTGGAAATACTTTTCCAATCCTTTTCCATCGGTTTTAGAACGTTGCCATATATTTTTGTCTTTTACTTCAAAGACCAGTAGCCCATCAGAAAATTCGTTCATAATTTCTTTGAAGTCTTGGTAACGTTCATCTAAAGTATCGTCCAGGTAATCATTAATGATTATTGTTATAAAACTGCTGAAATATTCACCGAGAATATCGGTCGACAAACTGTAGGGCGATGGGTCGATGACAGTCAGCATTTGCAACTCATCGGGATCTTGTCCTTTTAAAATTCTTTGTCGGTATTCTATATAACGAATAAACTCTTTAACAGGCACATAGCGTTTTCCGTCTATTTCCAGTAAGGTAGCATCAGTATTCGAGATTCCGACCAGAAATAGAGAATCCTTAGGTGATATAGTGTGTGCAATATCATTAAATTTTGAATATTCGTTCCGGCTTATCTTTAAATTGACTTTACTTCTTAGTTCTTCCCTGCCTGCTTTGCTTAGGTCGTATCGTCTGTTTCCTTCTTCAATTTTGGCTCTGAGTTGACCTTTCATCGTTTCATAGTCGGGAACCGGTATTCTATTCAGTAACCGGATAATGTGATATCCGTAATCTGTTTTCACAGGCTGGCTTATATCTCCCGGTTTTTCCAGATTGAAAGTCGCTGTCAGAAATTCGGGAGAGAGCTTGGAGTCCAGACCTACTATGCCGAAATAACAGCCTTTATCACCTGTTTTGTAGGCTATGGAGAACTGTTCGCAAAGTGCTTGATAGTCATCAGTAGAATGAAGGGTGTTATATTCTTTGAAGGCAACCTTTTTTACACTATCTATTTGGTGTTGGGTTGCAGGTATATGCCCAAAGCGGAACATAACCTGTTCTATTTCGGCAGAGCCAACAGCTGCACGTTTGTTCAGTACCTGGACAATATGATATCCATCGGCAGTACGTATCGGCAAACTGATTTCGCCAATTGGCATGTTGTATATAGCGTTTTCGAGAGCAGGAGGCAGGATAAAAGCTGTTACCCACCCGAGATAACCATTATGGCGCTGCAGCCCTAAAATATGGGCAGGAACTTCCGTATCGATACTTTTTATAACTTCATCTGTAAAGCCATTTTTAAGAATGAGTTCTCTTACCCTTATCGCTTCATTATATGTTGCAACAGTATCTTTAGGAAATATGATATTGGTCTTGAAAGGAAATATGATATGATTTATCTCTATATTTTCGAGCAAACGATCATACATCTTTCTTATATATTCATTTTCATATACAGTATCTGACATATAGGGTGTAGCTATTTGATATCTGTAAGACATAAATTCCCGTTTGTAGCGTGGCAATGTATCCAGTTGTTGTGCTTTGGCCTCTTCTACGTTTCTTTTGAACTCTATGTATGAAGGCATAAAGTCTTTTAGCGATATTTTATTATCCAGATTTTCGTTTGCCTTCTTATATGCATATTCTACTTCGTATTTGTAGACAGGAACTCCGTTCAGAGTAAAGGCAATAGGGTCGCTGGTCTGTGCCAATATACCGGAAGTAGTAAGTAAAGAAAAAAGTATAATGAGTAACTTTTTGTTCATATAGTTAAACTGTTGGTAAATAAACCGATGGCAAAGATACAAGAAATATAGGCTATCAGTGTTTTAAAATATTCTAAAATAAAAAGAGACCGGGATATTTTTTAATATCTCAATCTCCTTTTGTTTTATACGTCTTTGCCGTTTTAGCGATTAATACTCATCTTCGTTAAAGAATTTATTTTAACATTTATCTTGCTTATTATCAATATATTGATTATTTTAAGGGTCTCTTTTAGTGAAACTTATAACATTTTATAAATGCTCACTTTGAGCCTTTCAATTTATAACAATATCTGAATAATCTAATAATAAATGGTATATTGAAAATTGTTCTTTATTTCCAATATTTCGCTTATGTTTAGAAATATAGGAACATGAGATATTTTGATTTATCGTACAAGGTTGTAAAGGCGTATCTGTTGTAATTTCAGCTTCCTTATTCAGCTTATCATTAATATTTCCATATACCTCTATATGAGTAATTGAATTAAGCTCAATAAATCCTAATTGACCTTCGAATGGTAATCGGCGTTTGACATACTCTCTATTGGAAAATTTAACAATATCGTTAATGTATTGAGTTGTAGAGTCTCCTAAGTTTCTTATTCTTTTACACTCTATCGCATAATATACATTTTCATCAGAATCTTCCAAAATTCCATTTAAACCTAATTTATTAATATAAATATCAATTTTATCAGGTTTTAATATTCCTTTTTCTATATATTCTTTATTAGTTTCATACCCAAAATTAATTTCATCCAACTCTGAAATTCTTTCTTTTAGTAAATTCTTATTTTTAATCAGATAGTCTTCAACAAGCCTGTTTCTCAAATAATCTTCAAAAGGAATAGTTGAGCTTTTGACATGCAGTTTTTCTGAATATTTGACTTTGTCATTTATGAGTAGTATATAGCACTCCCCAACATACCAAAGAACATTTTTTACTCGATTTTCAGTAATAGAATGTTTACGTTTTGATATAAATAATGATGCCTCACTCATTAGACCCATTATTTAAATGATTTAACTCTACTTCTTCTATTTTGGCTTTAAACTCAGCTACATCATACCAAGCCATTGCTCGATGCCAACATTTATATTCCTTTGGCTTGATTACATAAAATGAATTGGCTTCAAAACCTTTGATGTCCTTTTGTATAAATAAATTTTTAGTTGGGTCTGTCGTATTTGTGATTTGTGAGATACTTAAATCTCCTAATTTTTCAAAAACATTAACTTCATTAAACTTATCATCAGGATAGATTATTACATCTTTTACCGCATTTTCATGAAAAGTAAAATTCATTGCAATAAAGTGTCTTAACGGATATACTTCAACCTGAATATATTCACCTTCATATATTTTCCCAAATTCATTAAGGAAAACCTCAGCATAATTTCTCAAAACCTTAGTTTGATTTCTATAATGATTTTCATCTAAATATGTAAAATCAGTAATAAGATGTTGCTTGCTTCCTTGGAATTGAAATCTTGATATATTCAAAGCATAGTCAATAATATCTTTCTCATATTCATTGATGCTATATATGTTGTCTACAATTTTGTCAAGAATCTCTAATTGTAATTGATTTACAGAAGTATTACCCTCTTTTTCTATAAAGGATTGTATAAAGTCCGTCACAGTTTTAATGACTTCATCTTCAAATTGGTTTGAATCTAAAAATGGAAAAGACAAATATTCTGTTTTATTTATTATAGGATAATATACTCCCCAATTCGATGAAAATAAATATTGATAATAAGTGAATAGTTTAGAGTTGAAAATTGCGAATAAATATTTAGCTAAATCAGTGTTTCCACCTAAAGGGATACCATAGACACTATTTCTAAAAACAACATCCTCTTTACAATAAGAGGCTATTATAAAAGACTCATCTTTAGGACTTCGGGTTAAAAGAATTTTTTCTCCTTTGAAAAGAGAAACATCTCTACCTGCTTCTAAAAAAACATCTTCTTCTTCAAGTATTTTTTGTTCCTCTCTAATTTTTGTGTAATATTTCTGTATGTCTTGAGTTTCGATAATTGGTAAGCCAATCAAATCAGTATAATGTCTTTTCGGAGTACCTTTGTGTATTCCATTTCCTGCTTTAATTGAATATTCCTTGCTTAATACATAGTCTATTGTATTGGTAGAGGTGAGCTTTTTTAACAAGCAAAAATCAAGAGAGCTCCCATACAAGGCTGCTTTAAACATCCATTTGTATTGTGAGAAATATTTTTGTCTTATCCTTTTTATATCTCCCTTCTCAAAAGAAAAGAACCTGAAGTTTTTAATGAAAATATTATTTTTCAAAGATTGATGTATTACCTCATTTTCATTTGTGTTATTTCCTTTTGCATGTTGATACTGAAGAATCATTGCAGGATTATTCGCTTTTTCGAATACTAACCTTCGTATTGCAGACAAATCAAAGCATTTGATTAACTTGAAATCTGTCAGGAATTTCTCTTTAAATTTTACAGCATTATTATTGTAGATAGCTTTGCTTGAAATAATCAATGAACATATTGGTTGATAATCAGAAAAGTCTTTAGTCCTTAAAATAAAAGATTGAGCTAATTGAAAGTCACTAACAATATTTGATAAATTATTGCTCCTTAAATATGTTGTGTGAACCTTATCTTTACCCCCATTTTTCCAAGGTGGATTACCTAATATAAATTGGGGTTTAACTTCATTTATAATTTGATTAAATTCATGTTCTACATCAAAAAAATTAGCTTCAAATAAATTCTCACCCAATAAATTAGGGAATCTATAAATATCAACATCTTTCGGTTCTTGATAGTCTAACAAGGCAATATATATAGAAAAACAAGTAACCTTCAAAGCTTCTCTATTAATATCAACACCATATAAATTCCGTTTGGCTATATTTCTAATACGTTCGCTAAAAGCCTCTTTTTCTAAATTTCCATTTAGTTCAATCTCTTTTTCTATCATCTTTCTTAAAGATTGAACGAGAAAGATACCTGAACCAACAGCAACCTCGAATATTTTACATTCTGATGCTTTATTCTCATTTAAGAAAACATCGACAGTATCATTCAAAATGTATTCAACCAAAAAAGATGGGGTATATACAGCAGATTGACGATTTCTCGTTTCAGGGTCTATTAAAGATTCATATATACCTGAAATAACTTCAACAGGAATTATGGAGAAATCAAATATCTCAAAATAAAAATCACTACCATAGAATAATGAATCTTTCTTTGGAATCTCGCCTTTGAAGATATCAGATAAGCCTTCTGCTTCTGCAGTGGTTAACTTTATATCAACATCTTTAAACAGAACCCCATTAAATCTGTCATTTAATTTTGTAAATAGTTGACATAATTTGTCAGGGTCTTGCAATAGCTTACTAAAACTTAATCTTCTTGAAAGGGTATCCTCTCCATCTATAAACTCTGTGCCTATTTCTATGTTTCTATCTATAAGATATCTTATAAAAATAAGTCTTAAAATAAGGGAATTGGGTATACTGCCTTCAGGGTCATTAGTCTTATCAATCAAGGTATTTCTTACATCTCTGATGTTTTGAAAAAGCCTTTCGTTTACACGTTTTTTAGATTCCTTCTTACGTGTAGTTTCAATATATTCTTCTTGGAACCACTTCCAAATATTATTGCTTTGCAAATTCCAAAAAGAAAACCTATCACGAATTCCCTCGCTTGATATTTCAATTTCCTCTAAACGCTTTTCATTCTTTATATAATTTAAAGCATTATATACTTTTATTTCAGCATTCTTTATGACAAAAGCTATTGGAGAATTATCAAAAGACCATACTTTTTTATGAATATCATCCTCTCGTTTACTATCAGTATTATCAGTTAAATCGAAGAATAAAATTAGAGGTTGGTTATTGAATATGTAGATTGCATCAGGGTTAATTAATTTAAGCTTATTCTGCGTGTCGAAATGAAGGACAGAGGAGTATACTCCTTCTTCATCCTTAAAGAAGACCACTTTTTCTAATCCTAACTGAATCAGAAACTTGTTTAGCGACACATTATGTTCCATATTCTCTAACAAAAATACTATTATTAACCGATAAACAAATGCTTATCATATCTTTTTACCTTTAAATAAAGATAAAACACATTAAATCCAATCAATGTTCTATTATACAAAAAGTTGCTTGTGATATCTATTATACAATCTCACAACTTTAATACTTGCTATTTTCAATGTTTGATTAATCGGTACAAGAGCTTTATTGATAGTAACAGGTTTGTTCCCTTTATCCTTTCGCCATTTTATATAATCATTTATCAAGTCAATATCAACATCATCGCAGTTTATAAATTGTTCACCTGTTTTCTGAATGACAAATTTTTTAAATATACCTATCTGATTTAGTTTGTTCTTATATAAGCTATAAGAATTTTTCCCTTGTGAATATTCATCCTCTTGCAGTTTAACTGCCATTGCAAAGAGCTCATTATTTTCAACCTTCCCTAATGCTGTCAATGGCTTTTGTTGAACAATGGCTCGCAGAGTATCAATAGTCAATCTCCGCTTTGTATTACCCTTAGTTTTATCAAGATAGTCGATAATAGCTGCATCAATACCATTTTTCAATTTGGCTAATTGTGCATTGATACGATTGTAGTTTGGTACAGTTCCTTTTACCTTTTGGTTCTTGTCATCCCATTCGGTTATTTTGAATCTGTATTCGGTTGTTGTTTTAGCAAACTTCCTATTGAGCGTGTATTCTAAATATAAAGTAAACTTATCATCCCCTTTGCTTTGGTCTGTGCGTAACTTAAATTTACCTGTTGGTCTATCAGCTTTTCTTCTACCCATTACTATGTAATTTTAAAGGAATATGACCCTTTTTAGGGTTGTATTTAGGGTAACAAATATAGTAAAAAAGAGCATAAAAAAGCGATTAGGATAATTTTTTGTTACCCTAATCGCCTGTGTATATGCTTTATTTTAAAGCTTTTTACTCCTTTTTATCTCTAATACTCGTCCTCATTAAAGAAAAAATCTTCTTTGCTGGGATAGTCGGGCCAAATATCTTCTATGGTATCGAATATTTCATCCTCGTCCTCTATCTCTTGTAAGTTCTCTATCACTTCCAAAGGAGCTCCCGAGCGCTGAGCATAGTCAATCAACTCTTCTTTTGTTGCCGGCCAAGGCGCGTCTTCCAGCTTAGATGCCAATTCCAATGTCCAATACATAGTATATTTGTTTAAAAGTTGCCAGTTTGGTTAATATTTTCCGCAAAAATAGAATAATATTTCATATATCAAAAATAATATTATAGTAAACTCTGATTCCAGTAAATTTCTTTTCCTTTTTTATTACTTTCTTTTCGTGCCAGTAAGAAAAAATAGTCTGATAATCGATTGATAAACATTAATATGTTATCATCTACGGGGTATTCTTCTTTTACTCTGTAGATACACCTTTCAGCCCTTCTTGCTATTGTCCGGCACAGATGTGCCCTGGATGCAGATTCACTGCCGCCCGGCAAAACGAATTGTTTAAGCGGAGGTAAATCATTATCTATAGCATCCATCTCGCTCTCGATATGTGAGATATCTCCTTCTGTAATGATACTTGCGGCTTTAGGTGAAACTGCTTCTGTCTCTGTAGCGAGATAAGATCCTATGGTAAACAACTTGTGCTGAATATAAGATAGAGTCTCCAGATCATGCTCATTCTCTATTTGCTGTATCAGAAAACCAACAAACGAGTTCAATTCATCTGTTGTCCCGTATGCTTCGAGCCTGATATGCGTTTTGGACACCCGCTTTCCTCCGACCAGAGAAGTGGTTCCTTTATCGCCTGTTTTGGTATAAACTAAACTTTTTTTCATATTTATGTTTTTAGAAGCTGATTTTGTAACTCCATCTATATAACTCAGGGTTAAAGAAAATGATTCCTGTATTGAATAAATCCAGCACGGCTGTTCTTGCCTCTATACTTATAATACTTTTCCATAACATATGATTGCGCTTATTTGTTCGGATACCTTTTACAATTATCATTGTTTTTTCATAAGACATGCTTACAATGTATTGGTTTAAATCAGTTTGAGTAAAATAATTAAAGTTGTTCAGATCTATCAGAATACAATCTTGTTTATCCTCTATAACAGGGAGTTGCTTACCTGTGTATAAAACTATTCTCCTATCCCATTTTTCATACAGATTTTGAGCCGGCAGATATTTCCTTTTTGATGTTTCCACACAGGTACAGGTAATATTTGCTGAAGGGGCTGAAAGGCAGAGGCTGTTTATTCCATAGCCTGATCCAATCTCAAGAATATGCTTTGATTCGAAATAATTAGAGAGCCTGAATATTAATTTATTATATTTGCTCAATCTGTAATGGCTGTCATGCATGCTTTCCAATACGAATGAAATGTCTTCGTAGGCATGGTAGGCTGTTTTTTCTTCTATGACCTTTGTTACCAGATCAAAAACAAACGGAGAGTGAATTCCATGCCCTCTATGATGGCGTATCTTGTATAAGAGTTTAAGGCCTGCTTTTGAAAGCCTGTATATACGCGCCATATATTAAAACAGCTTGACGTAATAGGTTAATCTGGCTGAAATTACACGATTAGCTGAACGGGTAAAATAATCAGCTTTTGAATTATTATAAATATCTCCCAATCCGAATGTATAACGGCCTTCGAGGGTAAAATTACCAATACCCGTCCTTAATTCGAGGCCAACTCCCCCTATTATTCCATAATCTATTTTACGCTCGGCTTTATGATAGTATTGATAGCTGGGATTGGACACCGGGAATTTTCCACTTGCAAGAGCATCTTCCAATTCCTTGTTCATCTTTTCGCTCTCTCCTAGCAGAAAGCCTATTTTGGGACCCAGATTGAAGATAAACCGGACTTTTCTGCCAAAATAGATATGAGTAAGAACCGGTAATTCCAGATAGTTTAGTCGATGTGAATGCGCAAATGATAAATAATCAAACACGGATTGTGTATTTTCGGCAAACTCCTGTTGCCATCCTTGCTGACTGTAATTCAGTTCAGCGATAAGGCCTAAATTTTTTTCCGAAAGATAGCGGATGGAGATACCACCATGAAATTGTTGCCAACTTTTTGTGGCAACTCCGGAAATCGAGGGGCCCGTCTCGAAGTCAACAGATGAGAACGTAGGGCCGAATCCAACTCCGACATTCCATTCCGATTCAAATTTATTTTCTTGTCCGTTTGCAGCTAAAAATATGGACAAAAGCAGTGCAACCAGTAGATATTTTCTTACCATTTGTTACTTACATCTGTTTTTTCGATTTCCGAATTTACTTTATAATGAATGAAATACAGGCCTTCATTGATATAACCACCTTTTTCTGTCCCCAGCTTTTTAAAGTGGAAGACTGACTGTATTAATGGTACTCTTAATTCATCCAGATAAGTCTCAAACTCGCTTCCAAATCTATTGAGTGCTGTCAGGAAATAGATTCCGGCATCGTAGCCCATATACCCATATTTTGGCAACGAGCTAATAAGGTCTTTATTATACCATCTTTTATATTCATATATAAATTCCTGCGCCTCTTTTTGTTGATCGTCAGCGAAGAATATCCCATAGATCCGGCTATCATATTTGTGTAAATTTATACGGTGCTGTGGATATGCCTGCCATTCCGGGTAACCAAAGAGAGATACGTTGGTCGGATTAATAGTGTTTAATGCTATGAAAAGCCTTCTCAATGTAAGTTCGGAAGAAGAGGTTGGAATCAAAACGGTTTGTCTGGTAGCATCCAATGTATACTGGATGTCATCGGCTAAACTCTCAGAACTTGCCGTTGTCTTGAACTGTATGTTAGAGCCGGACAATCCCTTCTTCAATTCGTTTACAAAATCAGATTTATCGTTATTTGAGCCTGCTTCGGAAACAAAAACAATGTTTGCATTCGAATATTGCCTCTTAAAGGCATCGATCACTTCCGGATAACGGCTGGAGTGGGAGGTCGTCATTTGAAAGAGGGTTGGGATAGATTCTATGTTTTTGCTCGCTCCGAAAGGGATAGCATATTTAATCCCTGTGTTCCGGGAGAATTCGGACAAAATATCTATTTGTTGTTTCGACACTCCCCCTATTACTAAGTGGAGGTTGTTCATTTCATAAGTTTCCAAAAGGCTTTCTAGCTTCTTAGTATTCTTTTCGGTACCTATATCAAATCCATATACTTCAGCATTCAATCCTTTCTCTTTCATATTTTTCACAGCAAGGAGAAAGCCTTCATAGTATTCTACTAGTTTTTCTTTTTGAATACTGCCTTTATCATCCTTAAAAGGAAGAAGTACTCCCACCTTCACCATTTCACCTTGCGATGCATGTGGTGATGATATATTTGCCTGGTTGTTTATGTTTGTATAATCAATAGGCTGAGTTTGTATCTGCCCTTGTGGTATACGGATAGTCATACCTTCTTTTAATCCGCCATCTCGTAATGAAGTATTCGAATTTAAAAGATTTTCTACAGAAACATTGTACGCTTTGCCAATGCTGTATAATGTTTCCCCTTTTTGTACTTTATAATCGGTATATGAGTTCGTAACGACTGTTGCTAGTGATACATCAGATACTATTATCTCCGGCATAAAGTCAAACCGAGGTATTCGGATTGTTTTTCCTATACTGAATGTTGATTCATTGAGTCCGGGATTTGCTCTTTTTATATCTTCTTCTGTGATCTTGTACATCTTAGAAACCGAATAGAGCGTTTCTTTAGGTTCTATCAGGTGATTGCTGTATTCTGCAGGAGCTTCATTCGTCTTTTGTATTTTCAATTTATCTCCTGCCTTTATCCCGTTTTCGGCATCAGGGTTTAGTTTGTAGATTTCCCGTACATTTGTTTTGTAGGTTGCTGCTATGGAATAAACGGTTTCTCCTTTTACTACTGTGTGTGTAACAATATTTTCGGATGAAGAAATTATAGTTTGTGTAACTTCCTGCCTGTTTTGTATATCAGCAAATATATTGACTGACATAAGAACAAGGCATAAGAGAAATGTATATTTAAACTTCATGATTCAATAATCTTATATGTAAAAGCACAAAAATACAAAAAAAAGGTATTGTATTGAGATACTGTCTGCTTTATTCGTTTTTATTATTTATATTTCTCCCATAAACCCGAATGCACAGTCTCTCTGCACTTATCGATAAAGTCAGGCATATTTTCATCTGTCAGGTCTTCCGTCGAAAGGGGTTCATGTATAATCAATTCCAGCTTGGTAGGATTGATTAGGTATGTTTTTATTTTCATCAGGTCGAAAGATCCATTTACTGTTACAGGGACTATAGGTAAGTCCATCTCCTTGGCAATGATAAAAGCCCCTCTCTTAAACCGTCCCATTTTACCGGTCTTGGTGCGCGCACCTTCAGGAAATATCACCATAGACGAACCTTCTCCTAATTGCTCTTCGGCTTTTATTATAGTTTCTTTCATCGATTTCAGATTAGACTGATCGACAAATACATGCCCCGCAATTTCTGAGGCTTTTCCAACAAAAGGGATTTTACGTAATTCCTGTTTTTGTACCCATTTTATATTCTGGTTCAGATAGCCGTAAATAAGAAATATATCGAAAGCCCCCTGATGATTAGGTACAAATACATAAGATTTGTCCGGGTCTAATTTCCCATGGCGTATTACGTTTATTCTGCATAGTGCCAGCCGGCAAGCCAGCTTACTCCACAACCGAGGAGGGTAGTATCCCCAGAATTTGCGGTTTCCGATTAAACATCCAATCATTACGATAACGGCCGTCAGAATCGTTGCCAGTATAAAGATAGGCAGGAAAATAAGCAGTTCATATAAAAAGAAAAGTATCTTCTTCATATGGTATGATATTGGGTTATTATTTGTTCAGTATACAAAAATACGTTTTTAATTGGAAAGTATTTTAATTGTACGTCGGTCAAAAGACATTTCATATTAATAATATGCATTAGTACCGGAGCCTATTTTTTAACTAAAAGGTGACAGCCAACGATCGCCGAAACGCAGGCGAGGTATAATTGCAAAATCTAAATGTTCAGCATCTGAATATCAAATGCCCTCAAAAACACGAAGATTATATTAAAGACAAAGCCCCGAAAGGGGCTTTCATTATTCGCTATCCTCAATAAACTTATAGCATCAGGTCTGTATAGTCATTCATCATTTCTTGCTTTATAATACCTCTTTTTTAATGTTACAAAATTAAGGAAATGAAACGCGGTTCATGTAAGTAAAAACCTGTATATAATCATGTTAAAACGAAATCATTCGGCTAGCCCCATCTTTTATTAGCTATATATCTACTAAATCGGTATAGAGATAGTTGGAATCGGTAAAATACATTTTTGGATTTTCGTAAAATGTATCTTGATAGTTGGCTGTGGGTATTCCGTTTTTTTTCAACCATTAATTTTATCTATTAGCATAGAAGTATCAAAATCATAATATCTTGCAAGAGGGGTTCTTTCTCTTTTAGGAAGAAGGATTGGATATAGAAAACGGATTCTTGTGACATAGTGTTAATTTTTAAACAAAAATAAAAAGTATTAATTGTTAATTCTTTATATTTGTAAATAATGCGAATCAGTATTTAAAAAATTAGATAGATGAATGCGATGGCAATTTTTCCCATCGTATGTATTAAAAGTCCAGATGTTGATCTGACTTTATGCGCTCTTTGAATATTTGTTATCTCATTCAACCAATTAAAGAAAGACAATATTTGCTGTTGCACTTTGGAGACCGTTGTAGAAAATAAGTCATTGTAGGCTTTATTTCTCTGTCTTTCTTGTTTGGATTGCCCTTTAGATTTTCATGATATAGGGTGAATGCATTTCGTATCTATTATTGATAATTAATATTTTAACTAAATAAATAAGCGAATGGTTTCAACTACTGATTCGCATTATTAAGAAATTACATAAAAAATAACTCATAACCATAAAACTTGCAACAATGAAACAAATTATCAAAGACACATTTTTCGAAGGAGAAAGACCCTTGTTTGCAACCAGCAACATACGCCTCGAAAACGTAAAATTTTATCCGGGCGAATCGGCACTGAAAGAATGCACCAATATCGAAGCCTATAAGTCAGAGTTTATGTGTAAATATCCGTTTTGGCACAACGATAATGCACTGATCGAAGACTGCCTGTTTACCGTTTACAGCCGTGCGGCTATCTGGTATTCAAAGAATATCCGTATGATAAACAGCAAAGTGGAAGCCCCAAAAATGTTTCGTGAAATAGATGGTCTGTATCTTGAAAACGTAGAACTGACCAGTGCTGGCGAAACTATGTGGAACTGCCGCGGCATGAAACTGCGCAATGTAGAAGCACGGGGAGGTGACTATATTTTCATGAACGGCATTAACATCGATATTGACGGTTTTTACCTGCAAGGAAACTATTCGTTTCAGGATGCGAAAAATGTAGTAATCCGCAACGCAAGACTGGATTCTAAAGACGCTTTCTGGAAGACCGAAAATGTGGCGGTGTATGATTCTGAAATCAGCGGGGAATATCTCGGCTGGCATTCTAAAAACCTGAAACTGGTAAACTGTAAGATTTCAGGAACCCAGCCGCTTTGCTATTGTACCAACCTGATTATGGAAAACTGTACGATGGCAGATGATTGTGACCTTGCTTTTGAATACAGCACGCTGGAAGCCGAAGTAAACAGCCCTATCGTCAGCATCAAGAACCCGACCAACGGATTTATTATGTGCGACAGTGTGGGAGAGATAATTATCGATAAGAATTGTAAGAATCCTCAGGGCTGTAAAATCAGGGCGAAGAAAAAAACTGTTGCGCTTCCTAAAATAATCCGAATATGAAAAGATTGTCAGCCATATTTTTTATTGTATTATCAGCTATAGGTACTAATCATTTAAATGCAAAAGTTATGAATGCTGGTTTAACACCCACACATCAAAAAATCGTTACCATTGCCTCCAATACTGCTATTGGAAATCTCGAAATTCTTAAAACAGAATTATATGAAGGATTGGATGCTGGGCTTACGGTTAATCAGATAAAAGAAGTATTAGTTCAGATGTATGCTTATACCGGATTTCCCCGCAGCCTGCAGGCCATCAATACATTTATGGGTGTTTTAGAAGAAAGGAAATCTAAAGGAATAAAAGATGTTGAAGGAGCGGACGCTTCCGCAATAAATGATACACGTGATAAGTATATACGCGGAAGAGAAGTACTCGAAAGTCTTACCCGCACAGACTAGGCTAAAATATCCGGTGCGAATGCTTTTGCTCCTGCAATTGACAAATACCTGAAAGAACATCTTTTTGCCGATATATTAGAAAGAGACGTGTTGACTTATTCGGAGCGCGAACTTGCCACGATCTCAGCACTTGCAGCTATGGCTGGCGTAGAGCCGATGTTACAATCACATATAAATATGGGATTAAATGTAGGCATTACAGAAACTCAATTACAGGAACTTGTCAGAATCATAGCGGAATCTATTAGTCGGGAACAAGGTAATATTGCCAATAACGTATTGAATAAAGTATTAGAAAACAGAAAATAATTATTACCAATGAAAATAATACATTCAATTTTAAAAACATCTTTAATACTATTTTTCTATATAGCTATCACTTCGTGCAGTAATACGAATAATAATAAAAATACAGAAAATATGAATATTGAAAACAATATGGCTACCTCCGTTTTTCCATTGGGACAAAGAGGTTCTTCCAATTGGTTTACCGGAGAAGTATATGTACAAGGATTAGTAAGCCCCGATGAGATGGAAGGATTATACTCTGTCGGGCAAGTAACATTCGAACCTGACGGCAAAACCTATTGGCATACTCATCCCATCGGGCAGGTATTGCTTGTTACCGAAGGTAAAGGATGGTATCAGGAAAGAGGAAAACCGGCACAACCATTAATTCCGGGTAGCGTAGTAACTATTCCCAAAGATGTTGAACATTGGCACGGAGCAGCAAAAGACTCTAAAATGGTTCATATCGCTATCTCAAATATAAAGGATAATAGTGCTGTAACATGGCTAGCTCCTGTAACCGATGAAGAATACAATAATTTATGAAATACTATTTTGACGAAATAACCCAACGCAGGGGCAGCAATTCCTATAAATGGGATACGGCAACGGACGACGATGTATTGCCGATGTGGGTAGCTGATATGGATTTTCGCACAGCTCCTCCTATTGTAGATGCGTTGGCAAATCGTGTGCAGCATGGTATATTCGGATACACGAAAGTACCGCAGGCATATTATGAGGCTACTATCTCATGGTTTGGGAGAAGGCACAATTTCAATATCAATAAAGAATGGATATTGTTTACGTCGGGCGTTGTGCCTGCTTTATCCGCAGTGATTAAAGCGCTGACAGTTCCCGGTGATAAAGTGCTGATACAAACACCTGTTTACAACTGCTTTTTTTCCAGCATCCGCAACGATGAATGCGAAATGGTTGCTAACAAGCTGTTATACCAAGACAATACTTACAGCATTGATTTCGACGATCTCGAACAAAAAGCAGCCGATCCGAAAGTAAAGCTGATGCTGCTTTGTAATCCGCATAACCCTGTCGGCAGGGTGTGGACGAAAGAAGAGTTAACCAAAATCGGTGAGATATGCCTCCACAATAACGTTATTGTTGTGTCCGACGAAATACATTGCGACCTTGTTTACGATGGTCATACGCATATTCCTTTCGCTTCCATCAGCAATGAATTCGTACAAAACTCGGTTACCTGTATCGCTCCGAGTAAGACATTCAACCTTGCAGGCATACAGGTCGCAAATATCATTGCAGCGGATGAAGAGATAAGAAAGAAAATAGACAAGGCACTGAATGTAAACGAGGTGTGCGAAATAAACTGCTTCGCCGTTGAAGCCCTGATCGCTGCTTACAACGAAGGAGATGATTGGCTGGATGAACTGAAGGTGTATTTATATGATAATTATAAACTTCTTTCAGAATTCTTTCGAAAATACCTTCCTCATTTGCCGATACTTCCTTTAGAAGCAACTTATCTGGTGTGGGTAGATTGTTCTGCCCTCGGTATCACTTCCAAAGAAATTGTAGATAAGCTGTTGATAAAAGAAAAACTCTGGCTGAACGAAGGAACAATGTACGGGGAAGCCGGAGAAGGATTTATCCGCATCAATATCGCCACCCAGCGCGACAAGCTGATAAAGGGGTTAAAAAAGATCAGAAACCTGTTCGGAGAATGGAACAATATGCAGGAATGGAAGTACGGAAAATAAACATTATCATTGCTTACTTTCTGATATATGTAGTCTGGGGCTCTACCTATTATTTTATAGGTGTAGCCCTGAAAGGACTACCACCATTCCTGCTAGGTGCTTTTCGTTTTACCGCTGCCGGACTTATACTTTTGGCATGGTGCAAATACAGGGGTGAACCCATTTTCAAAAAGAGGCTGATAAAGAAATCTGCTATCAGCGGTATTGTGCTGTTATTTATTGATATGGCAGTCGTGATGCTCGCACAAAAATACGTTAGTAGTAGCCTTGTGGCTATTATTGCCAGTTCGACCGCTATCTGGATTATGGCATTGGATGTCCCTATGTGGAAAAGAAATTTCCGCAATCCGGCGGTAATCATCGGTATTATTATTGGTTTTCTGGGAGTGATGATGTTATATATCGAACAATTTAATTACGACAATGCTCCCGGTGAACACCGGGAGTATGGAGTTTTATTACTGCTTATTGGATGTATATCATGGGCTTTAGGAACATTGTATGCCAAATACCGCTCATCGGGTGAGGAAGAAGTTAATGCCTTTGCAGGATCGGCCTGGCAGATGCTTTTCGCCAGTGCGGCATTCTGGATATGTGCCATGATTAATGGTGATGTTACGAATACGGACTTAAATGCTGTGCCAGTTACATCCTGGCTATCGCTCGCTTACCTGATAACCTTTGGCTCTCTTATGGCATATTCTGCCTATGTATGGCTGCTGAAAGTACGCCCTGCAACGGAAGTGGCTACTCATGCTTATGTTAATCCGTTTGTGGCGGTTTTTTTGGGTATGTTTCTTGGTAATGAGGAGGTAACATGGATACAGATTGTTGGACTTATAGTGATTCTGTTAAGTGTAATGTTGATTAATAAAAGAGATAAAAAGAAGTGTGTGTAAATGTGATAAATGAACTTTTGGATGATATAAATCCTGTCAATCTATTTTAGGACGGGACACCTCTATCTCCGGTTTGTCTATAGCCTTTATTTTCTGAACTACATCTCCGATAGCCTGAGCTTCTTTCTCTATGCCGCTTAGTTTTTTGTGCCCTTTTTTTGTCAGGATAAAATACATTTGACGTTTGTCTTCCTGTCCCAGCATTCTCTCTATCAATCCTTTCTGCTCTGCAGATTTAATAACTTTAGAGGCATTGGATAAAGATAGCTTAAGGATATCTGCAATTTTGCTCGAAGAATATATCTGGTCGTTCAGGCTGTTGAGAAGTATTGCTTCATTGAGTCCTATCCCGTAGTAGTGAAAGAATTGTATCTCAAATTCTTTTATTTGTTTGTGCATATCGCGTATTAAGCAGAGTCTCTCCATTTGTTTGTGTGTTGCGTATTTAATCAGCAAAAATAGACTTTATGATTTGACAAAACAAATTTCTAAAGGAAAATATATTTATTGGCAAGGTCTGTCCGGAAAATACTGAAATAATTAATAAACGAGTATTAATAATACATGGCAGGTAATATTATATCTCAATTTTTGTTAGTACCTTTACTAAAACTTAGCTGAAAATCTGAATAAACTTAACAATATGACAAAAAAAGTAATAGCCGTAACTTTAGTAGCTGCCATAGCCAGTGTTACTGTATATGCTTATGTGCAAAACAAGAAGAAAAAGAGACGCAGGAATCTGCCTGTAAATTTCATCTAAAGGCTTAGTGCTGCGCAGAACAGTTATCCATAAGAATGCATGCCGCTTAAGAAATAATTCACGCCGAAATAAGTCATTAAAACAGTGGCAAAAGCGAGTGCTGAAACCAGATTAAACAACCATGGATTATCCCATTTTTTTACCAGTCTGAGATGTGTAACTATGGCATATACCACAATAGTGATCAGTGCCCATGTTTCTTTAGGATCCCATCCCCAATAACGTCCCCATGATTCGTTTGCCCAAACGGCTCCCAGGAATGTACCGATTGTCATCAAGGCCAGCCCTGCCCAGAGAGACATTTCATTGATGATACTTAGTTCTTTTATCCGGGAATCTATAATCGGATATTTATTATTTTTATTAATGCCTAGCAGTGAAAGGTTAGTAATACCTAACAGAAAACTGATACCGAAGAAGCCATAAGCCGCAACTATCACAGCAACATGAATCATTAGCCATGGAGACTTCAACACAGGTACAAGTGGGCTGATCTGCGGATCCATCCAGTTTAGTCCCGAGACGAACAGAATGATGCCGCCAAACAATGTAGCCAATGCAAAGGTGATATTGCTTTGGCGGGCAAAAAGGAATCCTGCCAATACAGTAATTGCTGATACATATATCATTGTCTCATACGAATTGCTCCATGGTGCATATCCGGCAATATACCATCTGACTCCTATTCCGTACAAATGATAGATGAAGCCTAATAATACCAATGCACCTAATACACAGAAAAGCCACTTTAACCATTTTGGGTTTTGGAACAAACTGATGAAAGCCAAAACAAGCAATATTCCCCCCAGTATGAGATATATCTTTTTGCACAAACGGAAGATATCGAGCTTGTTATACATTAATTCAGCTTCTATCTTCTTGGGAGATATGTCGAGGGTTGTATTTTTATGGAGCTGGTATGTACTGATCATACCTAGTATTTCATCAGCTTTTTCCCAATCTCCTGACTTCAGGCCTGAGGCGACATTTTGCAAGTAATATGGCACCACATTGCTAACGAATGCAGAATCTTTTTGTGAGAATAAAGACAAGTCGTCACCAAAAGCATACCATTTGTGACCGGGGTCATTCTCCAGTGGAAAGATATTGACCATCTTATTGTTGATAATCTGATGAAAAATATTTATCCTTTCATCTAACTTCAACAGGTCTTTGTCAAATCGGGTACGTTCCGAATAGGGCTTATTGTATATATCTTTTAATGCTTCCTGCAACTTATAATTGCCATTACTATCAAAAAGTTCGACATAGGCACATCCTTTTTCCGATAAATCATAATTATATGATATTGCGTCATTTGATACGATGATGAACGGTACACGCATCCACATATCAGGAAGCGCCAACAGGCTTAACAAGAACTGGTCGGAGTTAAAAGATCCTATTTTATCCGATTTATGGAGCTTGCGTAATACTTCAGATGAAAAAGTGTTGATTGGTTCCATCCGTCCATCCATTGACTGCATAGGTAAAGCTCCAAATTTTGCTGCATGGTCTTTATTTATTTCATTCTTTTGAATGACATCAAAAATATCCTGAGGGTTGCCTTGTGCATTTGAGAATAGAGGGAATAATAATAGTATGAATATAGCAGATGCAGACCTCAATTGTTTGAGCTGTCCGCTGAGGCGACGAAATCTTGACTCTTTCTGAGTGAAACACAGGATAAATCCTATAACAAGTAAAACATATCCCATGTAAGTTACATTACGCCCGGCAACATCCTTATTTACTGAGAGTATCGATCCTTTTTCATCCTTATCATACGATGCCTGGAATAAACGGTAGCCTTTAAGGTCTAATACATTATTCATAGATATTTTTCGGTTCTCTTTTTGCCCGTCAGCATGGACTGTAACAGAACTTTCGAATGAAGATGGACTGGTTGATCCGGGATAGCGTTCAACTGTAAACTTTGTCAGTTCAATGCTAAAAGGCAATTTATGATAATGATTACCTTTATTGGTTTGGATAAGCATTTGGTCAGTAATTTCGTTTTCGCGAAGGTGGACAATACCTTCTTCGCTAAATATATGTGTGGTAAGCGCGCCTGCAAGGATTATAATCAGAGAAAAATGTATGGTTAAATAGCCCCATTTCCCTTTTCGGAAAAGTTGGTTTTTCAATGAGGCAAAAATGAAATTGAGGACTAAAAGTAATTGCAATATAAAAAATATGGGAGAATAATATATGATTACTTTGGCAGCTTCAGTACCCATATATTTTTCAATAAGGGTTGCAACTGCCAGACCAAAGGCATATATGATAAGTAATACAATTGTTGTTTTGTATGATGATATTATCTTTCCCAATGTTTCTTTCATTTACTTATTTAAATTTTATTTAGATTCCTTACTATTTTACACCTCCATATTTTTAACTAAAAGGTAACAGATGTAACACATTTGGCTATTAGCTGATAGCCGTTAGCTTTTAGCTTTTTATTCTCTCTCTGTCATCCTGACGGAAGGAAGGATCCCGACCCCTCAAGAGACACGAGATGCTTCGTTCCTCAGCATGACAACATCAATTTTAACTAAAAGGTAACAAAGGTTACACTTTTCTTCCTGTTTTTGACTCCGTCGATTTTTTAATTCAAAGATCATTTTTTTTTGAAAGCAATCAGCTAATGGCTAAAAGCTAACGGCTGCATTTACCTATAGATAAATTCAAATTAAAAAGATAAATGCGGACAAAAAACTGCAACTATGAGCAGTCGATATCAAAACCACTTTAAAAGTAAAAAGTGAAGGATAAACATATCGCTTCACTTATTACTATTTAAATATTCTTAAGTCTCTTTTACGCTTTTTTCCATTGATCGCGAAGCAATTTCACAGCAGCAGGCAAGACTATGTTCCTGTCGCCCTGGCATCCGCACTCAAAACTTACATATTTGTCATAGCCGATCATTTTCAGACCTTTAAAACCGTCTATATAATTATCTGCATCGCCGTCTTCACCTGGCATACTGCGTCTCTTGCGGCTGGCCACATGTACATGTTGAAGGTACTCTTTACCTGCCGACAAGAAAGCTCCCATATCAGAAGTTTCTTCCCATGTCATGTGCCAAAAGTCACCCATACATTTTACACCCGGATTGTTTATATCGCGACAAATAGAAGCTGCATCGGCCACCTGGCGCAAATAGAAAGCCTCGCCTCTGGTAAGTGGTTCAAAGATTACGGTCGTACCGTGTTCTTTTGCATAATCACCCATAATATTGAATTGTTCGCAAAGGAAATCGCGAGTTTCTTTTGTATGAGGCATCACAGGTTTTTGTCCGTTAAAAGCTGGAACAATGATAACTCCTGTAGATTCAAGTTCTCCGGCGGCAGCTATAATCTCTTTCATAGTATCCATACACTCTTTGCGCACAGATTCTTCTGTAGAAAGAATAAATCCTTTGAATCCTGCACAGATAGCGCTGACTTTAATATTGCGACCCTTGAGGGCTTCTTTTATTTCAGCAACACGTCCGCCAAGCCCGCCTCCCCAAGGCTCAAATCCTACGATCTCAAGTTTTTCCATGTAGTCAAACTTTTGATTTAGATTGTCGCCCGGAGCCGTTCCTTCCTGGAACGAAATATTCAATTTTGCTTTGCTTTTGGCATCACTATCCGTCACTCCCGTACCCTGATTACAAGAAGCCAGAGCCGGGCCGCCTACAGATAGTAAGGCGGCTCCGGATAGAGATGATTTTATGAATTTTCTTCTATCAAGTGTCATAATTTGATATTTTTATTTTCCGGTACCCGGAACAGGAACGGTAAATGTACTCATGTCCATTTTACCCATGTTCAGGTCTTTCGGAGTATAATCCAATGTAGAAGCAGTCATTGCTTCCCATGTTACATTCTTTCCTGTATAAGCCGATTCACGACCCATAATAGCAGCCATATTAGAAACTGCAGTTTCAGAGGCTTGGTCTATCACTTTTTTGCTACGAATATGGTTGATCCAGTTTACATGTTCCAGTACATATGGATTGTGTTGTTGGAATGCTGCTTTAGCTGCTTCGTCATCATATTTCCAAATAACATTACCTGCCAAGTCTTTGATCTCATTCGTTGCACTGCTCCACTCACCTTTAGTACCTTGTATAAATTCGCTTACATTAGAGTCAGTACCATCTATCTGGCGACACATACTGTGCATATGTATACCACCTTCCATTTCGAAATCAATACTAAAGTTGTCATATTGGTCTCCTGTGATACGACGATGGCGAGAGCCAAATCCTGTAGCTTTTACAGGTTTTAATCCACTGAACCAAGTAAATACATCAATGTTATGCACATGCTGTTCTACGATATGGTCTCCCGAAAGCCATTTCCAGTTCACCCAGTCTTTGATCATCCATTCTGCATCAGACCATTCCTTTCTACGTTCGTTATACCAAAGCATTGATTGGTTCCAATATACAACTCCGCCGGTAATTTCACCAATATAGCCTTCCATTATTTTCTTGTAAGCCTCAACATATCTGCGTTCGTGGTGACGTTGCGTACCGGTCACTACACAAAGATTTTTAGCAACAGCTTGTTTTGCAGATACTACTATTGTACGGTATCCTACAGGGTCAACACAGATTGGTTTTTCAAGGAAAGAATGTTTCCCTTTTTCTGTAGCATATTGGAAATGGATTGGACGGAACAATGGAGGCGTAGCTACAATAACAACATCTACTCCACTGTCAACTACTTGTTTGTAGGCATCAAGTCCTACAAAACGCATATTTTCAGGTATATCAATATTTTTATCTTTTTTCAGTCTGTCAGCCAGTCCGTCTACGCGATCTTTGAACACATCACAAAGAGCTGTAATAGTTACTCCATTAGCAGCATTCAAGAAATCGTAAGCTGCACCCGAACCACGACCTCCACAACCAATAACTCCGGCTTTCAGTTCCTGCCCATCAGCTGCTTTGTCCGGCAACTCTGGTATATAATATGTTCCGGCTTCTTTTAGCGGTGTATACTGAGGCCCGGTAGCTTTTTTACTATCATCACAAGATGTCAGCATCGCTGCGCCGCCGGTACCCATAGCACCTACAACACCTACAAGTGCAGAATTCTTCAGAAAAGACCTTCTGCTAATTTCATTTCCTTTTTTCATCCTTTATGTATTTAATTTGTTAATGAGCTGTCAACTTCACATACTAATCTAAATCCTATACCGCGAATGTCTGAATACCACCAGATACTTTTTGGTTGTTGTGGGTCGGTTTTTAACCAGTCATCGTGTTTCGTATAGCCCCGGGCAGCACACCTGAGATCTGCTGCGTCGGATGTATAATTTCCTCCGCGAACAACGTGTTCTTCACCTTCTGTAACCAAAGGATTTGTAACATTGTCTACTTTGCTGTATGCTTTCGGATCATATTTGTCAGCACAGTATTCCAATACGTTACCCAACATGTTTTTCAATCCGAATGGATTTGCTTTTACAGCAGACGGTTCTTGTGTTCTGTTTTTTGCGTTTTTACTGTATATAACATATTGAGAGATAGGTTCTGTTTTGGCATCGAAGAATTTGCGCCAGAAACCTTCATCCGAGAAATCTTTTGGATTACCTTCAAAAAAATAAGGGGTTTCTGTGCCTCCACGAGCGGCATATTCCCATTCTGCTTCCGTAGGTAATCTATATTTTTTGCCTGTTTTCAGAGATAGCCATTGGCAGAAAGTTTGAGCTGCATAATGAGTCATGGTAATAGCAGGGCGGTCTCCTCCTCCCCATCCCTGGTCAGGGAATCCAAATGGAGGTGTAGGTCCGGATACGGCGTCTACATCAGGATTGCTGTTGTTCGCATATACTTTTTCAGGAGGTGTGCGACCTTCGCTCATAGTTTCTCCATAGAAAGCCCAATATAGATCCCATGTTACCTCAACTTCAGACATGAAGTATTGAGTTAATGTAACATTACGTACGGGACTTTCATCTTCTTTATGGTATTGTTCATTTTCAGGACTACCCATTTTGAACGTTCCGGCAGGAATGGCTACCATATTGAAAGACAATGGCGTTCCCGGAATTTGTTCAGTATAATTTTCAAATTTAGTAACCTCTGTTGCTGTTTTATGGAATAAAGATGAATCTACAACATTGGTTGTACTACCCGGAATGCCAGTTAAGGCACCATGGACATAATTAGGATTATAGTGTCCTGCATCGAGGTGACAACTGATACATTGAAGATTCAATTTTTTTTCGTTTTCTTCGTAATAGAGATGGGCAATCACTGCATCATCTGTAGCTCCATCAGGGAACAGGTTATGATGGCATTCTTTACAGGATTCGTTAGGGATGTATGTTACTGCATAATCCAGTTCCGACATCCTGTCCCAATCAAAGTCAGTACTATCTTTAGTAAGATATCCCCATAGGTCACGGATACCTAATTTAGCTTTAGCTGTATAATGATCCCATGTGTTGTTTTTCGGTGGAAGATGGCAATCAACACAATTTACCTTTGTACCGGACTTATTAGCCATATGTACAGATTGTTTCCAACTGTCCTCTACGTGCGGATGCACATGACAAATCATACAAGATTCATTTGTAGAGAAATAAACTGATGTTTGATACAAGGCTACGATAGTAGCCATACCTAGGAATAATCCTAAAAGAAGAAAGAATGATTTACGTTTGTAGAAACGGGCTTTGTTCTTTTTAGTATTAGAGTCGTTTTTTGGACTTTTGAATGCCATTTTTGATGCTTTATGATATCTTTTTAAATTTATAAGGTTTTTTGAGCGATACAAATAAAGGAAATAAAATTCATAATCCCATCTTTTTTAAGAAAAAATAGAATTTATGATCAAAGAAACAGATGAAAATACATCTCCGAGTCTATATTTAACATATTTTTACATACTTATCTATATATCAATTACATAACTTATGTACTGTATTCCAAATAATAATATAAAAATAGAAATAGGGTAAAATATATTTGTATTTTTGTTTCAATTTTAGAGTTTTTGTTAAATTTTGATTATGCGCTATATAATATTTTGTTTCTGTATTTTGTTCCTTACAAATTGTAAAGGAAAAGATGAAACTTTTTTTGAAGAGCAAGGAAAAATTTTTCATACCACCTACAACATTAAGTATCGATATACAGGCTCGTTGCAAAAAGAAATAGAGGAGGCATTGGCACGGTTTGACGACTCTCTTAATCCTTTTAAACCAACCTCTATAATCTCAAAAGTTAACAATAATGAAGAGGTAGAATTGGACACTCTTTTTGTAAATGTATTCAACCGGGCACAGGAGGTCGCATTTGTTTCAGATGGTATGTTCGATATAACAGTTTCACCATTGATAAATGTCTGGGGTTTTGGATTTGAAAATTATGAGAATGTATCTCCCCGGGTGATTGACAGCCTAAAACGATTTGTAGGGTATGAAAAAATAGAACTGAAAAACGGAAAGATTGTAAAAACAAACCCACATATTAAGATCAATACTTCGGCAATAGCCAAAGGATATGCGACCGATGTAATAGCCGCATTGCTGGAAAAGCACGGGATTAAGAATTATATGGTGAATATAGGTGGAGAGATTCGCTCCAGGGGTTACAACGAGAAAGGCAGATGTTGGAGAGCCGGAATCACTCAGCCCGTTGATGATGGAATATTTGATTATGAGCATTTGCAAACAATTTTAAAGGTGTGTGACAGATCGATGGCAACATCGGGAGATTATCGCAAATACTATATTAAAGACGGAAAGAGATATTCACATACCATAAATCCTAAAACGGGTTATCCGGCCGAAACAAATATACTGAGTGCTACAGTGTTGGCCGATGATTGTATGACTGCTGATGCTTATGCTACGGTGTTTATGCTTACCGATACAGCATTAACGCGCCGTATTGCAGAAGAGAAAAGCCTGTCGTATATGCTGGTAATGGGAATAAGCGACAGTTCATACATCACAGTAAAATCCAAATATTTTGATGTTTATGTAGCACATGATTGATAGTTATTTAAACTATTCCTTATCTTTACGCAAACTTTTATAATACAAAACAATACACGAAATGTCCTGAAATATTAATTTTTATCAATTTGAAGGTTAGATTGCAAAGATTTAACTAATTTCGTGACGACATAATCTCTGAACAAAAAATGAAAGTAAATATTATCAATAAATCGCACCATCCCCTTCCGGAATATGCAACCCCTTATTCTGCCGGTGTCGATCTCAGGGCAAATATTGAAGAGCCTATATTTTTAAAGCCTTTGGAACGAGTATTAGTACCTACCGGGTTATATATAGAGTTGCCTCAGGGATACGAAGCCCAGATAAGGCCCCGCAGCGGGCTGGCACTGAAGCATGGAATCACAGTACTTAACAGCCCGGGCACAATTGATGCCGATTACCGAGGGGAAATACGGGTGATACTGGTAAACCTATCCAATGAGGACTTTGTTATTAATGACGGGGAACGTATTTGCCAGATGGTAATTGCCGGACATGTGCAGGTATCATGGGAAAAAGTAGATGAAATAAATGAAACCGAACGTGGAGCCGGAGGCTTCGGACATACAGGCAAACAATAATTTATTAGAAGTATTTCTATTACATGTATAAAAAACTATATTATACAATCTTTTTAGTTACTGTTTTCAGTTTCGTATATAACAACAGTTTGAATGCGCAAACAGAAAATCAGGCAGACCCCGTACCGGAAAAACTATCAATAGAAGAGAAGCGTAAATTTGACTATTTCTTTTATGAGGCAATTAATGCAAAGTCTATAGGGAAATACGATTCTGCCTATGATTTTCTCGATTATTGTATGGGGATAGACTCAACGAATGCAAATGTATTGTATGAATTGGGGAATTACTTTACAGTGCTTTCGGAGAAAGAGGAAGGTTTAAATTACTACCGCATGGCTGTAGCTTATGATAGCACCAACTACTATTATAATATGGCATATGCTACTATGAGTCTCGAATTTAAGCAGTACGGCGATGCCATAAAGCAGTTTAAAAAATTGGTTGGTGAAAATTCAGATGATGCGGAATTGTATGTGTATCTGTCTGAAGCATACCGCATGGATGGCAATCTTCCTCAGGCTATTGCCACTTTAGATAAGTTGGAACAAATTGTCGGGCTTAATGAGAAGATAAGTCTGCACAAATTTCAACTATATACCATACTAAAACAAGAGGATAAGGCTTTTGCTGAGATACAGAAGCATATAAATAAATACCCTAACGAGATTAAGTATCAGATCTTGCTGGGAGACCTTTATCTACAGGCAGGAAAGAAAAATGAAGCGTATTTGGTTTATAGTAGAGCGAAAGCCATTGATCCTGATGATCCCTACCTGATATCATCCATGGCTGAGTATTATGAGCAGATGAATAATAAGGCTGCCGCCGAGAGTGAATTACATGCGGCATTGGCAAGTTCCAAAATGGATGTAGATACCAAAATTGGAATATTAGCGCAATATGTAGGATCATTGCAGCAAAACAAAAAAGAGACTGCAGTTGTGAACGCTTTATTTGATACGCTGATGGTTCAGCATCCTCAGGAGCCTAAGCTAAACATGATGTACGGCAATCTTTTGATGATTCAGGATAAAAAAGAGGAAGCCCGTTTCCAGTACCAGCTTTTTGCAGAGTCGAACCCGACTAATCCGTTCGGATGGGAACAAATGTTGTTCACTGCTTTTCCTGATAGTCTTGATCTCACAATAAAGATATGTAAAGATGCTTTAATCTATAATGAAGACCAGCCCCAATTCTATTTTTATCTTGGTGTTTGCGAATATATGAAGGAGAATTATAAAGAAGCTCTGGGTATATTGAAAAAGGGGGTAGTTTATGTGGATGAGAGCAATAAAAAGCTGATTGCCGATTTTTACGGACAAATAGGAGATCTGTACTATCATCAGGAACAACAGGATAGTGCATTCATTATTTATGAGAAGGCATTGTCATACGATCCGAGTAATATAGGTGTGTTGAATAATTATAGCTATTTCCTTTCTCTGGCAAAAAAAGATTTGGCAAAAGCAGAAAAAATGAGTAGCCTGACAGTGAAAGCTGATCCTACAAATCCTACCTATTTGGATACTTATGGTTGGGTACTCTTTGTTCAGGGAGCATACAGCCTGGCCAAGATATATCTTGAGAATGCCATTAAATACAGTGCCGAGAGTGAAGAAGGTATTAGTGCGGAGGTATTCGAACATTACGGAGATGTGCTGTACAAAACCAATGAACCCGAAAAAGCATTGGAATATTGGGGAAAAGCCAAAGAAAAAGGAGATAGCAAGTCCAAAACATTAGACAAGAAGATAGAAACAAAAACATATATACCGGAAGAATAATTATGCTGAAAATGAATAAAATATCTATAATCTTCACATTAGTTTTATCCATCCTTTTTATTACAGGTTGCGGATCGAAGAAAACAGTTTCAACAGGAGGTGATTTGGAAAAAAAGGCACATACAAAGGTAATTAGTGATGCCCTTACCTCTGAGTTGCAATATGAAACCATCAGTACAAAAGGCAGCATAGAATTTAAAATAGGCAGCTCTTCTAAAAAGTCATCGGCCACATTCAAAATAGAGAAAGATAAGGTAATGCAGGTATCTGTTCGCCCGATGCTGGGAATGGAAGCTTTTCGCATTACATTTACCCCCGACAGTGTAATTATACTGGACAGACTAAAAAAACAATATCTTGTAGAGAATATAAAGGATTCGAAACTGATGAAGGATTTCGACTTCAATTATTATAACCTGCAAGCTCTGCTTACCAACCAGCTTTTCGTGCCGGGAAAACAAAATGTGACCGAACCCGATTATGATAAATTCAATATAAGTTCTTCTAAAGATGTTTATCTATTGCAGACAAAGGATAAAGGAGACCTTTCGTACAATTTTGCCGTGGATGCTTCCAATAGGATTATCTCCACATTGATATATAATGAAGGCAAGAGCGTGACATTGCAATGGACTTATAATGAATTCATCCAGGATGAAGGTAGACTATATCCTACTAATATGAATGCAAAAATAGATATTGCAAAGAAGCGTCTCGATGTAGGTATTGAGTATAAAAAATTAGATATAAATAAAAAACTGGATGTAGATATTACAATTCCGAAAGGTTATACTGAGGTTAGCTTTACGGAATTGATGGCTACATACATCAAAGCTAAATGAGATTAGTTGCTTTATTAGTTGTTTTGTTTGTTTGCATATCTTCTTTTGCCCAAAACTCCAAAATACAGGAACTGGAACAACAGAGGGAAAGGGCTCTTCGTGATATATCGAATACCGACAAACTGCTCAAAGAAACGACTAAAAGCACAACTTCTATTCTGGACAGAATAAAACTGATATCCAATCAATTGTTTTCGAGGCAAAAAATCTTGGAACTTCTGGAACAGGAGATCAATAGCATGGATGTCGAAGAAAAGAGAATAGAAAAAGAGGTTACTGTCTTAGAGGAAGAACTAAAAGAAAAACAAAAGAGTTACGGTAAAGCTGTCGAGGGGATGTTGAGTAACCGGCAGGGGGACAATAAAATACTATTCGTCTTATCCGGCAAATCATTAACCGAATCTTACCGGAGATTACGCTACCTACAGGATTATTCAGATTGGCGTAGTAAGCAGGCAGGTGAAATAAAGTCGAAAAGTGAAGCCCTGAAAGAAAAGAAAGAAATATTGATAAAAACCCGACAGGGGAAGACAGTCTTGCTAAACCAGCGAAAGCAAGAACAGGCAAACCTGGAAGAAGAAGAGAAAAACTACCAGCAGGAAGTAAAAGAAGCCCAGAAGAAACAGAAAGACTTGCAACAGGTACTGGCGCAAAAAAGAAAACAAGCGCAAGAGCTTGATCGCCAGATTGAAAAACTGATAGCAGAAGAAGTCGCCCGACAGGAACGTAGAGCACGTGAAAAGGGGGAAATATCAAGTGCGAAAACCGAAAATAAAGCCACAACCACAACGTCCAGCTCATCTACCCGAAGGATAACTCAGCCAAATGTAGCTCTGTCAAACAGTTTTGCAGCCAATAGAGGCCGACTGCCATATCCTATAACAGGAGATCACACAATAACTACCCGGTTCGGGACGCACAAGCACGAGAAATGGGAAGTAAGTACATCCAGCAGTGGTATTGATATTCGCTCTCAATCGGATGCAGAGGCAAAAGCTGTCTTTAAAGGAGAAGTTTCGTATGTTGCTGCCATTCCCGGATATAATACATGTATAATTGTCCGTCATGGTAATTACTATACATTCTATGGCAATATCAAAGATATATATGTCAAGCAGGGAGAAACTGTAGAGACAGGACAAACGCTGGGTAAGGTATATACAGACCCCGATACAGGATATTCCCAAATACATTTTCAGCTTTGGCGCGAGACTAACAAGCTCAATCCCGAGCCTTGGCTGAGATAATCCTACAACATTATGGTAAGAGAACGGCTGATAGAATTACCAAAAATAACGGATAGAAGAGGAAATCTTTCTTTTCTTGAGGCGAATAAGCATATCCCGTTCAGTATAGCACGCACTTATTGGATTTATGATGTTCCGGGGGGGCAGAGGAGGGGAAGCCATGCATTCAGGAATCAACAGGAAATAATAATAGCCTTATCGGGAAGTTTCGATGTCGTATTGGATGACGGAAAAGAAAAACGGATATACAATCTGAATCGTTCATACAGAGGACTCTATATTCCTAATATGATGTGGCGAAGTCTCGAGAATTTCTCCACAAATGCGGTCTGCCTTGTTATCGCATCACACCCCTATAACGAAGATGATTATATAAGGAATTACAGGCAGTTTCAAAGATTATTAAAAGAAGATATTCCGATGGTGTCAGCGGGTATATCGTCAAATGTATCTATTAAAAGAGACCAATCTCAATATTATACAGTTTACGATTGTTCATTACTAGATTTTCCTGTAATAAAGAATAGGGCAGGGAACCTTACTCCTGTTCATAGTGGCGATAATATCCCATTTGATATTGAGAGAATATTTTATGTATACGATATACCTTCGGGAGTGAAAAGGGGCAGGCATGCTCATAAACATTGCCATGAAGTACTGATTGCTGCCAGCGGCAGCTTTGAGGTGGAACTGGATGACGGCATAAATAAGAAAACCATCTTTCTTAACCGTCCTATGTACGGACTGCATATTCCTCCGGGGGTATGGGCTACAGAAAAAGAATATTCCTCGGGAGCTATCTGTCTGGTGTTGGCATCGGAAGGGTATGATACAGAAGATTATATTAAAACGTATTCAGACTTTAAAAAATACCGTCAAAGTGGAAATCAGACTATATTCTCCTGACCGGAAGAGTGAATGGGATAGTTTTGTAAAGGACTCGAAGAATGGAACTTTCCTCCTTCAAAGAGACTTTATCGAATATCATGGCAATAAGTTTAATGATTATTCATTGATGTTTTTTTCAGATGAAGAACTGATAGCTGTGATGCCGGGACATATTTCTGATAAAATATATTATTCGCATCAAGGTCTAACTTATGGAGGGTTGATTATGAATAGTCGGACAACAGCCGTTGATGTAATGAATATTTTTGAGAAACTGACTGTTACTTTTCGCCATCAGGGAATTAAGAAAATAATATATAAAGCCGTTCCACACATCTATCATCGTTTACCTGCCGAAGAAGATCTGTATGCATTATTTCGTCACAAGGCAATATTGTCGGAACGAAATATATCTTCTGCGATTCTTTTAACAGAGAAACTTGCATATTCAGATTCTCGAAAGAACGGATTAAAGAAAGCAGCAAAGAATAACCTAAGGGTTGAGAAATCTATGAATTTTGCTTCTTTCTGGCAGATACTTAGTAATAACCTAAAAGAAAGATACAATAAATATCCTGTGCATTCATTGGATGAAATTGTTTATCTCAAAGATAAGTTTTCGAATGAAATTCAGCTTTATTCTGTATTGGATGTTAATAATGAGATAGTTGGTGGGTGTGTAGTCTTTGAAACGGAAAATGTAACTCACGTGCAATATACAGCAGCTACGCTTGAAGGAAAGTCGATGGGGTCGGTCGATCTTTTAATAGATTATATTATAAATGAAGCGTATTCAGGTAAGAGATACTTCGATTATGGTACTTCTACTGAGAATGATGGGCAGTATCTCAACGAGAGCCTGATTTATCAGAAAGAGGGTTTTGGCGCACGGGCAATAATATATGATACATATACAATCGAATTGTAATATTTTTTTTGAATAATTATCTATATACGAGAAACTTGCACGAAACGAAGAGTTTAGCGCAGAAAATAGATAAAAAGTGTTACTTTTGTAACCTTTTAGTTAAAAAAACAGGAGTGCTAAATAATAGCATGATATAAACATCTAAGAATAAGAGATGAAAGAAAAAGAGATGATATTCGGCATACGGGCTGTTATAGAAGCTATAGAAGCCGAAAAGGAGATAGATAAAGTAATTATCAGGAGGGAGTTGCAAGGCGATCTGTCTAAGGAGTTATTCGCCTTGTTGAAGACTCGGGAGATACCTGTTCAACGGGTACCCGCAGAAAGGCTGGATCGTTTTACACGTAAAAATCATCAGGGGGTTATTGCTTTCCTTTCTGCAATCACATACGAAAGAATTGAGGATATTGTACCTTTTCTCTACGAAAATGGAAAAGACCCTTTTATTGTATTGCTCGATGGATTGACAGATGTACGCAATTTCGGAGCTATAGCCCGTACATGCGAGGTTGCAGGAGTAGATGCTATTGTTATTCCTGCCCGTGGGAGTGTAACAGTCAATGCCGATGCTGTAAAAACATCCGCCGGGGCATTGCTGAAGATTCCTGTATGTAAGGTGCAAAGCCTGACGGACGCTATTCAGTTTCTGAAAAATAGCGGAATCAAAGTGATTGCTGCCAGTGAAAGAGCTGCTGATATGTATACCAAAGTTGACTATAAGTCACCGGTGGCTATTGTCATGGGTGCTGAGGATGTAGGAGTGTCCAATGAGAATTTACGAATTGCAAATCATCTTGTCAGGATTCCCCAATATGGAACCATTGGTTCATTGAATGTGTCTGTTGCTACAGGCGTACTGGCTTATGAGGTGATACGTCAGCGAAATATAGATCAATAGGGAGATAACTTAATAAATATAATATTAATGAAAAAGATTATAGCTACCAATAATGCTCCGGCTGCAATAGGGCCATATAGCCAGGCTGTAGAAATTAATAATGTGATTTATGCATCAGGGCAAATACCAATTGATCCTGCTACAGGTGAATTTGTAAAAGGTGAGATCAAAGAGCAGACAGAGCAGGTTCTCAGAAACATTAAAGCTATATTGTCAGAGGCCGGGCTGACGATGGATAATATCGTGAAGACGACCGTATTGCTATCTGATATAAGCGATTTTACTGCTATGAATGAGGTATATGCCACGCAGTTTTCAGGGACATTTCCTGCCCGTTCTGCTTTTGCAGTGAAAGACCTTCCCAAAGGGGCGTTAGTGGAGATTGAGGTTATTGCTGTACGCTGATTATATCAAAAAAGATATTCAAAATAAAATATAGTTTGAATAAATGCGTTTCTCTTTTGTAGAAACACAGAAAAAATGACGATTGACGAAAAATATATGTACAGGTGCTTGCAATTAGCCTCAAACGGAAAAGGATTCGTAAGTCCTAATCCAATGGTGGGGGCTGTTGTAGTACATGATAATAAGATAATCGGAGAAGGCTATCATCGTCAATATGGAGAATCTCACGCAGAAGTAAATGCTATCAATAGCGTAAAGAACAAGTCGCAGCTTAAAGATTCTACTATTTATGTTTCTCTGGAACCTTGTTCTCATTATGGAAAAACTCCGCCATGCGCACAACTGATTATTGACAGTAAGATTTCTCGTGTAGTAGTGGGATGCCTGGATCCATATCCTGCTGTATCGGGCCGAGGAATCAAGATGCTGCAAGATTCGGAAATTGATGTTCGTGTCGGAGTATTGGAAAAAGAAGCCCGAGAGTTGAATAAGGAGTTTTTTACTGCTCAAACAAAATGCCGTCCCTATATTTATTTAAAGTGGGCGCAAACCAGCGACGGCTTTATTGACAGGATACGTAATGAAAAAGAAGACCCGAAGGCAACTCCCATATCCAATGACTTCTCAAGGATGTTGGTACATAAAAAAAGGGCAGAGGTTTCGGCAATAATGATAGGGACAAATACTGCCATAAAAGACAATCCCTCTCTTACTACTCGTTATTGGTACGGGAATGATCCTATACGGATTATTCTTGACAGAGAAGGGCGCATCCCTGCTGATTATACTGTCTTTGACAAAAAGGTGAGGACGATGGTATTTACAGAAAAGGCACCTTTTGGCGAAGATGTAATTGGGAATCTAACATTCATAAATATAGCTTTCGATGACCAATTACTACATAATATATTCTCCATTTTGAGGCAGTATCATATTGATTCTGTATTAGTGGAAGGAGGAAGTAAACTCTTACAAAGCTTTATTGATGAAGGATTATGGGATGAGACTTTTGTGGAAATATCTTCTTTGACTTTGGAACAGGGAGTGAAGGCTCCCCTCATCGATGGACACGTTCTGGATGAGAAGAATTGGGGCTCTTCGATGCATGTGCATATGGGCTTTTGGGATAACTATAAAATTATATAAATATTAGATTTATTGACGTGTAAGACGAAATTCTTTCTATTTTTGCACATCAATATTGAATAATTTGTCTAAACAAATGAAAATAAAACAGTTTTTTAAACTTTCTTTCACTCTTTTTGCCATATCTGTTTTAGTTTTGGCATGCGGGAGCGATTCTGAATATACAGAAGAGGCTGTATCGGCTGACGCCCAGATTTATGCGTTTAAACTGACTGCAAGGCCTTATAGTTCAATAGACTCGGTAAATTATCCGATAATGGCTAAAACCAGGTTCGCTATTGATCAATTCAGGTATTTAATATACAATCCTGATTCTTTGCCATACCAGACTGAATTAAAGAAATTTCTGGCAACAATGGGACTCCCTTCGGTAGGAGTTGGCAAAGTAGAATTGGTTTATCCACGCGATTCAGTGGTGGAAATGACAGATTTAACTGATTCTATCGATTTTTCAACCCCTCTTTATCCCAGAATAAGACTTACAGCGCCTAACGGGATGTCTGTAAATACATACACTGTTGATATAAGAGTTCATAAAATAAATCCGGAAAAATTGAACTGGGAAAATGTTACTGGTACTTATCCACAACCGGTATCTGTAGGGCAACAAAAGACTATAATTAAAGGGAGTGATACTTTTTATACGTTCTCTATAGATGATGTGGGAGGAACTGATAAATTATATCTTCATATAGCAGAAGGGGGAGAAAATTATACATCGCAACCTATTGAGGGAATCGATGCCTCAGATATAATTCTTGAGAGTATCACTCTGATGAATGGAGCGTTCTATGCTGTCGATAAAAACAGGAAAGGTTACAGTTCAGAAGATGGTATCGATTGGACTGAGGAAAGTGATGATATCTTTAATATCGTAGGGGTTATGCCTATCGGAGAAGGTGAAGATATTTTGCTGGTGATAAAAGAAAATGGCGGACAATATTCTTTTGCCAGGACATCCGATATGAAAACTTTTGTGGATGAAGGTTCCGTCGATCAGGATTTCTCTGTTACAGGATTTTCCGCAGTTACTAATTCTGATAAAAATAATGCGAACAGGAATGTATTAGCTGTGACTGGCGGAAAGAAAGCAAATGGAGTATGGACAAACCTTACATGGCTTGCTCAGGCATCGAAGAGCAGTAATGGAAATATTACCTTGCGTTTCTCCATAAATCAGATAAATAATGTATTTGCAGAAGGAGAAGGGCTGGCTAGTTTTATGTATGATGACCATCTATATGCTTTGATCTCGAATAAACTTTACAAATCGGCTAGTTTCGGTTATAAGTGGATTTCGGTCTCTGATTTGGAAAAATTGCCTTCATCTGCGCCTTTAGCGACAGGACAGTCGGTGATTGTTGATGATAAAAATTATGTCTGGATATTCGGCGGAATAACAGAAAATCCTGTTCATGAAGTATGGAGAGGACGTTTAAATAGGCTTATTCCTAAAAAATAAAGGGTTAAGTTCCTGCTGAAGTATACTTTTTAATATTATTCTTGCGTTAAGATAGAAACTGTGTTATAAATCAACAAATGGTAAAATTGCGATTACTATTTATCTTAAGTGTAATTACCTGTTTCTCTTTTTTACATAATGAGTTGTATGCGCAAGAAGATGATTATATGTATGAAGTGGGAGGAATGGTTGGAACATCTTTCTATATGGGGGATGCCAATAAGACAAAATTATATAAAGATCCGGGGCTGTCGATAGGAGCCGTATTTCGCTATAATATCGATTTGCGCTGGTCTGTAAAAAGTAACTTTGTTTTGGGGAAAGTATCGGGGGATACCCGTTATTCGGGAAATAATTTCCCTTTCGGAGAGAATACTTCCTTTAGCCGGATGTTTTATGAACTGGGGAGCCAGATCGAGTTCAATTTTTTTAATTATAGCGATAAGTTTGCTTATCTGGACACAAAGCGTATATCCCCGTATGTATTTACTGGAATCGGGCTTACATTAGGATCAGGGAAGAAAACTTTTTTAGATGCGAATATCCCTCTGGGTATAGGGGTTAAATATAAAGTAAAGGAACGACTGAATTTAGGTTTTGAGTTTTCATTCCGAAAATTGTTTAGTGATTCGTTCGATGTAACAAGAAAAGGCAATGAATTCAATTTGGATGAACCTTATAAGATTAAAGGGAGTACCTTTAAAAATAATGACTGGTGTTCATTGACAATGATAACTCTGACATGGGATTTCGGAGCAAGGGTTTGCCCATGTTTGAATACTGACTAGAAAAAATAT
Source organism: Prevotella sp. (assembly GCA_031285905.1). Taxonomy (GTDB): domain Bacteria; phylum Bacteroidota; class Bacteroidia; order Bacteroidales; family Dysgonomonadaceae; genus Dysgonomonas. The sequence continues at coordinate 55,125 of JAITVH010000048.1, forward strand.
AAATAGATGTCATTTTTAGACCAAATAGATAAAGATAGAGTTCCTCGCCATATTGCAGTTATTATGGATGGGAATGGCAGATGGGCAAAAAAACAAGGCCTTGATCGTACCTTTGGGCATAAAGAAGGAATTGCTGCTGTAAGACGGGCAATAGAGGCTGCATCTGAAGCTCGCGTGCCATACCTGACGCTTTATACATTCTCTACAGAAAACTGGAACAGACCAAAAGAAGAAGTAGAGGCGCTAATGTCTCTAATGGTACAGGCCGTGTCGAAGGAAACACCTGATTTAGTGAAAAATAATATCCGGGTAAAAGTTATTGGGGATATTGGTCGTCTGCCATCTGAAACGAAAAAAGCGTTAGATTTTTGTCTGGAAGAAACATCTGCATCTACAGGTTCGACGATTATTTTGGCATTGAGCTATTCATCTAAATGGGAGTTGACACAAGCAATGAAAAATATTGCTATGGATGTAAAGGCAGGCAAAATAGATGTAGAGCAAATAAATGAAAATTTAATAAGTTCATACCTTTCCACAAAAGGAATACCAGATCCTGATATTTTAATAAGAACTGGCGGAGAATTACGTGTCAGTAATTTCTTATTGTGGCAAATTGCATATTCAGAACTTTATTTCACAAACGAACTGTGGCCTGAGTTTAATCAGGAATCATTATATAAGGCGATAGTCGATTATCAGTTGAGGGAACGCCGTTTTGGGAAAACAAGCGAGCAAGTCTCGGATAAATAATATTGTTATATAGAAGGATACTGGCATTATATAAAAGATTATATACTATAATATGTTCAAAAAAGTTTTATTAGTCCTATTTGTTATTCTTTGTACTGTATCGATGAATCTTGCAGCTCAGGTTGTAGACAGTACAAATGTAAGAACCAATACAGAAGATCTTCCGACAGTTTCATATGAGAACCCTAAAAAATATGAAATAGTAGAAATTAAAATTTCAGGTGTAACCAATCCCATGTATGAAGACTATACAATTTTGGGTTTTGCACAGTTACAAGTGGGAGACAGGATAGAGATTCCCGGAACTGAAATTACAAATGCTATAAAGCGATTCTGGAAGCTGGGACTGTTTTCGCATGCTGAGGTACTAGTAACAAAAACAGAAGGGAATAAAGCTTGGCTGGAAATAAAGTTGAAAGAACGTCCTCGTATATCCGATATTGTATATTCAGGTATGAAGAAGGGAGAACGTAATGACTTGGAAGCTAAGATCGGGATGGTGAAGAATCTCCAAATCACTCCTAATCAGATAGACAGAGCAAAATCGATTATCAAGAAATATTTTGATGAAAAAGGATTTAACAATGCTTCGATAACCCTTCGGGAAGAACCTGATCTATCAAAAGAAAATCATGTAGTTTTACATATTGATGTTGTAAAAAAGAATAAAACGAAAGTAAATACTATTATTTTAGAAGGCAATGAAGAAGTGAAGTCCAGTACTTTAGAGCGCTCGATGAAGAAGACGCGTCATAAAAGTGGTTTTTCGGCTTGGCTTAGAAACTTTCTTCGTTCAACTAAATATGTGCCTGAAAGCTATGAAGATGATAAAGATAACATGATTCAGAAATATAATGAATTAGGTTATAGGGATGCTACTATCGAATGGGATTCGGTATATGTATCAGAAAAGAATCCAAACAAAGTAGATATTAAGATCAAGATAGACGAAGGAAAGAAATACTATCTCAAAAATATAAACTGGGTAGGTAATACGGTCGAACAAACATGGAGACTGAATCATGTATTGAATATGAAACCGGGAGATGTTTATAATCAGAAGAAATTGATGGAACGTTTGAGTGCTGACGAAGATGCAGTAATGAATGTATTTTATCAAAACAAAGGATATCTTTTTTCTCAGGCCGATCCGGTAGAAGTAAATATAGATAATGATTCGATAGATCTTGAAATTCGTATATTTGAAGGACAAAAGGCTACTATCAAGAAGGTTAATATATCAGGGAATGACCGTGTATATGAAGATATAGTACGTCGCGAACTGAGAACTAAACCGGGTGCTCTTTTCAGTAGGGAAGATGTCATCAGGACTTTACGTGAAATATCGCAGACAGGACATTTTGACCCTGAAAATCTTAATCCGGGTATCGATCCTGATCCTGAGTCGGGAACTGTGGATATCAGTTATCCATTGGTTTCTAAAGGGAACGACCAGGTGGAGTTTTCTGCCGGATGGGGTCAAACAGGTATAATAGGTCGATTGAGTTTGAAGTTTACAAACTTTTCTCTAAAAAATCTTTTAAATCCAAGTTCCTATAAAGGAATTATACCGCAGGGTGAGGGGCAAACACTTACTTTAAGCGCTCAGACAAATGCAAAATATTACCAATCGTATTTTATTTCATTTATGGATCCATGGTTTGGAGGTAAGCGTCCTAATTCATTCTCTGCGGGTCTGCATTATTCAAAACAAACAGATATAAACAGCCGCTATATGAACAATAGTTATGGATATTATGATCCGTATTCATATTATGGTGGCTATGGAGGTTATGGTGGCTATGGAAACAGTTACGGAGATTATAGTGTTGCATCCGATCCGAATAAATCTATCCAGATGCTAGGTGCGTCTATAGGTTACGGTAAACGTCTTAGTTGGCCGGATGAATACTTCTATGTTCAGGCCGAGATGGCATATCAATTGTATAAGATGAAAGACTGGGCCTACTTTATTGTTAAAGACGGTGTTTGTAATAATTTAAGTGTCAATATTTCGCTAAACAGAAAATCAGTATTCAATCCTATATATCCTCGCGAAGGAACAGATTTCTCTATTAGCTTACAGATAACTCCTCCATATTCAATGTTTGATGGGAAGGATTATGCAAATATGAAAGCTGATGAAAATGGCTATGAATCGGGAGAAAAATATAAATGGATTGAATATCATAAATGGAAATTCAAAGGAAAAACATTTACTCCATTACTTGACCCGGATAAACACAAAAGAACGCCTGTATTGATGACGCGCGCAGAATATGGTTTTGTAGGTTACTTCAGCAAAGATAAAAAATCTCCATTCGAAACCTTTTATGTAGGGGGAGATGGGATGTCAGGATATTCAAGTACTTATGCTACAGAAACAATAGGTCTTCGTGGATATGAAAACGGGGCATTAGGTACCTCAGCCAGTGCATATAGCCGTCTGGCACTAGAACTCCGTTATCCGCTTGTATTGGAACCTTCTTCTACTATCTACTTGCTTACTTTTGTTGAGGCTGGAAACGCATGGTATGATCTGAAAAAGTTCAATCCATTCGATTTGAAACGTTCTGCCGGAGTAGGTGCAAGAATCATGCTTCCAATGATCGGTCTTATGGGAATCGACTGGGCATATGGATTTGACCCTATTAATGGCTCAAGAGACAGGAGTGGTAGTAATTTCCATTTCGTGATTGGTCAGGAATTTTAATGACAAATTCTTCGGTTAACATTATTTATATTGATCAGAGTAAACATAAATTTGTGCTGTCAGTCTAATATTCTGTTATTAGAAATTAACAATAGCATAGTGTAATCTGCTTGAGAATATTGTATATTTGTATTAAGACGAGATTACACTAAACTCTGAAAATTTAAAATTTTGAATATATGAAGAAGATAATCTTATTATTCGCTCTATTTATTGGGTTGTCCGCATCAGGCTATGCCCAAAAGTTTGCTTTGATAGACATGGACTATATATTGAAAAATATAAGTAGCTATGAAACAGCACAGGAACAGCTGGAAGTAATGTCTCAGAAATGGCAGGGAGAGGTTGAAAAAAAGCAACAGGATGTTAAAAATCTATATAAATCTTACCAGACCGATTTAGTGTTTTTATCTCCTGAACAGAAGACACAGCGGGAAAATGCAATAGTGGAGCAGGAAAAGAATTTACAAGAACTAAACCGTAAATACTTTGGACCTGAGGGCGAGTTGTTTAAGCAAAGAGAGGCATTAGTCAAGCCTATTCAAGATGATGTTTATGAGGCAGTGAAGGAAATATCTGAAGTAAAAGGCTATCAGTTGATACTGGATAGAGCTTCGGCAGAAAGTGTTATTTTTGCTTCGCCAAGAATAGATATTAGTAATGAGGTTTTAGCTAAACTGGGATATTCAAAATAATTCTTTATATTTGCCTCTCATAAAAATAGAATTAATCATTAAATGAACTTATAACTATGTTTAAAAAATTATTTTTGTTACTCTTGATAGTAGCCCCAATATCGGCCTTTGCACAAAATAAGATTGCATATGTGAATGCACAAGAAATCTTCTTCAAAATGCCGGAAATGAAAGATGTTGAATCACAGTTGGCTACAGAACGCGAGACTATACAAAAGAGGAGCGCAGAGATTGAAACAGAGTTTAATACTTTGGCAGAAAAATTTCAAAAAGATACTACTGGTCTTTCAGAAAGTTTATTGTTGGACAGACAAAATCAACTGGATGCATTAAGACAGAGATACCAATCTTATGTGCAAACAAGTGGCGCCGAATTTGAGAAAAAACAGCAATCTTTGCTACAACCTCTTCAAGAGAAAATGATGCGGGCAATAAAAGAAGTAGGTGATGAAAATAGCTATACTTGTATAATTGAGGCCGCTTCGTTATTATATGTTGGAAGTAGCGCTTTGGATGCAAGTAAATTAGTAAAGACTAAATTAAATATCACAGATTGATTTAGTGATTTTGACTAGTTTTGTATAAGTCAACCAAAAGACTAAGTTTATTATATTGATTCCTTCAAATTACCCTTAAAATCAGGGAAGTTTGAAGGAATTTCATTGTATAAGTATTTTAATAACGAATTTCTATCACCAGAAAAAGGAAGTTTTCTTATTATCTATATTCAGTTCTTCATCTTTTGTACGAACACGCTCCAAACTTCACATTGCAATTAGGATATTCTGATTGCTTACATATGATTAAGTTCATCTCATCTCCAACAGTAGGATAGTATTCAGTAAGCTGTGTGACAAAACTTGAAAAGTAAGAAGTATTCCCTATAATAAAATGAGTATGGGTAAAGACTTCTTTCAAATTATTTTTATCTTTAGCATCTCTTTTGATAATCTTATGAAACATTGATATATGAAAACAGGCAAAGATTCTCTTATTTTATTGGTAATTATAATAGTTTGGGGAGCATGGATGACTAATAATGTCTTTGCACAGAAACCTAAAAAGACAAAAAGTGAAAACGCAAAACTTTTTGTCGGTACGGCGGGTGATAATGGACAGGTAGATCCGGCGGCATGTGTGCCTTATGGTATGGTAAGGGTATGTCCCGATTCTAATCCACGGTCACATGTTGGATACGATTATGATGAAACGAGAATATCAGGAGTATCTATCAACCGTATTTCGGGAATAGGATGTAGTGGAGCTGGTGGCAATATAAGCGTTAAACCCGCCAAGAAAGATGTGGAAATAAAAATAGATAAAGATTTTGAAGGAGTTACTCCAGGCTATTATACCACTACATTAGATAATAAAGTAAAAATGGAATTGACTGCAACCAACAATGTGGCATTTGAGCAATATCATTACCCGTTGTGGAAAGAAAGTTTTATGACAATAGACTTTGGCTCGTCATTTACTAAAGTATTGGATGCAAAATATGAAATAGTATCTGACAAGGAAATACAAGGCTATATCCATGCAGGAAATACCTGTGATCATGGAGCGTACAAACTATACTTCAATCTTACCGTGAACAGATCATTCAAGGTAACATCAGAAGAAGGAAATAAAGTGGAAATCTCATTCAAGGTGGAAGAAATAAAACCGGTGGAAATAAGAATTGCTGTTTCACCTATCAGTATGGAAACAGCTCGTCAGGAAAATGAGAAAGTGCAGAAACTGACATTTCAGCAGATAAGGAAAAATGCCGCCGATGCATGGGAAGATATTTTATCAAGAATCTCGGTAGAAACAGAAAGTGAAAGAGATAAAGTTTTATTCTACACTTCCTTATACAGAGTATTTCTTAGCCCAGCGAATGTGACATCTTGGGACAATAAATACCTTGCTACAGATGGGAATGTATATCCGAAAGAAGATTTTACCTACTACAGTTGCTGGTCGATGTGGGATACTTATCGTACAAAGTTTCCATTGATAACATTACTTGACTCTAAAAGGATGGGGGATATAGCCAATTCGTTGTGCAACTTGTATAAATATGGCAAAAAAGACTGGGCTACCCAGTATGAATCCACCCCAACAGTACGCACTGAACATTCTATTGTTGTGTTGTTGGACGCATACAAAAAGGGAATTCCTAATATTCATCTCGATGCTGCTTATGAAGGAATGAAAAAAGAGATGGATAACCTTCCAACGAATCGTCCTGATCAGACATTGGAGAGCTGCATGGATTGGTGGGCAATGGCACAGATAGCCGAAATATTAGGTAAGAGCGAAGATGCAAACAAATATAGTGAAAAAGCTAAAAATACATTTATAGAAACATGGAATAAAGATTTTAAGACAATAGATGAATCATTTGCAAAAATGAAAGATAGCGGGCTTTATCAGGGTACCCGTTGGCAATATCGCTGGGCATTACCTCAGTACCTGAGTGAAATAGTACAAGCTGTAGGTAGTGAAACCGAACTTGCCGATCAGTTGAGCCTTTTCTTCTCGGATAACCTGTTCAATCAGGGAAATGAACCGGGAATACATGCACCATATATTTTCAATCGGTTAGGCGAATACGAAAAAGCCCAGAAAAATGTAAGACGTATATTAACAGAAGAATTGGAACATCGTTATGGAGGAAATGCTGAATATCCGACGCCATATGTAGGTAAGCCGTTTAAAGCCGATTTCAGTGGGTTTATGCCCGAAATGGATGAAGATGATGGTACTATGGGTGCCTGGTATGTATTTTCCACTTTAGGATTATTCCCGTTGGTGGTTGGTGAACCTTGGTATGAAATTACTTCACCATTTTTCGATGATATAATTATCAAATTGGACAATGGCAAGAAATTAAACATAAAAGCCAAGAACAGAAAATCGCCTGACGATGTTATAAAAAAGGTTAGTTTTAACAAAAATCCGATCTCCGATTTCAGGATCAATCACAACGATATAATGAAAGGTGGCACGCTGGAATTGGAATATTAATGCAGCGTAGAATATTTATATGAGAGACTTTATAATATCAGAATCAAAAAATAAAGAAGCTGTTTTGGTGGGGCTTATCACACCAGAACAAAACGAAGAGCAGATAAACGAATATTTGGACGAATTGGCTTTCCTTGCAGAGACGGCAGGAATTGTACCGGGAAAAAGGTTTACACAAAAGCTCAGTTATGCCAATCCTGTAACATTTGTTGGAACAGGTAAGTTGCAGGAGATAAAACAATATATGGAAGATAATGAAATAGATCTTATTATCTTCGATGATGAATTATCACCTAAGCAAATACGTAATATTGAAAAGGAATTGCAGGTAAAGATACTCGACCGTACCAGCCTCATCCTTGATATTTTTGCTATGCGTGCACAAACAGCCTATGCTAAGACTCAGGTAGAACTGGCGCAGTACCAATATCTGTTGCCTCGCCTTACCCGTATGTGGACGCATCTCGACCGCCAGCGTGGAGGGGGAGTAATGATGCGTGGTGTGGGTGAAACCCAGTTGGAAACCGACCGCCGTATTATCACAGATAAGATAGCTAAACTGAAAGAAGATCTGAAGACAATAGATAAGCAGATGGCTTCGCAACGCAAGAATCGTGGTAAGATGGTACGTGTAGCCCTTGTAGGATATACTAATGTAGGGAAATCAACTCTGATGAATTTGCTGAGTAAATCAGAAGTATTTGCTGAGAATAAGTTGTTTGCTACCCTTGATACTACAGTTCGGAAAGTGATTATTGATAATCTGCCGTTTTTGTTATCCGATACTGTCGGATTTATACGAAAGTTACCGACACATCTTGTTGAGTCGTTCAAATCCACTCTGGATGAAGTACGGGAAGCCGACCTGCTATTGCATGTAGTAGATATCTCACATCCCAACTTTGAGGAGCAGATAGAAGTGGTGAACAGCACGTTGATGGATATTGACAAGGAAGAAAAACCAACTATTCTAGTATTCAACAAAATAGATGCATTTACCTACAAACCAAAAGACGAAGATGATCTGACTCCAGCAACCAAAGAGAATATCTCATTGGAAGAATTGGAAAGGACATGGATGAATAAAATGCATGATGATTGTATATTTATCTCTGCTAAACAGAAAGTCAATATAGAAGAGCTAAAAGAAAAAGTATATGGAAGAGTAAAAGACATCCATATAGAGCGTTATCCTTATAATGATTTCCTGTTTCAGCGATACGATCAGGAAGGGACTGAAGAATAAAATATGCAACAGGCCATTGCTTACATTAAAGAATCACTGAGAGATTACTATTCCGGAAGCGAGATTTCGGGACTATGTCGTATCCTCATCGAGTATATCGTAGATGAATCTTATTTTAATGCATTGGTAAAAGATATTATTTTTTCAGAGGATCAAAGGGCTATATTGGTTTCTTTGATAGAGCGTCTTAAGGCCTATGAACCTATACAATATATTATGGAAGAAGCCGAGTTCTTCGGCCTCCCTTTTTTTGTGAACTGCAATGTGCTGATTCCCCGTCCCGAAACAGAAGAGCTTGTGGAATTGATACTCAACGAAAACCCTCAGCCCAACCTGCAAGTATTGGATATAGGCACAGGAAGCGGAGCTATTGCAATAGCCCTGGCAAAGTATATGAAAGAAGCCGGAATAGCAGCATGGGACTTCTCCTATAAGGCTTTGGATATAGCTGTTCTTAATTCTAAGAAAAACAATACAGATATCAGTTTCAGGCTTGTAGATGTGGTGAAAGACTATCCTACTGATCGGAAATATGATATCATAGTTAGCAATCCTCCATATGTTATGGAAAGTGAGAAGGTTGCAATAGAACGGAATGTACTTGACTATGAGCCACACAGCGCACTCTTCGTCCCTGATGATAAAGCGCTTTTATTCTATGATAAAATAGCAGATATCGCATTAGAACTTTTGCATCCTTCCGGTAAATTGTATTTTGAAATCAATCAGGTAAAAGGACAGGATACTGTAAGGCTGCTTCAAGATAAAGGCTTTAAAGATGTAACGCTTTTTCAGGACTTGAATATGAATGATAGAATGGTTCAGGCAGTATTGGCTTAAAATACCGCATCTTATTTCTTATGAAACTCTCCGAACCTCAGGCCCTCAACCGCATTGCTGCTTACTGTTCCCGGGCTGAACGATCCGAATTTGATGCTCGGAAGAAACTCCTTGCATGGGAACTGGATAATGGAGCTATCGAACGAATAATAAAGCGTCTGAAGAACGAAAAATATATTGATGATACCCGCTTTGCCAGAAGTTTTATCAACGATAAGATGAAGTTCAGCAAATGGGGCAAGACAAAGATCGTTTTCGAGCTCAGAAAGAAGAACATACCAGAATCTGTTTACAATCCTATATTGGAAGAACTGTCAGGAGACGAATTTGAAAAGCAATTGATGCATATTTTATCTGTAAAGGAGAAGAGTGTAAAAGGCAAGAATGAATATGACCGCAAAACCAAGCTCATTCGTTTTGCCTTAGGACGTGGTTTCTCTATGGATCTAGTGATAAGGTGTGTAAACAAAATCATGGGAGGCAACTATGAAGAACCTTTTTCGTAACTTCCTCAACCTTTTCTTTCCCGATCTGTGCGTTGTTTGTAAGCAACGGCTGAACGATGCAGAGCCATATATTTGCACTGAATGTCTGGTTTTATTACCTAAAACGAATTTCCATTTACAACCCGACAACAGGCTGGAGGAATTTTTTGCCGGACGCATTCCTTTTCGGCGAATATCGGCATATGCTTATTTTATTAAGGGAGGAAGCATACAGACTATAATCCATGAATTGAAATATAAGAATAACCCCGGGATAGGGGTCTTTATAGGTGAGTTATGTGGCGAAAATCTTAAGGGAAGTACTTTTATCTCTGATATCGACTTTCTTGTACCCGTACCACTCCATCGCAAACGGGAAAGGCAAAGAGGTTATAATCAGTCATTGGAGATCTGTAAAGGAATCTCCCGGATAACAGGGATCCCGATCGACAATGAAACCCTAATAAGAAAAGTAAATAATCAGTCGCAGACTAAAAATAAGCGCTTCGACAGGTGGAAGAATGTAGAAGATATATTTGATATTACAGACGATAATGCTTTCAAAGGGAAACATATATTATTGATAGATGATATAATAACCACGGGTTCTACCTTGGAGTCTTGCGCTAAGGAGATATTGAAATGTAAAGATACTGAAATCAGCATCTTCGCAGTAGGAACAGCCGGATAATTTCTGTATGTAAGAGAGCTTAACAGGAAGGGCAGCGAACTATTCCGCCCAGTAAGGTTTTGGAAACGCCCGTATTGGACTGTATCGGATATAGGATTCAAATATTTCCTTGTCAGGGCCTACAACCCGGGGATCACCTGACTTTTCCAACTCGTTAAATAAAGCATCTTTCAGTTCATTTTCAATCGCGGCGTAATCCTTTTTGTTTGCCAGATTGTCGAGACAGAACGGATCATTACCAATATGATATAATTCAAATTCGGGCCGTTTCTCAAATGCCAAATCAAAGTATGAATGGATAGCCGGATCTTTATAATTCTCTATCAGGAAAGTTTTGGAAGGTGCATCGTCCACATCCGAAAATGCCCAATCGGTATGATAAGTCCCATTTTCCTCTATACCATACATCGGATATAATTCACCCGTTTCCTTATTCATCATCTGTGGAGCTCCGGCAGGCCATCGTTCCGGCTTGGCATTCCAAATAAAAAGATAATCCTGACTGCGTACGGCACGTTGCGGATATCCCAGATTTTCCCAACGGGAAGAGGAATGTCTCTCGCGGCCCATATACACATATTTTTTTGTTTCATCTACGATTCCTTCTTTTTTCGATCTGAGTGTATTGAGAAAACTTCGCCCTGAGATAGGGAGCATCCCCTCGGGTTTTATCCCTGCTATCTCCAGAATGGTGGGTGCGATGTCTGCAAAACTTATCGGATCATTCACCTGGCGTTCACCCGTAAAACCATTCGGATAACTGACAGCCAAGGGAACATGTACGCCATATTCGAAGCAATTGGCCTTTGCCCGGGGAAAAGGCATCCCATTATCTGCCGTCACTATCACAATTGTGTTATCAAGTTCACCTATTGAATCCAGATAGTTCAACATTTTGCATAAGTGAGAATCGGCCCATTCTATCTCTACGGCATAGTCCAGTATATCTCCTCTGATCTCTTCCGTATCGGGTAAGAATCCGGGAACGTCTACCTCGCCAAGACTCTTTCCATTGCGCTTCCACGAGCCTTTTTCATAGGCACGATGAGGTTCGGCGGCTCCATACCAGAAATAAAAAGGTTGCCCGACTTCTCGTTCTTGTAGGAATGAACGGAAGTTTTCATAGTAATCTACCAGTCCGATACCTTTGGCAGTACGCGGATCCGAAGGGCTATCTTTCTTATACTTATGTTTATTGAACTGATGTCCGGCAGCGTTATCCTTTCTCCATAAAGAGTCTTTCTCATTGCGTGCATAGCGGAAAGGATCTACTCCTTTTCCTGTAAATCCGGTATGATATCCATTTGCTTCCAGAAGATCGACAAACGGAACATATTCTTTCATCCAGGAAGAGGCATGCTGACCTGACTGCTTATTTTGCCAGTGATAGCGTCCTGTAACTAAAGTACTTCTGGAAGGGGCACTCCCCGGGGAACCAGCATAACAATTTGTAAAATAGACTCCGTTAGAAGCTACTCTGTCGAATTCGGGAGTTTTGACAAAACGGCTACCGGCAAAACTGGTATGTATATAGCTTTGGTCATCATTTATTACGAATAAGATATTCGGTCGCTTAGCAGATTCTTCCTTTTCTTTACATCCGATAAAGAATCCCGAACTCAATGAAATCAGTACTGCTCCTGTTAAATGCTTCATAGTATCTATTTGAAAAATATATTCCAATTACTTCATTCTTCCACAAGCTCTCTTATAGATCACTGTCTACTTGCATCCTATAGAATAAGATTTTACAAATATATATAAAATGTTATTTCAAGCACTCCAGATGATTTCTCTTTTCTATACCTATCTTTTCCGGAAGTTTTTCTACTTTTGTACAAATCAGAATCTAACACAATGCAACAGGTAAAAGGACTTTGTCGGAACCTTATCGAAAAGCGATGGTTTGAAATCGCTATTATTTCAGTCATTCTCATTAATTCGGTCTTGATAGGCGTAGAAACCTATACAATAACACCGGGAATAACACTTATCCAGCACATTATACTGGGAATCTTTACTTTTGAAATCATAGTGCGCTTTATTGCCCGCAAGGACATCAAATCTTTCTTTACATCAGGCTGGAATATTTTCGATCTTTCCTTGGTACTTATCAGTTATATACCTGAAAGCATATTCGAAGGAAGTTCCACCATCATGGTAATAAGAATACTACGTATATTCAGAGTGCTCCGCCTATTAAGAACTTCGGACGAAATAAAGCTGATTATTGATGTTCTTTCAAAATCATTTAGCGCATTGTTCTATAACGCTATATTCTTCTTTATCTTCCTTTATCTGTTTTCAATTATCGGCGTATCTGTATTCAGATTGCCTGATTATGAAAGGCTGGATGCAGCAGGTAAAGAAAAATACACAGAACTGATGGCGGTCGCACCTAACTCACCTGAGTGTTCCCCTGATCCGTATGGCACATTGGCCGAATCTATGTTCACATTGTTCAGGGCATTGACCGGAGAAGATTGGACAGACCTGCGCTACAATCTGGTAAAAGCACAGGAATACGGTTTTGTCCATGTTTCTCCTATCTTCATTACGTCCTTTCATATTATCTGGTTTATACTAGCAGCATTCCTTTTATTGAATCTGGTGGTAGGGGCCATTGTCAACAATTATCAGGTAATCATGGAAGAAAGCCGTAAAGAAAAGGAACGGCTAAAGATGTTGAAAGAGCAAGAAAATCCGAATATTTAACCAATAATATCAATAACATGAAAAGTAGTTTAAAAACATTGCTTGCCATTTGTCTGTGCTTTACTATGTCGACTGTATATGCCGATGTAAAGTTGCCACACATCTTTTCAGACAATATGGTTATCCAGCAAAACATGCCTGTTAAAGTGTGGGGATGGGCAGATAAGAATGAGGGTGTAGAAGTAAGCTTCAACAATCAGGTAAAAAAGGTAAAGGCCGATAAGAATGGACTATGGTCTGTACAGTTCGCCGCATTGGCTTATGGAGGCCCCTATACATTGGACGTGAAAGGCAAGAAAAACGCTATCTCGCTCAAGAATATTTTGGTGGGTGAAGTATGGTTATGCTCAGGCCAATCCAATATGGAATGGACAGTAGTAAATTCGATGAATGCGCAACAGGAAATAGCTGCAGCTAACTATCCTAACATCAGGGCATTCAATGTAAAAAAAGACATGTCTATCGAGCCAAAACAGGATTTAGACGGTGGCTGGGAAGTATGTTCTCCTGAGACTGTAGGCAATTTCTCGGCTGTGGGGTATTTCTTTGCCCGTAAGCTAAATGCGGAATTGGGTATTCCTATCGGGATTATCAACTCATCATGGGGCGGAACTGATGTGGAGACATGGACTAGTGGGGATTCGTTCTTCAATCTTCCGGAGAAGTTTGCAGCACGTTATAATAACCTGCAAATAGGTAATATGGAAGAGTTCATTAAAGAGAACGAAAAGAACAAACAAGCCTACAGAGAGGCTCAGGCAAATGATCCGGGTATGAACGAACAATGGTATAACCCTTCTTTTAATACAAGCTCATGGGGTAAAATGGCAGTTCCCAAATTATGGGATGGAGATCTTGCTTCTGTTGATGGTACTCTTTGGTTCAAATATACGATCAACCTGCCTGAAAGTGTAAAAGGAAAGGGCGCAAAACTCAATCTAAGTTCAATCGATGATGATGATGTGACATGGATGAATGGAACAAAGGTTGGTGAGACTAAAGGACATTTGTTTGGGCGTAGTTATCAAATCCCTGAAAACGTACTGAGTGCAGGAACAAATACCATTGTAGTCAAAGTAACTGATAATGCCGGAAACGGAGGATTCTGGGGTAAACCGGAAGATATGTACCTCGAAGTGGATGGTAAACAATACCCATTGGCCGGAGATTGGCAGTACAAAGAATCCGTAACCAACAGGCAATATAAGTATGTTGATATTTCACCTAATATGTATCCTACACTGCTCTATAATGCCATGATTGCACCTATTATTCAATTCCCTATCAAAGGAGCCATTTGGTATCAGGGAGAAAACAATGCCGGGGCAGCATATAATTATAGGACGCTATTCCCTAATATGATCAATAACTGGCGCAATAAATGGGGCTATGAGTTTCCGTTCTATTGGGTACAGCTTGCTAACTATATGGCGAAAGACGATGTGCCGAAAGACAGCGAATGGGCTGAGCTTCGCGATGCACAAACAATGACTCTTTCTTTGCCTAAAACCGGACAAGCAGTAATTACCGATATCGGCGAAGCTTTTGACATCCATCCACGCAATAAGCAGGATGTAGGCTTACGGTTGGCTCTGAATGCCCTGAACAAAGATTATGGCAAAGCCGATGTTGTCTATTCGGGCCCTACAGCCAAAGGAGTGGACATCAGCGGTAATAAAATGGTAATCACTTATGACAACGTAGATAAGGGACTAGTCGTGAAAAATAAGTACGGATATATAGAAGGATTTGCTATCGCCGGTGCAGATATGAAATTTGAATGGGCTAAGGCTTATCTGTATGGGGATAGAGTAGTGGTTTATTCCGATAATATAGAGAACCCTGTTGCAGTTCGCTATTCATGGAGTAACAATCCTGATGTAAACCTCTTTAATGCAGCAGGATTACCAGCCGTTCCTTTCCGGACAGATGAACTGAAAGGTATCACCCAAAAGGATTAATATATCTGACATATAATATAAAAGCCTGATTATCAATAATCAGGCTTTTATATTTTGTTTTGGCTATTCTATTGTATATCAACTAGATAACACTTTTACACATTCTTCTATTATCAGTTGTTTTTGTTCCCCTGTAATCATATTCTTTAAGGTGAGCTTGTTTTCCCTCATCTCATCCTCTCCTACAATTACTACGTAAGAAATCTTATTAGAATCAGCATAAGACATTTGTTTCTTCATCTTGGCCGGTTCGGGGTATATTTCAGTGGCTATGTTCGACTGACGTAACTTATTGACTATTGGCAGGATATATTCCTCTTCTTTGTCTCCAAAGTTTACAAATAGTACTTTAGTATTCTGTATCGAATCTTTTGGATATAAGTCCAATTGATTCAGCACGTCGAATATACGGTCAGCACCAAATGAAATACCCACGCCTGAAACTCCTTTCAGCCCGAAGATCCCCGTAAGGTCGTCATAGCGCCCACCGCCTGTAATACTACCGATCTGTACATCCAATGCTTTCACTTCTATGATAGCGCCTGTATAATAGTTTAGGCCTCGTGCAAGAGTTAAATCCAACTCCAGTTCCGAACGCATACCTACCACATTCAGTCTGTTGAAGATCAATTCAAGTTCCTGAACGCCTTGCAATCCTTTTTCTGAGCCTTGCAACACTGTTTTTAGTGTTTCCAGCTTTTCCTGATTAGTGCCTTGCAGTAGGATAATAGGCTGCAACTGGTCGATCGCTTTTTGAGGAATACCTTTCGATGCCAATTCCTCATTTACCTTTTCCAGTCCTATTTTGTCCAACTTATCAATAGCAACAGTAATATCCACTATCTTATCCAGTTCGCCGATAGTTTCGGCAATACCAGATAGTATTTTGCGGTTGTTCAGTTTGATACTTACACGTATTCCAAAGCGATTGAAAACCTCATCGGCTATGAGCAACAACTCCACTTCGTTCAGTAACGAATCGGAACCAACGATATCTGCATCGCACTGGAAGAACTCACGATAACGTCCTTTCTGAGGCCTGTCAGCACGCCATACGGGCTGTATCTGGTAACGTCTGAATGGGAAAGTGATTTCGTTGCGGTGCATCACCACATAACGGGCAAAAGGTACAGTAAGATCATAGCGCAGCCCTTTTTCACACAGGCTGCCAGCCAACTTATTTGTATTTCTATCAGTCAGTTCTTCATCGGTGATCCCTTTCAGGTAATCTCCCGAGTTCAGTATTTTGAATAACAGCTTATCCCCTTCTTCTCCATACTTCCCCATCAGGGTAGAAAGGTTCTCCATCGACGGAGTCTCTATCTGACGGAAGCCATACAGTTTAAATACTTCGCGTATAGTGTCGAAAATATAGTTGCGCTTCGCCATTTCTTCCGGCGAAAAGTCTCTGGTTCCTTTTGGAATCGAAGGTTGTGACATAGTTTTATTCTTCAAAAAAATATTCAGGTTGCAAAGGTAGAAATAAGTTGTGAGTTATAAATAATAACCTTTCTTTTTTCATTAGATATCATTGACGAGAGCTTCTTGAAATTTTAACTAAAAGGTAACAAAGGTAACAGAATTCTATTGTTTTTGATAAACATAATACTCGATATCCAGGATTATTCTCATTTTAAAAGAGGCTGTATAACATTATATTATATAGCCTCTTTATTGATTTACTCTACTTTTTGAATAGAATCTTTAATAAATTAATACGCACTCCAACTTACACTAATACTAGTATTAGAGGATGCACTAAAATAAACAATATGTTGACTCGCATTTTGACTTAATGCTACTTCCAGACCCAAAACTAAGAGTTCTTGCTACATTTTCGATAGAAACTTCTTTCAATTTCAAATTTTCAGATTTTTTCATAATGTTATAAAATGTCTAATTAATTTATTTTCTGTAGGTTAATTGTTTGCTGCAGCATTTCGCTTTTGCCCTACAGTTTAACAAAAGCTATGTATAGATAAATTACTTTAAAAAATACATATTTCTCCTTTTTATTTAATACTTCCTCGCCAAGTTCCGGAATGCAGATGAGCAGCATATTCTCCAAAATGACAGGATATATCATTATGATAAGGTTGCATGCATCTTCTTGTTGTATTCCTTAGGAGCATAATCTCAGGATGTGTATTTACCATTTCGTGATAGAGGTCTGTTAGCAGCCCTGGTCCTGTTTTATCGACAATATCCTGTTGAGATTCTATTGGAATGTTTGCACGAGAAGCCAATAACTTCATGGTGGATAACCAAAATTCATGATAAGCAATACCTCCAAACATATAGTTTGCAATTCTAAGCCGATGTTGTAAGTTCAGGGATTTTTGTTCTTCTATACAGATGGTTTTTTCTTCACCCAGAACAACCTGGTACTTTAATAATTCGTCCAAAGATTTTAGGCAAAACATATCGAGATCCATATAAAATCCTCCATATATGTATACTAAAGCCAGCCTAAGGAAGTCAGCTCTCTGAACATCATATTTCAAAGAATTATAAGCAGGGAGAAAATCCGGAAGATGTTCTTTCATTATTCTATCGGCATCATCTTTATCATATAAATAAATATTCCATGAAGGATGATACTCTTTAATGAGTTTCATGCAATTAGTAAAAAGTTCAGGAAATGGTTCATTTTTACTAAGGAAAACAAGATGTATATTTTTAGGAATCATAATTTTTATCTTTTTATTACCAGTTACCATAAAAATAATGTATTGTATATGCCTGATCGATACGGTCTTTCATCTCTTCGGGCATAGTGTTATTAAGTATTTTATCTTTCTCGAATTGACAGATAGGATAAATATCTTTCGAATCCAATATTCTGATTTTATCTTTTTGTGGATAATCATTATAGGCATTCGTTAAAAGAAAAGGCCCTGTAGAGTCTAAGATATCCTTAGGGTGATTTATTTCGACAAGAGGATAATTGATCAGCCGGTCACATATAAAATTGATAAAAGAACTGTCTGGTGTTGCCGCCATAAAAGCGTTGCATATAATATAGGGCATATAATATTTGCCTGCATGAAAGTCTGGTTCTTTCCCTGCAACAAACTCAACGTCTTTAAACATGAATTCTATATTTTCCAGACATTCAAAGTCAGCATCGACATAAAGTCCGCCAAATGTTTTTAACAAGAGATAACGAATGGCATCGGCACGCTGTATATTTCGGGGATAGCTATCATATTTAGCTAAATAATGTGGATAATACTGCGCTACAAAATTTCGGTTCATTTCATCTGTCCATAATATGTATTCCCAGTCCGGCAGGAATTTTTTCCATGTTTCAGCTAATCCGTTGAAAGGGGATGGCAAATTTTCATCTTTCCATGTTTGATGGATAATTTTTGGAATTTTAGTCATAATAATTTTTTTAAAGAATTAGTAATTAATTATCAATTGAATAAATGAGTTTATGAAAGAAAAGATATTCCAGTTTTGAGCAGATTTGCATATAATAAGTGTCATAATTTTTGCTTATGTCAATGCTTCCGAAGCATACCTCGAGCATTTTTAGCAAATCACTAAATGTTCTTTCTTCTTCGAGGATTTGTAAAATATTATAAGAAAGATCATCGATTAGCACTTCTTTATATCCATTATCTAATAAATCAGGAATACATGCTATATCAAATGTATTTGTATAGAAATCCGGATTTATTTGTTTTTTAAGATGCAATTTATTTTCTAATGAGCATTTCAGGGACGATTCATATAGATTTATATATGGATTTATTCTAATAATAGTCGATAATTTGTCTTTTCCGGAATCATTCAGGAATTTGAAATAATTACATGACTGAATATCTAGATCAATAAGTTCCTTATTCGGAATTTTATTCCATTCTACAGATAAATGCTGTAGAAAAATATCATATTTTTTTACCTCGCTTTTTGGAACAATGTCATCTTGGTTACATAATTTAGAAATGGTAAAATCAGAATTTTTGAGATAAAATCTTTTATGAAAATCAGGAGTTAAATTGATTATCCTGAAGAAATACTCCGGATATTGTTTTAGTAGAACTCTCCCTAGTAGACTGCAAGTCTTTTCATTTCTTTTATGGCCGCCAAGTATATGTAAGAATTTAGTTGAATTTTCAAATTTGGACAGATCGCAAAAATCGTTATATGTATATCCGTTGTCGTTTACACTAAAATCCAGTACAGTAGTTACTCTCTTTTCGGAATATTGTTTTGTAAGTGCATAAAATAATATTTGTTCAAACAAAATATTGTGATTTATAAACATTCCCTCTCTACCATCTAGATGGTTATCTTTTATATATTTAAAAGCGGTATCACAATATTCTTTAATAAATTCTAAGTCGTTTCCTCCTATTATTCCGGCGTTATAAGATGATATTGAGTCTTTTATCAACTCTTCATCCAGAAACTCAGGTATATTTACTTGTTCTCTTCGTATAGCCTCCATCATACCTTTATAATAAGGCGTGCCGGTTTCTCTATTTTGGGAGACTAAGTCTGCAAATTCAATTTCCGGGCGAAATTTCCGGCTGATAAATACATCTCCATCTACATGTATAAATGGTTTTTCCTGTAAAGAATATGTCAATACTTTTGGATATGCCCAAAGAGTTGGATTGCAGTTTAGATTATCATATTCAATTATAACATCCGTATAGGGCAGTTTCAATTGATTGATAAGGATATCGTATCCGGTCGAGTCTGTATATAAGACTACCTCATCATACTGTTTCCTGAGACTTAGGCAACTCAATGCCCATGACATTAAATTATATCTCGGTTTTAGCCAGCCAAAACCATCATTAATGGGATTTTTCCCTCCACTCCAAAATGTTTGTACAATTCTCATGATAAATCTATTTTTTAGTGATTTTATTATAGATAAATCAGATTTAAAAAAATGCAGAATTTTAACAAAAAAGGAGGGGGAAATTGAATAAAATACTTATTATATTTAGCAGTCTGACTCGTAAGTGGCTGAAATATATGCGCATATAACTATATTGCATTTTTTTTGAAATGACCGAAAGAAATCATAAGATAGAAAAACAGGGAAAAATAATGTTAATACTCAAGATGAGTATGAGTCTTATAACGAAAAGATCCATTGCATTATTCAGACTTTTGTATTTGGATAGTTATTTCTTGATGAGGAATTTTGAATTGGAAGATTTTTAATCTGAAAATTAGAACAGGCTGTCAGATAAGAGTTATAAATCTCTGTAGACAGCCTGTCGTATTTCTTAAAGGACACTCATCACATCCTGCCAGCTATTTACTCTCTTGTATTGGTCTGATTTTAATAGCCCGTTATGTGGTTGGCTGAAGATGATCTTTTTCCCTTCGAAAAAGTCCAGGTTCTTAGGGTGGTCGTCAATCATAATATCCCCCCTGATAGATTTTTTCTCTCCACATAATATAATTTGCTTCCATGATATAAACGGAAAATGTTCATGTAACCAATCCACTTTTTCCGTCAGGCTTTGTGGGAACTCTGTAGCAGAGGATACAATCAGGACATTATACTTCTCATTCAAATATTTGAGGCCTTCAATACTTCCATCTATTACAGGGGCTGTTCTAAAGAAACCTTCCGATGTTACATGTTTCTTGCCATTTGGAAAAGCATCCAACTCTAATATACCCACAAGTTGTTCAAGGTTTATCTGCTTTCCTGTTTCTCTTTCTTCATACAATTGGAACTGACGATAAACATCTGCCAATACTCCATCCATGTCTACTAATACCTGTTTCATAATTACATCTCTGTTTTTTTGAGTTTGTTAACATTTTTTGTATGGTTCAAATAAAAAAAATCAATTGTTCATTCATGCGGTTTTTAATCTTATTAGTCTATACATATTATTTTATCAAATAAAATCAGCTAAAAACCGCAAATTTTCCTTTTAATCCTCAAGTTTTACTGAACTATTTCAATAAATATACTTATATTTGCGGTATTATGCAAATGTAAGTATGCGATATTATGCTTAAAGAAGAAAGACATCAATATATTTTAAGCCGGATAAGTAAGGATAGCCGGATATATGTAACTACCCTTAGTATAGAATTGGGTGTTTCTGATGATACATTGAGAAGGGATCTTGCAGAATTAGACAACAAAGGATTGCTAACAAAGGTGCATGGAGGGGCTATTGCCAAATCCGGTATCTCAATAGAATTTACTGATAGGTTAACTACTGCTACTGCTATGAAGCAACAAATGGCAGCTAAAGTAATACCATTGTTTATGGAAGGAGATGTTATATTGATGGATGGTGGTACTTCCAATCTCGAAGTAGCTCGTCAAATTCCTAAAGATATGGGGTTAACAATTTATACTAATAGTTTTCCGATTGTAAATGAGCTTATCAACTATCCTAAGTTGGATTTAATATTTTTAGGAGGTAAAGTTTTTCCATCCTCCCGGGTTACGCTCGGGTTATCTGTTTTTCAGGCATTGCAAACTATAAATCCGGACTGGGTAATTATAGGGATTAGTGATATCCATCCCGAAAAAGGTTTGACCTGCCCTGACAGGGAGGAAGCTATGATAAAGCGTAGTATGATAGAACGGGGGATCAAACGAATCGTTTTGGCAGATAGTTATAAACTGGATACGGCGAGAACATATCATGTTGCTTCTTTAGGCGATATAGATTATATTGTTACCGAAGATGACAGAGTAGACTATATCAAGCAGCATTGGCCTAAATATTCGTATGAGGTAATGTAGTCGTATTTAATATGGCTCTGTCAGGGGGGAGAACTGGCCTCATTGATAAAGCATGCGGATAAAGCTGTAAGGGAATTAAGAGAAAATAATTATCATATATACTGATTAAATGTCCTCTTTTATCTTTTGCATTAACATATGAGCGTTGGGAAGATTTATTCTTTTTCTATTGCTTCTTTATTTTTAAACTATTCAATAGTTCTTTTTTTTCTGGTGTAATGCGATAACTTTCACGGGCTTTCTGGATAGCCTTGTTATGTACAAATTTAGAGAAAGCCTTTTGTTCCAGCAATGGAATGGTCTTGTCATAAAACTTAATGAGCCCGACACTTATTGCCCAGGCAATAGCCATATCCACATAATACTGGCCTTGTGGTATTTCTGACATATGCTTTAATGCTACATCGATATAAGTTTCATTTATAAAATAGTCCATCAAAAGGATAACGAAAGTTCGTTTCGTAAATTCTCCGTCATGCTTTTTCAGAGGAAGGAAGTGGCTTAAGACTTCATCTGGATTTTTCTGGAAAACTTTTAACGAAGAAATAATAGTATCTACATGTGCCCAGTTATCAAACTTTAAAATCAAAGGGTCTAAATAGGTGAATATCATTTCTAAAGACGGTTTTTTGACTTGTCCTAGTACCAACCCGTAAAGCAAAATATGTTCATATGTTATATATTCTGCATTTTTCAGATAAGTATCAACATTTTGATCAACCGATATTTCCTTTGCTAGTTTCTTCAATGCTGGCATCCGAATGCCAAGTATTTCATAATTAGTAGGAATAAGTTTCTCATTGAATGCTTTATAGTCACTTTCGGTTAATGCCTGAAGCTTTTGGTTGATGTGAGTATTCATAATAGTTGAGATATAGAGTTATTCAACAAAGATACTTATAAAAAGATATCCGATATAATACACGAAGCCGATAATTTCTTTGATGATTTTGTGTAATAATCAAATCGAAGTAATCTTTTCTTAAAAAAATAATTCATGTAACTACCCTTATCTAATACTTGTATAAACCATAAAAGACTTTAACTTTGTATTCAACATAAACAGTATTCATACATGGATAAGATTTCGCTGATAATACCCTGCTATAACGAAGAACAAGCTCTTCCCTTCCTATATAAAGAAATTGTAAAGTTGACAAACGAAATGCCTGATCAGGAATTTGAATTTATCTTCATCAATGACGGATCAAGAGACAAAACACTCGAATTGGTAAAAGAATTAAAAAATTCGGATGAACGGGTACATTATGTCTCCTTCTCACGCAATTTTGGTAAAGAAGCAGGTATATATGCCGGTCTGGAGGCTGCCACAGGTGATTATATTTCTTTGATAGATGCCGATTTGCAAGATCCACCATCACTGATCAAAGAGATGTACCATAGTCTTAAGACAGAAGATTATGACTGTGTGGCCACGCGCCGTACGGATAGAAAAGGAGAACCGGTGGTACGTTCATTCTTTGCAAAACGGTTTTATAAGCTGATAAACAAAATATCTGATACCGAAGTAGTAGATGGTGCACGCGACTTTCGCCTGATGACGCGACAGATGGTAAACGCCATATTAGAAATGAGCGAATACAACCGGTTTTCTAAAGGTATTTTCGGTTGGGTAGGTTTCAAAACCAAATGGATTGCTTTTGAGAACGTAGAACGTGTAGCCGGACAAACAAAATGGTCATTTATGGGGCTCTTCCTGTATTCGCTGGAAGGAATAATAGCCTTTTCTACCCGTCCATTGTTAATAGCTTCCCTATTTGGTATTCTATTTTGCCTGATAGCTTTTTTTATGATCTGTGTTATTATAGCTAAAACACTTATTTGGGGAGATCCCGTAGCAGGTTATCCATCTCTTATATGTGCTATATTCTTTATGGGAGGTATCCAACTCTTTTGTTTGGGAATATTAGGACAATATCTATCCAAGACTTATCTGGAAACCAAAAAACGTCCTATCTATATAGTAAAAGAAAGCGCCTAACGGTTAGTTTTGCAAACTATAGTTATCAAAATATCACATTTTGGTTGCGATTTTTTTGTGGATATAAAATAAAAGATTAATTTTGCGCCGATTCCCGATAGCTCTTATTTTGGCTTGTAGAGAGGGTTAAGGAATTAAAGTGCTATAAAATTCGACTGAAAAATTGACAATTGTCAGGAAAATTATCATTTTAATATAAAAATATGAGTACTTCTGCTCTTTTTTTAGTAGTTTTTCTCACAGGAATAACTCTGGTTTGTGCCGGTCTTGGCATGGCCATCTTATTATCACCAAAATCATTTAATCCGCAAAAAGGAGAACCATACGAGTGTGGTGTTCCTACTCATGGAACTTCATGGATGCAGTTCAAGGTAGGATATTATTTATATGCCATACTGTATTTGATGTTCGATGTCGAAGCAATATTTCTTTTCCCATGGGCAACAGTGGTCAGAGAATTAGGTGTGCCCGGTTTATATAGTATATTGTTTTTTATTGTAATACTCGGTTTAGGTTTGGCTTATGCATGGAAGAAAGGGGCACTGAAATGGAAATGAAGAATAGAAAAATAAAGAATATTTATATAAAAGGTATTCCAAACGAAGAATTTAAAGATACTGAATACCTTGTAAACTATGTTGAAGAACTAAATAAAGGTGGAGTGCCTGTTGTCGTAGGTGCACTGGATGACCTGATTAATTGGGGTCGTTCCAATTCTATCTGGCCATTAGCTTTTGCTACCAGTTGTTGTGGTATCGAGTTTATGGCATCCGCTGCTTCAAGGTATGACCTGGCCCGTTTTGGGATGGAAGTAACCCGTAACAGCCCTCGTCAGGCTGATACGATTGTTGTAGCCGGTACGATTGTTCATAAAATGGCTCCATTATTGAAACGTGTATACGACCAGATGGCTGAACCGAAATATGTAATAGCTATGGGTAGTTGCGCCATATCGGGAGGCCCTTTTGTCGATTCTTATCATGTAGTTAGAGGTATTGATGAAATTATGCCTGTCGACGTATATGTGCCGGGATGTCCTCCACGCCCTGAGGCTCTGTTTTACGGATTAATGCAGTTGCAGCGTAAAATCAAGGTTGAGCGCTTTATGTTCAAAGTTAAAAAATAACATAAGATATATTAGATATACGGATCTTACACTAAAAAAGTCCGTTAACTTCAAAATCGATGGAAAATATAAAAAAGGTAATACTTGAAGCTGTACCCGAGGCTATTATAGAAGATAAGACGCCGCTGACGGTAATTGTAGAGCCCGACAAATTGCGGAAACTAGCCGAAGCGCTTCGTTATAATAAAGAAATACCGTTTGACTATTTGGCAATGTTGACCGGAACCGATGAGGGCGAAAAGCTAATGGTGACATACCTACTTTGTCCATCAACGGATTTATCAAAAGAAATAGCAATAAAGACAGAGACTCCCGATCGTGTAAAACCTCTGTTGTATACAGTAACTGATCTTTGGGAAACAGCTCATTATAATGAGCGTGAAGTATATGCCATGTTGGGTATTCGTTTCATTAACAATCCTGATATGCGTCGATTTTTTCTAAATTCCGATTGGAATGGCTTCCCGTTGAGAAAAGACTATAATGCAGATCCTGTGTTGAATGCGGTATCCATCGAAAGCAAAGATATTGTCGATATAGCTCCCCGCATTATGGAGACGACTACAGGCGAGTTGAAAGAAGAAAGAATAAATATCTTTGAAAAAAACGATTATATAATAAATATAGGGCCTCAACACCCTTCTACCCACGGTGTAATGCATTTCCGCGTAGCACTGGATGGGGAAATAGTAAAGAAAATAGACGTTCATAGCGGGTATATCCATAGGGGTGTAGAAAAGTTGAGCGAAAATCTCACCTATCCACAAATCCTTCACTTCACCGACCGTCTCGATTACCTTTCTGCTAACATAAACCGTCACGGATTGTGTATGTGTGTGGAAAAGGCTGCAGAGATAGAAATTCCTGAAAGAGCGCAATATATACGTACCATCATGGACGAATTGAATCGCATCGATTCTCATCTTGTAGCATGGGGTACTATGTGCATGGACTTAGGTTCTACTACTGCATTTATTTACGGAATGCGCGAACGTGAAGATATACTTAAAATATTTGAGAAAAACACAGGAGGCCGACTGATCATCAATTACAATGTAGTTGGTGGTGTGATGTTTGATATTCAGCCTGATTTTCAGCAGGATGTAAAATCGTTTATCCCTGTTATGCGCAAGGCGTTGAAGGAATATAACCAATTGTTTACCGGAAACGTGATTGCAGTAGGGCGTATGAAAGACTTAGGTATTTTGTCAAAAGAAGATGCCATATCATATGCCGTTACGGGCCCTGCCGGACGGGCATCCGGTTTCTCATGCGATCTTCGCAAACATGCTCCTTATGCGTTGTATGATAAAGTAGAATTTAAGGAAATCATTCGTCATAAAGGCGATGCATATGATAGGTATCTGAACCGTTTGGATGAAATTGAAGAATCATTACAAATCATAGAGCAATTGATAGACAATATACCAGAAGGTGACTATTTGGCCAAAACGAAGGCCATTATCAAATTACCCGAAGGCGAGTATTATCAGAGAGTGGAAGCCGGACGTGGCGAGTTCGGAATATATATTGAGAGCCGTGGAGATAAAACTCCTTACCGCTTGAAATTTCGTTCCCCGTCTATGGCAGCTGTATCCATAATGCCATTGATCTGTAAAGGTGAAAAAATATCCGACTTTATCAGTATCGGAGGTTCGATGGATTATGTAATACCGGATATCGACCGTTAACAAAAGATTATTTATTTTATCAATATAAAGATATATGTTGTTAAACTATTCACGACCGTTAGAGGTAGCAAGCCTGCTAAGAACTTTTGATGAGTTCCTGACAGAGAATTTGCCTACATGGGCGGTATTGGCAATCGAGTTTGTCCTGATAGGAATAGCTTTATTAGCTTTATATGCAGTATTGGCTTTGATACTCATATATGTAGAACGGAAAATTACCGGCTTTTTTCAAGCACGTTTGGGGCCGAATCGCGTTGGTAAATTCGGGATGATTCAGAGTGTTGCCGATATGATCAAAATCCTGATCAAGGAAATTATTCATGTCAATAACTCAGACCGCT
The DNA here is from genome assembly GCA_031285905.1 of Prevotella sp. Lineage (GTDB taxonomy): Bacteria > Bacteroidota > Bacteroidia > Bacteroidales > Dysgonomonadaceae > Dysgonomonas. The sequence continues at coordinate 82,144 of JAITVH010000048.1, forward strand.
TCCTGTTCATTGTCGCTCCGTTTTTTATGATTGTCGCTTCCATGCTTACATTCGGGGCATTACCTTTCGGGGAAGGGCTACAGGCTGTTGATTTCAATATCGGTGTATTTTATGTGATAGCTGTTTCCTCACTGGGTATTATCGGAGTTTTGCTTGCCGGATGGTCAAGTAACAACAAATATTCGATGATCGGTGCTATGCGAAGCGGTGCGCAGTTTATCAGCTACGAGCTTTCTGCCGGATTTGCATTGATGACAATGGTTGTGCTGTCAGGAACGATGAGTTTATCTGCAATTGTTAATCAACAGGCATATTGTTGGAATATCTTTAATGGACATATTCCCGCTCTTATAGCCTTTATTATATATTTAATATCAGGTCATGCCGAGACCAATCGCGGGCCTTTCGACTTACCGGAAGCCGAATCTGAATTAACAGCCGGATATCATACAGAATATTCAGGGCTACAATTCGGATTTTTCTATTTGGCCGAGTATCTGAATATGTTTATCGTTGCAGGTATTGCTACCACTGTCTTTTTAGGCGGATGGATGCCTTTTCAGGTGGATGGATGGGATGGATTTAATCAGATTATGAATTATATTCCTTCTTATATATGGTTCTTCGGAAAGACCGGGTTTTTGATATTCTTAAGCTTATGGGTAAGATGGACATTCCCACGCTTGCGTATCGACCAGTTGTTGAACCTTGAGTGGAAATACTTACTACCAATTAATATGGTGAATATATTATTGATGGTGATCGTGGTACTTGCCGGATTAACATTGGCTGATATATTTTAATTTTTAGAGAATATGAGTTCAGTATCAGAATATTTTTCAGGTTTATTTGGAGGTATAAAGTCGCTTGTCAAAGGATTGATAGTGACATGGAAAGAGCTTTGGACTAAGAAAGTGACGGAACAATACCCCGAAAACAGGGCGACGCTTGTTATTCCTGACCGTTTTCGAGGCGAATTGGTGATGCCTCACGATGAAAATAACGAACATGCTTGTACGGCATGTGGTATTTGCCAGATCAATTGTCCTAATGGAACGATACAAGTCCTCTCTAAAACCATTGAGAGTGAAGACGGCAAGAAGAAAAAGATCCTTGACCGCCATATATACGACTTGGGTATGTGTACATTCTGTAACTTGTGTGTAATCACTTGTCCACAAGATGCGATTGTATTTACCAATACATTCGAGAATGCGATATTTACACGTCGTAAATTGGTACAGCAGCTAAATCATGAAGGATCGAAACTTCGCGAAAAGAAAAAAGAACCGAAGCCCATCGTAAATAAGCCTGTAGCTAAAGCTGAAGAGGCGATTCATGGAGGTAATAGAACTGCTGAGGGAAAACCTGAAACTCCGATTGAACCAATTCCGTTGCAGGATACGAAAGGAGGGGAAGAGGTACTTCCTGATTTGGGTATAAAGAAGGATACAACTACCAAGACTGTTCCTGCTTCTAAACCCGAAGTTAATCCGAGAGAGGTAGAAGAAGATAAAGAAGAAAAAGAAGAAAAAGAAGAAAAAGAATAATATACGATAATCATCAGATTATGGCAGAACAAATTATATTTTACATTTTAGCGGCGATCATCGTTTTCTGTTCTATTATGGCAGTTGCCACACAGAAAATTATTCGCTCGGCTACATTCCTGTTATTCGTATTGTTAGGTACAGCAGGTTTATATTTGCTACTTGACTATCACTTCCTGATGGGTGTCCAGATTGCGGTTTACGCGGGTGGAGTGATGGTGCTCTTCATTTTTGCTATCCTCCTCACTAATGAACCGGGGCGGAATGTGAAATTCGAGAAACCCGGCAGAATGTTTTTGGCAGGAGCTGCAGCTTTAGCCGGATTAGGCATTTGCGGACATATTATTTTCTATAATGTAAATAAGTTCTATACATATATCGTACAGCCTGAATTTGATATGAAAGATGTAGGTATGGCGATGATGGGAACGGATAAGTATCAATATCTATTACCTTTCGAGGCTATCAGTATTTTACTGCTTGCCTGTATTATCGGAGGTATAATGATTGCCAGAAAAAGATAAAAAGAAATAAAAAGCTATGGTTGATTTCATAATAGATTTTTTATCAGGGCCGGTGCCGATCGAGGCATATCTAGCAATAAGCACGATTATGTTCTTTGCAGGGGTTTACGGTTTTCTTTCCAGGAAGAATATGCTGATGGTATTGATTTCCATCGAATTGATGTTGAATGCAGCAGACCTTAATTTCGTAGTGTTCAACCGTTATCTCTATCCGGGACAATTGGAAGGATTCTTCTTTACGCTGTTCGCTATAGGTATAGCCGCTGCCGAAACAGCTGTGGCGATAGCTATTATCATCAATATATACCGCAATGTGAAGAGCATATATGTGGATGAGAATATAACAACAATGAAACATTAAGCACGGAAATAGTTACAAGATATGGAACAAGCATTCAATTATTCTATACTCATACTTATCCTGCCGGCCATTATGTTCCTCATATTGGGCATAGGAGGCAAGTATATGAAGCCTGTAGTTGCCGGAACACTGGGAACTATCACTTTGACAATCATTGCCGTGCTGGCGTATATAACAGGGTATCAGTATTTCTTCGAACTTGGAAAGACTACTGAAGGTGCCTATCAGGCCATTACGGTATTTAATATGGAATGGCTGAGGTTTACCGATACCTTGTATATCAATCTGGGAATGTACCTCGATCCTATTTCGGTGATGATGCTGATTGTGATCACTACCGTTTCGCTGATGGTACATGTATATAGCCTTGGCTATATGAAAGGTGAAAAGGGATTTCAGCGTTATTACGCATTCCTTTCCCTGTTCAGTTTCTCCATGCTTGGGTTGGTTGTAGCTACCAATATATTCCAGATGTATATATTCTGGGAGCTTGTAGGGGTTTCGTCCTTCCTGCTTATCAGTTTCTATTATACAAAACCATCGGCCGTCGCTGCTTCTAAAAAAGCGTTTATCGTTACGCGGTTTGCCGATTTCTTTTTCCTTGTCGGAATATTACTATTATCATATTTTTCAGGAACATTCGATTTTGCGACCATTACTGCGCAGGGAGCTCCATTTATAGCTACCATGCAAGGCTCTTCATTCCTAGGACTTTCAGTGATGTCGTGGGCAATGCTGCTGATCTTTATGGGAGGTGCAGGTAAATCTGCCATGATGCCGTTTCATATTTGGCTACCCGATGCGATGGAAGGCCCTACGCCTGCTTCTGCTTTGATACATGCCGCTACGATGGTTGTGGCCGGAGTTTTCCTTGTTGCTCGTTTATTCCCGATCTATTTATTCGGCGCACCGGATATATTGACTTTGATCGGTTGGATAGGGGCTATCACGGCTTTATTTGCTGCGGTGGTTGCCTGTACACAGACGGATATCAAACGCGTGCTGGCTTTCTCTACTATTTCGCAGATCGCATTCATGCTTACTGCGTTGGGTGTATCTCAGTTTGGAGGACATGACGGACTCGGATATATGGCCGGAATGTTCCATCTGTTCACGCATGCGTTCTTCAAAGCATTGCTGTTCTTAGGCGCAGGAGCTATCATACACGCTGTTCATAGCAATGAAATGGACGAAATGGGAGGATTAAGGAAATATATGCCGATCACTTTTATTACATTCGGTATCGCATGGCTGGCTATTGCCGGTATTCCTCCGTTCTCAGGCTTCTTTAGTAAGGATGAAATACTCGCAGCAGCATATGAACATAATATGGCTATCTATATTATATTATCCATTGCAGCCGGATTGACGGCGTTCTATATGTCGCGTCTTTTCCTTCGTATATTCTTCTATGATAGCAATAAACATTATCATCATAAGCCGCACGAAGCAAGTCCGGTGATGACTATTCCGTTAATAATACTTGCTGCGTTTGCATTCTTTGCGGGATTTGTTCCTTTCGGGAATTTTGTTACATCAGACTATCAACCTTACGATATCCATATCAACTGGCAAGTAGCTATAACCAGTGTGGTTATATCCCTTATTGGAATGGGTATCGCCTTTAAACTATACTATAAGAAAAATGATATACCTGATAAGATTACAAACGGTATCAGCACTTTCTACAAATGGGCTTACCATAAGTTCTATTTTGATGAACTGTGGCTGTTTGTTACCCGTAAGATCATATTCCAACGTATCTCTAAGCCAATAGCATGGTTTGATAAGAAATATGTGGATGGGTTTATGGATTCGCTGGCTTATGTTACACAGGCGGCATCGAGGTCTATCAAGAACTTCCAATCAGGATATATACAACAATATGCATTGGCTTATCTGGTTGGCGCATTGATTCTGGTTGTCGGATTTTGTGGGTGGGTGATCTGTTTTGTTTGTATGTAATAATTAGCTGTTAGCTGATAGCCTTTAGCTGTTAGTTGGCAGGGGATGAAATAAAAAACAAGTTTTAAAAAGCTAATAGCTACGAGCTAAAGGCTAAAAGCTAACAAATATGAATATTCTTTCATTATTTATTCTGGTACCTGTTGTGATGTTGCTGGCATTTATACCCTGCCGCAATATCAGGCAAGTGCGCACCGTGGGAGTAATCGGTGCTGTAATAGAAGTAGCATTGGCATTGGTACTGCTGTTCATGTTCTATCAGGAACGTAGTGGCGGGAATACGGCAGAAATGCTGTTTACTTTCGATGCTGTCTGGTTCAAATCATTGAATATCCATTACGCAATAGGTGCGGATGGTATATCGGTATTGATGATTTTACTGACTTCCATTATCATATTCACAGGAACGTTTGCATCATGGAATATGAATCCTTTGCCAAAAGATTTTTTTATGTGGCTTACTCTACTCTCGATAGGCGTATATGGATTCTTTATCTCGCTGGATATGTTTACCATGTTCTTTTTCTATGAGATTGCATTGATTCCGATGTACCTCCTGATAGGAATATGGGGTACCGGACGAAAAGAATATTCGGCAATGAAACTGACGCTAATGTTGATGGGAGGATCAGCTTTCCTATTTGTTGGCATACTTGGTATCTATTTTAATTCATCCGTTATAGGAGAATATACCTTTAACATGCTTGAGGTAGCACGAAATGCAGCTATTCCTCTATCAGCGCAATATTGGATATTCCCGCTGACTTTTGTCGGATTTGGTGTTCTGGGAGCTTTATTCCCGTTTCATACATGGTCGCCTGATGGTCATGCGTCTGCACCTACAGCCGTATCGATGCTTCATGCCGGAGTATTGATGAAACTGGGGGGATATGGATGTTTCCGCATAGCTATGCGTTTGATGCCTGAAGCTGCTGATGAATTGTCGTGGATATTTATTATACTGACAGGTATAAGCGTAATTTATGGAGCATTGGGAGCAATATCCCAGACTGACCTGAAATATATCAATGCCTATTCATCTGTGAGCCACTGCGGACTTGTATTATTCGCCATACTGATGTGGAACCAGACCGCGATGACAGGGGCAGTAATGCAAATGATCTCTCACGGATTGATGACAGCCCTTTTCTTTGCCCTGATAGGTATGATCTATGGCCGCACGCATACTCGTGATATCCGCGAAATGGGTGGATTGATGAAAATAATGCCATTCCTTAGCGTATGTTATGTTATTGCAGGTCTGGCTTCACTGGGATTACCGGGATTAAGTGGATTCGTAGCTGAAATGACGATCTTCTTCGGAGCATTTGAACATAATGATCTATTTCACCGTGTATTTACTATTATAGCTGTCTCGTCCATTGTGGTAACGGCTGTTTATATATTGAAAGTTGTGGGCAAGATCCTTTTCGGACCTGTGCAGGATCCCCACCATCTCGAATTAACAGATGCTGTATGGCATGAAAAAATAGCAACAGTAGGATTGATTATTTGTGTGGCAGGTATGGGACTATTCCCGGGATGGATATCAAACCTGATTTCAGCAAGTTTAGGATTTTTACAATAAAAAATAAGATATAGAAATGGATTTGAGTAATTATTTGTTGATGAAGCATGAATTATCACTGATTGTGGTATTCCTCTTACTTATTATTTATGATTTGTTTGCTTCAGACAGCGCGAAAAAATATTATTTCCCCGTAGCATGTACTATTTTTCTGGCACATACTGTCATTTGTTTCTTTTTCAAAGATAATGGAAGTTCGTTTGCCGGAATGTATGTGACAGGGCCTGCATATCTTACTATCAAAAACGTTCTTAATATAGGAGTTTTTCTTATTCTCTTACAAGCAAATTCGTGGCTGAAGAAACCGGATTCTATTCTAAAGAGAGGAGAATATTTTATGCTGACAATACTTACTCTGCTGGGTATGTATCTCATGATTTCAGCCGGAAATTTTCTTTTATTCTATATCGGCTTAGAAACTGCATCATTGCCAATCGCAGCATTGGTGGCTTTCGACAAATACAGGCATGAATCGGCCGAAGCCGGAGCAAAATATATTTTCAATGCAATATTTTCATCGGCTTTGATGCTATTCGGATTATCATTCCTTTACGGAGCATGCGGAACGCTTTACTATCTGGATATAGCTACTGCTATCTATTCTACTCCGATGGTAATTATGGCAATGGTATTTGTATTGGCAGGATTATTCTTTAAGATATCACTTGTGCCGTTTCATCTTTGGGCTCCTGATACCTATCAGGGAGCGCCAACAAATGTAACGCTCTACTTATCTACAATATCAAAAGGAGCAGCCGTTTTTGCCCTGATGGTGATTATGTATAAAGTTTTCCCGGTATTGGCAGATACATGGAAGAATATCCTTTGGATAATTATATTGGTGACAATAACGATCGGTAACTTATTTGCCCTTCGCCAGAAAAATATGAAACGTTTCCTTGCTTTTTCTTCTATCTCACAGGCAGGATATATTATGCTAAGTGTATTTACAGGTACAGCTGAAGGGATGGCGGGTACTATCTATTATGTATTTGTTTATGTATTCTCTAACCTTGCTGCATTCGGCGTTATATCTGCTATTGAAGATAAGACAGGCAAAGTGAATATGGATGATTATAACGGTTTATATCTGACAAATCCCAAGTTGGCACTTATTATGATGATAGCCGTATTCTCATTGGGAGGGATACCGTTTGCTGCCGGATTTTTCAGTAAGTTGTTTGTATTTAAGGCAGCAATGTCGCAAGGACAGGTGCTATTAGTATTTCTGGCATTTCTGAACACAGTAATTGCCCTATACTACTATTTGTTGGTAGTGAAAGCAATGTTTATCAATAAAAATAACAATCCTATCGAACCGCTTAAGACTGACGGGTATTTAAAGACCTCATTAATAGTATCTATGATTGGTATTTTTGTAGTCGGTATGATTAGCTGTTTCTATGAATATATCAGTAGTGTGAGCTTTGGAATATATTAAATAATATTAAATCATAAAAAAACTTCGACAGAAGCTTTATCTTTGGGCTTCTGTCGAAGTTTTATATTAAAACAACAACAATAAATATCTATGAATTTATTTGTTTTACTCCAAGCCCAGATTGATTCGTCAATGTTTCAAGGAAGTCAAATAGTACAAACAGCCCCGGAGGAGAGTTATTTAAGTCTGGTAATGAAAGGTGGCTGGATTTTGCTTCCTATATTTCTTCTATCTCTTCTTGCTATTTATGTTATTATAAATAAGTGGTTGGTAATTAATCGGCTGGGTAAGAAAGACTCGGTCTGGATGTCCCGTGTGATAGAACTGGTATCTGAAGGCAAGATCGAAAAAGCGTTGAAATTCTGTGTAGAGCGTCCTTATGCATCTGCAAAGGTAATCGCCGCCGGACTGAAAGAGTTTGACAAAGAGGATATCGAAATACAGGAAGCAATGGAGATAGAAGCCCGCCAGCAGGTAAGTATTCTTGAAGACCAGATGAACTGGCTGGGAATTACGGCATCTATCGCTCCTATGTTAGGATTCTTGGGAACGATATTCGGAGTAATAAAGATATTTTATGACATAGCCAGAACTAATGATTTGGCGATAGATACTATTTCTACAGGTCTTTACCAAAAAATGATATGCTCGGGAGCCGGTTTGTTAGTCGGTATTATTGCATATTCGGGTTATTATTTGTTAAATGGACGTATCGATAAAGTTGTTGTAAATATAGAAAAGGAATCAAACGAAATACTGAAAGCCATTCGTGCCTATAAACGAGGAAAAGTAGGAGAAGGGGCATAAGCCAAATAGATACGGGAGAGAAAAATATGAAAATAGAACGTAGGAAATTAAGGACGGCTGAAGTCTATACGGCTTCGTTGAATGATATAATGTTCTTTCTGTTGCTGTTCTTCTTAATTATATCCACAATGGTAACACCTGCCGCTATAAGGGTGTTATTGCCTAATGCATCTACTTCCGAACAAGTGGTGACAAAGAAAAATATACATCTTGTAATAACCCAGGACTTACGTTATTATATAAATGATAAAGAGATAGCAAAAATTGATATTGAGCCCGAATTAGCAGCTATTTTAGCAACTAAAACTGAAAATGAGGAGATGAATGTTTTGTTGCAGGCAGACCGGTCATTAAGTCTACAAGATGTAGTAGATGTAATTGATATTGGTAACAAATTACGGGTGAAAATGGTTCTTTTTACACAGAAACCCGATTAAAATTCTGTTAAACCGGATTCTTGTTGTTTCTCAATAACAGAAATAACTGATAAAATTCTATAAGACGCATGCAGCATTTCTACAAACGATGCGTCTATAAATTGAAGCTTAGCCTATATGAATGAACTGCAAATTTTAGCAGGCTGTAAGGAACAAAAGCGGGAAGCTCAAAAAATGCTATACGACAAGTATGCTCGTAAGATGTATAGCATTTGCTTGCGTTATTGTTCTGATGCAGATTCCGCTCAGGATTTGTTGCAGGATGGATTCATGAAAGTCTTTGCTAACATAAGTTCCTTTCAGGAGAAGGGTTCGTTTGAAGGCTGGCTTAAGCGGATATTTATTAACTTGGCTTTAGAAAACTTACGAAAAAAGAAGAATGTAATTCAGACTTCTGATGATGTTCAGAACATTCCTGATGTAGTGGACGACTCTACAGAGGACGAAGAAATGTATAAAATCTCAGAGGATGAATTATTAAAGATGATACAAGAACTACCTCAAGGCTATGCAACAGTATTCAATTTATATGCTATAGAAGATTATTCACATAAGGAGATCGCAGAATTACTAGGGATAAACGAAAGTACTTCACGTTCTCAATATGTGCGGGCAAGGCAACTCTTGCAGGCAAAGGTGAAACAATATATAAAAGAAAGGTCATAGTAAAATGGCGATGGGACAAGACAAAATAAAGGATCTCTTCTCCTCAAAGCTAAATAACTTTGAGCCGGAAGTACCTGCGTCTATATGGGGCGGGTTAGATCAGATTTTGTCTAATCAGGCAGCGCCAATAAATGATCCTGCTTCTTCTACATCTTCTACTACTTCGTCGTCGACATCGTCATCTACTACATCTACTGCAACAGCGGCAGGAAAAGCAACCGTCATAAAAACAGTTGCATTAGTGGCCGGATTAGCTGCTGCAATTGCTACCGGGGTATTTGTTTTGACCCCAGATAAACAAGTCCTACAAATTGAGCAACCTGCTCCTATCATACAACCTGTAGAGACAACGATTGATTCCATTGTAGAAATAGACTCACTTGTTCAGATAGCAGAACCTGTATTTGCGACTCTGGTACAAAAAAGTACAGTCGAGACGCCTATTGAAGAGCCTGGAAAGACTAAAGAGCAGCCTCTTCCGGAAATAGAAGAAATAGAATTGAGTAAAACGAAAGAACCTAAAAATGTTACTTCTACGGAAGCCCCATTGGTTGTCAGACAAATATATGATGTCTTCTCCAAACCTATTACAGAAGGTTTATCATTAGGGATTACTTCGAATATAGGGTTGTTTTCTGCTGATGTGAACGAAAGAGGCGGAGGGCTATTAATGTCGCAGAATATAAGAAGCAAGGCATTTATGGAAGCATTAGCTGAAGAAAATCAGGAGTTTTATTTGAAGCATAAGCAGCCTATATCATTTGGTATTACTGTGAGCAAGGAACTTAGTTCGCGTTTATCTTTAGAAACCGGATTTATATATACACATTTGTCTTCTGAATTGACATCAGGCAGTATGCTCCAGATAAAGGAGACTCAAACCTTTGATTATATCGGAGTGCCATTATCCTTAAATTATAAGTTCTATAAATTTGACAAAGCATATCTTTATCTCTCAGTTGGAGGCATGATTCAAAAGGATATAAGAGGACAGTTGGTGAGCAATATGATACATTCTTTACCTGAAGTTGAGGGGCCTGGTATCTTTGAAGAGGTATTCCCTTCAGAACCTTCTTACATAAAAAAGAGAATAAAACAGTTAAAGCCACAATTTTCTATAATATCTTCCGTTGGTATATCATATCCGTTGTATAAAAAGTTGTATCTTTATGGAACAATTGGAGGAGCATATTATTTTGATGTCGGCAATAGATATAGAACTATATATTCTGATAAGAAAACCCAACTAGATTTGAACTTAGGTATTAAATTCGATTTTTAATTTAATTTTTTGATAAACATGAAGACTCTTTGGTATAAAATATCCAGTGTTCTTTTTGTAATAATTGTTATGTCTTCCTGTTTGGGAGGGGATAGTTATTACGAAGATAAAAACGATTATGCGTATATTACATATCTGGATGATATGGGACGTAAATGTGCTATAGCTTCTGCAGGATATATTTTGTCTAATAATATAAATAATCTGGAAGAAGGACGAATATATAATGTCGGATATAAAATAAACACTGCTTCCAGCTCTGGTTATTATAATGCAGATTCTTTTAATATATTAGGTGATGGAGAACCTATACCTAAAGGAAACTTTAAATGGGGCGCTCCATATAGTGATATTCCGGAATCACAGAAAAAAGATACTATAAACCCTAGCTCAGTTAGTGTGGGTAATGAAAAATTATTATGGAGTCCTTATGATATGTTCGATGATAACTGGATGATTCAATATAACGTTTCTAAGAAAGAGGACGAAGAAGTAGAAGCATACTTTTATTACGATCCGGCTGGGCAACACCAGAATGGGGAAGCTTTAAAGGAAAATCAGATTATTATTGATATTAGATTTGTGAAGACAGAAGTAATAGAAGAGGATGCAGATGTAAGTAATACTTCATTATATTCTATGGGGAGTCTTTCTGATGTAAGAGACAGATATACCCCGACTTATGAATCTGGAGAATCTGGAGCGATAGTTGCTATTAAATTCAGATATGTAAGATATAATCCTTCAACCAGGCCTGAAGTATCCTATATTGGAGAATTTGGAAGTAGTAATAGCCTTCCACGTTTTTATATGATTTTTTCAAATAAGTAAATTTTGTCTTTGGACTAAATATAGAAAGCATGGGATTATTAATCCCATGCTTTTATTATATAATCTTATCTGACTTTGATGTGAGTCGATAATTTAATGTATACCTGTACTCCAAAGTGCGCGAGGATAAGTTTCATTAGTATACAATATTAAATTTCCATCATTTTGTAATAGTAACTTAACAGAAATATGTCGAGTATTTGAAGCCCATTGGGCCTTATGGCTACTTGCCGTATATATAACAAAATTCCCATCACCTTGTAAAGAGGCATAGCATTCACCATTTTTAGTGGTATTACTAGCCCATACTGCTTGCCAATCTTTTTTTAAGACGAGATTTCCATCTTCTTGCATATGTAATACATATAGTTTATTTTCAGAAGCAATATACTGCCCTTTGGTTAATTTCTGTCCTGGCATTAAATAATCAGGAACAGTAGTATTCATAATTGCCTCCGGATTATACATTTTAAAAGAGGACAATGCGTAATACATAGGGGTAGTTTGACTTAAATTTACTTTTTGCTCGGTATAAGGAGCGAAAAAACGATGCATACTTCGTCCTTTAAAATTTGCATCTGCATACAGTGATAGGATATAATTTTTATTATCTGTTTTTACATGAACTGACATTGTTTTGTCATTAAAATCTTTACTTATAGTAGGTGCCTCTATAATTGGGGAATAAAGCCCATAGCCTGATACATTTCCAGGAAAATCAGGAGAGGTATAATATTCAGTGCAAAGATTAACAAAATATGAAACAAATACTGGAGGGGCGCTTTTTGTTATAATATTGTTATCATATTCCATGCTTAATCTCAGGGCCATTTCTTTGATTTCAGAATCATCATCAAAGTATGATATAGCACCTTCGTTATCATATAAAACGGCAAGATTGGGCATGTCTTGAATTTGTTGATATATATTATTTACTTCATTATCATCAAAAATAATAGTTGAATCTTTAGAATAAGTCCATTCTGAACTATACTTGACGCCTTTGTATGTAAACTCTTTTACATTTTTTTCTACTACAAGAATAGGGCTGCTTTCATTATAATCTTCCTCTTGATTACATGAGAATAAAGAAATAAAGAATAAAATAGAAATAAAACACTTAGATTTCATAATTGTTATTTTAAAAATTTATACAAAAAAATGCAAATATATACCTTGTTAATACATATATTAGTTAAATTTAACAATTTGAATATCTTTTACTATGATCCGGCTGGACAATATCGAGGTGGGGAAGCTTTAGCAAAGAATCAGATTATTATCGATATTAGATTTGTGAAGACAGAAGTAATAGGAGAAGATGCAGATGTAAGCACTACTACATTACATTCTATGGGGAGCCTTGCTGATGTGAGAGACAGATATACCCCGACATCTGAATCTGGAGCAGAAAGTACGGTTGTAGGGGTTGTATTTAGATATGTAAAATATCAACCTTCTCCATCAAAGCCTGAAATAACATATATAGGAAGGTTTGGAACTACTACTTCCGATCCGGATTATATGCTAATATTCTCCAATAAGTAATGAGACTATAAATTGATATAAAAAAGGGCTGTCCAAAATATTGGACAGCCCTTTTTAATGCTTATCTGTCTGTTATTTAGTCTTTATCTATAGCAATTAGTTCCACTTCAAAGATTAAGTTCGAGAATGGTTTGATTGCCCCCTGTTCCCTGCTGCCATATGCCAGTTCGTATGGGATATAAATTATCCACTTCGACCCCACAGGCATCAATTGGAGAGCTTCAGACCAACCCTTAATTACCTGATTGACACCAAATGTATTCGGCTCACCCCTTTCGATGCTACTATCGAATACAGTACCGTCCAGCAAGGTGCCTTTGTAATGAACCGTTACACGGTCAGAGGCTGTAGGTTTTTCGCCTGATCCCTGTGTAAGGACTTTATATTGAAGCCCACTAGGCAGTGTAACCACCCCGTCTTTTGCCTTGTTTTGGGCAAAGAACGCTTCACCTTCAGCAATCTGTGCGGCGTATTCGCTTTTCTTATCATCAGCAGCTTTAGTCTCTCTGACTTGAGTTGCCCTCATCGAAGCATCCTGAATAAGTGTCTCTGCATTATCTATTATAGGATCTTCATCTCTCAGGCTACCTGCAAAGGCGGCAACGAAAGCTTCCATCTTGAAAAGTCCTTCACCACCCAGAAGTTCTTTCGAGAAGTTCTCTGTTGCTGATGACAATTGTGTTCCGATAGCTACTCCTGAGTTGTATGCAGACTTATCTTTATCCTGATTCAATGACTGGTTAAATCCTGTTAAAAACTCTTCGATATTTTTGGAATTGGATTTGTTGATAGAGTCAACTTTAAATTTCAGCTCTTTTTGCAATTTACTCTTTTGAGCAGCATTCGTTTCGTTCTCGATTTTAGACTGGTATTCAGAACTCACAGCCATAGTATCGGCTATTACCTTCATTTGCACAAGGTGTTGTTTCAATCCGCTTTGCACCATCATTATGCCTAGTGCATACGATACAGAATCAGCCTCGTTAGCGAGCCTGATAGGGGTAGTCTTTTTTTGTGCAGATAAGGCCAGCGGACTAAATGCCACACAAATAAGCAGGGAGGAAAGTAGAAATTTCTTCATGTTGTTATTGTTTATATTCATATTATATACTTACGCAAATCCGTAGTTTCAGAAATTGTTAATCCATTATTTTAACTAAAAGGTAACAAAGGTAACACTTTTGCCTATTACATTGATAGCTGTTAGTTTTTTTGTCTTTGTCATCCTGACCGCAGGGAAGGATCTCCTTCCATTCAAATGAGATGCTTCATTCTTCAGCATGACAAGACTAAATATTTTAACTAAAAAGTAACATAAGTAACAGTTTTTAGCTATTAGCTGATAGCCGTTAGTTCCTAGCCTTTTTATTTCCCCTTTGTAGGGGCAGTGGCTTGTCCCTGCCCGCTTCGTTATAAATCCGGGCAACCACAAGGGATTGCCCCTACGTTTTAACTAAAAGGTAACAACCAACGGTCACAAGAGCGTAGCGTATGTAAAGGTTACACTTTTTCATCAATTTCTTCAAAGAGCATTTTTTCTCAAAGCTATCAGCTAATGGCTTTGTTACTATAGATAAATTCGTCTAAAAAAGATAAATATCCAACTACAAAAATAAACTTTTTTATTTGTCTAAGTCATACATAGAGATAAAATATAAAATGGTTACAGGGTACATTCGAGAAAGAAAATATTGTTGTTTCCTCTGTCCTGCATATGTGATGAGAAAATGCCTCACATCCATGCGACGGTAGCTCCCATTGTCTCTGATGAAATAAGGAAAATGCAAATAGAGATGGGTTGTTTGAGAAACATCGCCAGGACTGGTATTATGAGAAAGAAGAAGTAGCAAAGTTCGCTGTAACATATAGCTATCGGTGATTATTGTGGCTGTTTGGTAAATAATTGCTAAGTTTGAGAGCGGTAAGAAACAGGTATATTTAATGAGTAGAGAGTATGAAAGGCGATAAGACAACAACAGATTTGTTTATATGGTATAATAGAACAAAAGTATCTAAAGGTATTCCATCTTTTGATAAAGTAATATTAAAGAATGAGTTTGATTTAAACAAACCGAAAAAGATTCCAGAACAGGCATGGACATTATACAATGCTCTAAAAATGAGATTTCCCGTTACCGAGCAGAAATATAAATTCCCTCCGGAAATGTATTTGGTTGTTCTCAATAACCTGAAAGACGTGTGTTTTGACTACATTGAGCATAATAACAATGTAAAATTGGTCAGTGAAGATTT
This sequence comes from Prevotella sp., assembly GCA_031285905.1. Lineage (GTDB taxonomy): Bacteria > Bacteroidota > Bacteroidia > Bacteroidales > Dysgonomonadaceae > Dysgonomonas. The sequence goes on from JAITVH010000048.1 coordinate 97,397, forward strand.
TTATAACTTTCTCATTAAATATGGACTGAATGAAGGGCATGAAAAGGCAAATCTCACGATATTGAACACAAAAGGAGAGCTGCTCGCGGATAAGAAATATTTTGCTTTGAGGTTCTGTTTGTATGATGATTTGTTATTTGACTTTAATAAACAGTCAAAAGTTAGAGTGGTAGGTGAGTTTAGCGGAACAGATTATGTATATCCGAACATTTGTTTAGCGAATGAAGAAACAGTCAGTTCAGTATTCGTTATCAAGGAACCTTCTTACAGAAATGCTCTGATTTTCAAAAAGGATATATTGCCTGCAATACTGAATAATTTTTATGCTCCTGAAATCTATCATTTAAAAGATTTTCCTTTTGTCTTTGAAAACAGGTCTAATTGGGATACGCTTCCTTTTGACAATGATTATAAGGTAAAAAAAGTTCAATGAAAGAATTGATAGAAACATTGACAACGGGGTTAAATGGCAAGATACTGCTGGGAGTTATTGTGTTTATTCTTTTTGTTTATTTACCGTATCTATTGATTTCTTTGCGAAGAAGGAAAAAGAAACAAGTCGTTTTTGAGCAAAACAATAAAGATACCATAAAAGTATATCTCGAACTCGATTTCATAGGTACATTGACAGTTTATAGTATAAATGGCAAAAAACCGACACCCTTTTATGAACCTACACGGCGAGGATTTTTCCTCTTTCAAGGAGAATCGACAATCGGAGTTAAGTATCATTGGGCAAGGATAAGTCCTATTCGTATAACAGGTTATAAGAATTTCAACATAGAGCCGAGAGAAATAACCGTTCATGTTGAAAAAGGTAAAACGTATTCGTTAGGATATAATATAGATGAAGATAAATATGAGTTTAAAGAGATGAATGGGTGAAAATAAGCAGAGAATGAAAAAGGTAAGAGCAAAGAAAATAGATTTGAATACTTGTTGGATTTACTATCAACCGTCAACAATTTCCAAAACCCGATTAGATTTGTATTTTGGGAATGAAAATACAGGTGCACCATTGATATATAATGTTGAGAATGGAAAATTTGAATTAAACATAAATCCTTATGGAAATGAAAAAGGAATTCCTTTAACTAACATTGAGTTAGCGAAAGATTATTCGGTATTAATTATCGAAACAGAAAATAAGGCGTTTCATTTTTCAGCTTGTTATGATACTGATATTATATTGTTCAAATTATTTGAGAAATTGTATACCGGGAAATTCCCAATAGAATTACTTTCACCTGATGACACTGAGATACACATTGGAATAGTAAACGGGCAAATCTTAGAACTGAGTACAATTCCATTTGATAAAGAACATAAAATAATTCCGTTAAAAGGAATAAAAATAAAAATACAAGAATATAATTCGGATGGAAAACCGGATTCCACAGAAAATTTATTAAGAACATTACCAATCCTTTCCGACTGTTTTGTTTATATCCGAAATTCTGAACATTATCGAATTAAAAATTTGAGCATACAAACAGATTCTTTAATAACAGAAACAGATGAAGGCGTATTTAGAGATATTTTCAAAGGAATTAGTCTGATAAAAGATGTTATTGGAGATATATTAAAAACGCGCTTACCATTCAAATCAAAATATGATTAAAGCAAGTAACACCACCACCTCTAATAAACGGATTGGTGTAAGTTAGGCTGATCCTAGAGGGCAAAGATTTCCTCACTAACCCTTTTTTCTGCCTTAAAAGATAAGGAAAAAGAGAACTTAACAGCCTCAGGAGAGGTAAGGTAACGGCGGATATTCTCACGTGTCTTTTCTAATTTATTGATTATTCTCGCAAAAAACTGAAAACTAATCACTACCTTTGCGCCGCCTTTGCGGTTGACTCTCATTTGTTTTTAGGGCGGGAGTAAACAGTATTAAGGTTTAATTCCGTATTAATTGAGTCGCGGACAGTATTTAATGACATGTTTGTAAATGTAATCACCTGTTGTGGTTGGGCTTGCAAAAGCAATAAAAAGGTCTGTGACCTTATTTGAAATTTTTAATGAAAACATTTGAAGAGTTAGGGGTCGCTGCGAATATCCGCAAGGCGATCGAAGAAATGGGATACGAGAATCCCATGCCGGTACAGGAGGAAGTGATTCCATACCTACTGGGAGAAACAAACGACGTAATAGCATTGGCACAAACAGGAACAGGAAAAACAGCTGCTTTTGGCCTGCCTCTACTACAAAAAATTGATGTAAAAGAAAATGTGCCTCAGGCATTGATTCTTTGTCCTACACGCGAACTTTGTTTGCAAATAGCAAGCGATCTGGCCGATTATTCCAAGTATATCGAAAAACTAAGGGTACTGCCTGTGTATGGCGGATCGAGTATTGAGAGCCAGATAAAATCGCTTAAACGGGGAGTTCAGATTATTGTGGCTACTCCCGGCCGTTTAATTGACCTGATCAACAGGAAAACGGTGGATCTGGCAAATATCCGTTATGTAGTACTTGACGAGGCTGACGAGATGCTGAACATGGGATTCATGGAAAGCATTGATGCCATATTGGAAAAAGTTCCTGAAGAGAGGTTGATGCTCCTGTTCTCGGCTACGATGCCAAAAGAAGTGGCAAAGATCACCAGAAAATACATGAACAACGATCCGAAGGAAATTACAATAGGTCGTAAGAATGAAGGGTCGAGTACTGTAAAGCATGTATATTATATGGTGCATGCCAAGGACAAATATCTGGCATTGAAACGTATTGCTGACTATTATCCGAGTATATATGGCATCATCTTTTGCCGCACGCGTAAGGAAACACAAGAAATAGCCGATAGGCTGATACAGGATGGCTACAATGCAGATTCCCTGCATGGAGACCTGTCGCAGGCGCAACGTGACTATGTAATGCAAAAATTCCGTATCCGTAATCTGCAATTATTGGTTGCGACAGATGTTGCTGCTCGTGGCTTGGATGTGGACAGCCTTACACATGTTATCAATTACGGCCTGCCTGATGATATAGAGTCTTATACGCACCGTAGTGGACGTACCGGGCGCGCAGGAAAAACCGGAACTTCTATTTCCATTGTTCACCTAAAAGAGAAGGGGAAAATAAGGGAAATAGAAAAGATTATCAATAAGAAATTCGAACAGGGAGTTATCCCGTCAGGCGAGGCTATATGTGAGAAGCAATTGTTCAGCCTGGTAGACAGGATAGAGAAAGTAAAAGTGAACGAAGAGGAGATTGCAGACCTGTTGCCATCTGTTTACCGGAAACTGGATTGGTTAGAGAAAGAAGATATCATCAAAAGGGTGATGGCTCTTGAGTTTAACCGGCTGATAGAATATTACCGCGACGCGGAGGAAATAGATACACCACAGGAACGTTCCTCGCGGGATCAGAAAGAATACCCGAGACGCAAAGACAGGGAACGCAATGACCGTTCGTCGGGAGGTCGTACGGCTGAAAGAGGATATTCCCGTCTGTTTATCAATATTGGTCGTACAGACAATGTTAATCCTGCTACTTTGATGGGGCTTGTCAATGATTTTGTACCTGACAAAATCTCCATCGGAAGAATAGATATTATGCAGAATTTCTCGTTCTTCGAAGTGCCGGAGCGTGATGTGCAGAAGGTAATAAAATCCTTGAACAGGCAGGAGGAAAAAGGTCGCCGTATTTCTGTTGAGTTAGCTCAGGGTAATCCAAGTCCGAGGAATAATTATAATGCTCAGCGTTTTGACAGGGATAGGGGTATGAAAAAAGACTCGGGGTCAAGAAATCAGAATCAGAAAAATTCCGATAAAGGACATCGGAAGGGAAACAGAAAACCTAAATTCTCGTAAGTATTAAAATCGTAGATATATTAGCCTGTGTACATCTGTATACAGGCTTTTTTATATCCGAACATAAAAAAATACCAGACTCTGTAATTTATTTCAATCTATTCCATAAAATAGTTTTACCTTTACGTCTGTAATAAAAATCCAATAAATTTTCAATATTTTATATAATATTACGTTTACGTTTAAGTGGATACTTACAATAAGCGTCAATAACACTAATATGAAGTTTCTTTTAGTCACATTTTTGTTTTTTATCAGTATTTCAGTTTTTGCCCAAAATAACTACATAATACGGGGTAAGATATTCAATTCAGAAGACAAAGAGTCATTGGTTGGGGTTTCTGTAGGGACAAAGGAGCTACCCCGGACAGGTAGTTTCAGTGATGATTCCGGAAAATATAGCCTGTCTCTTCCCCGTGGAGAATATCGGTTGATTTTCAAGATTATCGGGTATAATACCAAAGAAGTAAAGATCAGACTGGATAAAGATATGGAATTGGATGTGGAACTTGCTCCTGAAGCTATCTCTCTAAGTGCAGTAGAAGTATCAGCTATGCGTAACGACAAAAACGTCAAAGATGTGCAGTCAGGTGTAGAAAAACTGGAAATAGAAACAGCTAATAAAATTCCTGTACTACTGGGCGAACGCGATATTCTGAAAACGCTCCAACTATTACCCGGTGTGCAAACGGCAGGAGAAGGGAATACCGGATTTTATGTACGTGGTGGGAGTAATGATCAAAACCTGATATTGCTGGATAATGCAGCAGTGTATAATCCGTCTCATCTTTTTGGCTTTTTCTCTACTTTCAATTCCGATGCGGTGGATAACATGACGATATATAAAGGCTCTATGCCGGCAAAATATGGAGGACGCTTATCTTCTACACTGGATGTTAACATGCGCGATGGCGACCTGAATGATTTTCATGCAACGGGAGGAATCGGGCTTATTGCTTCACGGCTTACCCTCGAGGGGCCGATACAAAAGGAACGCTCTTCTTTCATTGTTTCTGCACGCCGTACTTATGCTGATGCTCTGGCACGGGTAGCAGGGGTTTCGCAAATCAAAGACTCAAAGTTGTATTTTTATGATTTAAATGCGAAGTTAAGTTATGTTTTGTCAGATAAGGATAAATTAACCTTGTCAGGTTATTACGGAAAAGATAAATTAGGTCTTGATAAAGTAGCCACAATGGATTGGGGTAATACAATCGCAAGCCTTAAATGGAATCATATATTCAACTCTAAAAGGTCTTCTGCAACCTCCTTGTCCTATACTGACTATACCTATAATGTAAGTGTTGACCTGACAACAGGATTAACGATAGCTTCCCATATCCGCGATTATAATCTGAATCAGGAATTCAGCTTTTATCCTAATGAGAAGAATTCGATTAGAACGGGCTTTGTTTCTACTTACAGGCAGGTAGTTCCGGGAGAGTTGCAAAGTAAAGACCCAAGTAAGCTTGAAGTTACTCCGTTCCAGCACCGCTATTCATGGGAGAATGCGCTCTTTGCATCCAATGATATGAAGTTGGGAGACAGGCTGGAGATAAGTTATGGTTTACGTCTTTCGGCATTTAGTGTATTGGGAGGAAGCGACTTCTATAATTTCGATCCTGTAGACCAATCAATTACAGATACGATTCATACCCGAAGCGGAAAATTTGTAAAGACTTATTTAAATCTTGAGCCGCGCCTCTCGATGGCATATCAGTTAAATGATGTATCATCCATAAAAGCTGCATATACGCGTACATCTCAACATTTACATTTGCTGTCGACCACCAATATGGCCAATCCTACTGACCGTTGGATAGTGAATACAAATTACATTAAGCCGGAAATTGCTAATCAGGTTTCGCTGGGCTATTTTCGTAACTTCTCCGACAATATGTTCGAATTTAGTGCCGAGATCTATTATAAAAATCTAAAAAATCAGATTGACTTTAAAGATGGTGCTGATGTAGGAGGTAAGGATATTATCGAGACCGAATTGCTTTTTGGAAAGGGCAGGGCATATGGAATCGAGCTTTTTTTGAAGAAAAAATATGGCAGGTTTAACGGATGGATAGGTTATACATTAGCCAAAAGTGAGAGAATGATCGACGGAATAAATGATGGGAAATGGTATGCCGCCAATCAGGACAGAAGACACGACCTTTCGGTAGTGGGAATATATGAGCTGAATAAAAAATGGACGCTGTCGGCTACTTGGGTGTTTGCGTCCGGCAGTCCGATGACATTCCCTTCGGGAAAGTATATGGTAGACGGAAACACTATTTACTATTACGAAGGGCGCAATCAATATCGAGCCCCTTCTTATCACCGTCTCGACCTGGGGGCAATATGTCAGCTAAAGAAAACCAAACGTTTTTCTTCCGAACTGGCATTCAGTATTTATAACGCTTACGGACGGAAGAATCCATACATGTATGGTTTCAGGCAAAACAAGTATAATGACAATATATCAGAATCGTACATGATTTATCTGTTTAGTGTAATACCGTCCATATCGTGGAACTTTAAGTTTTAGTAGTAAAGATGAAAAAGTATATATCAGTATTAATCATATTATCTTCTCTTCTCTTTGTTTCGTGCGAAGAGATAGTCGACGTAGATCTGAATTCGGCTGAGCCTCGTTTGGTAATTGACGCTTCCATAACAGAAGCTATGTCGTGTCAGGTACGTATTACAATGTCGCAGGCCTTTCAGGATAACAATAGGTATGAAGCTGTCAGGGAAGCCATGGTCATATTAAGAGATGAAGATGGGAATGAAGAAATCCTTACAGAGGCTGTTTACAATCCCGGACTGTATATGTCCGAGATGATGGGGGTTGTAGGAAAAGAGTATTATCTGACTGTAATAGTAGATGATAAGGAATATGAAGCCAGTGCAGTTATACCCAATGTTGTTCATATCACCGATGTATTTATATATGATATAAAGGCAGGCGATAAGTCATGGTTTTCACCTTCTATCATGTTTGATGATCCGGAATATGAAGATAATTACTATTATACGCTGGTTTATATTAATGGTCGGAAGCTGGACACTTTCTATTTGTATGATGATGAGTTCAGAAATGGGAAACATGTTCACAAAATATTGTTTTTCAATAAAGAGGATAATCAGGATAATGATCTGGAAACCGGAGATGAGGTAATGATCGAAATGCAGTCCATAGATAAAGGTATGTACCGGTTTTATGAAACATGGACATCATTTGCCAATGGCGGAGCGGCTAACCCTATATCAAATATCAGTGGGGGGGCCTTAGGTTGTTTCAAGGCTTATAATACCAGCACGATATATATGGTTGTGAGCGCCGCCTATATTTATTCTGAAGAATAATGACTATCTTTGTATGCTAACAAATAAGTCTTTATTCTATGTTTAAGTTTTTAGCATTATTATTTTTAGTGGCTTTATTCGGGTTTTTACTGATCGGGGTACTGTTCGGGCGAGCAATACGTTTCTTTAATCCGAACAGTGATAAGAATAGAGGCAACCGACAATCAGGTAATAATAAAGCAACTAAAAAATCTCCAAAGAAGTTCTCTGAAAACGAAGGAGAATATGTTAACTACGAAGAGATAAATGATGATAAATAAGTTCTATTCGTTTTTATCTCTTATTTGTATTGTACTTTAACGGTTCATCACAGAGCCTAAATCTACCTATCTAAAACATCGATTTCCACACACACCCTGTCTGTTATATATAATAATTCTATATAACAAGAAAAATACGATCTTTTGATAAATGTAATTTGCTGTATATCAATATATCTGTATTGATATCAATATGCATGTGCTAACATAATCTCCCCATTTTCTCATTTTTTTTCCAAAAATCCCAATTTTTTCTTTTCGAAATTATCTATAGGTATCGATATCGCTTTTGTCAAGTTGCAGGACAAAAGATAATAGCACGTGCATATGAAGTCTGCAACATTTAACCAATTTATTTATTATTTTATAACATTATGAAAAGAACAAACAACTTAAAGCTACGCAACATTTCCCTTGAGTCTTTGAAGGGGAACACATGGATGGCATTAAGTAGTCAGTCGGGATGCGGCTCCTCTCCCTTCGGAGAGTGTCATTGTTCGGGCACCGAAACCTGCGATGTATGTATGCGTAGCGATGTAGAGACACCTCCGGAAGTATGGGGATCAGGCCGTGGGTCTGGTTCGACTTCAGGTTCAGCCTATTACCAGATATGTAACAAGTGTGGAGCCCTGCTGAATGCTGACGGAAAGTGCCCGAAGGGATGTAACAGTGATTCCGGTTCGGGTGGTAATACATCCGGTTCAGGCGGACGCAAATGTCCGGTTTGTCAATCCCAAATGATTGAAATCCCTTATACAGGGATTGCCTTTTGCCCGGTATGTTCATGGATGGCCTATGGGTCAGGTAGCGGATCAGGCAATCCGGATAACGGATGGACCTCAGGCGGCGGTGAAGGCAATAACGAGGAAAAAGAACCGGAAAAACGCCACGATTGCTCCTCATCAGCCACAGCAAACGCCGATAGGGTACAGTATGTAATAGACCGCAATACGGACAAATTCGGTTTTAGGGCGGATATTGATCCGGATGTACATAGTAAGCTATTGATGATGAAGGCTCAGGCTGGCTTGTCACTAAATGAGTATTCATATATTATCGATTATCGTACAGTTGTCAGTGCCACTGCGAAGTATATATCATCAGAAGATGGTATTCAGGAAGGTTCTAATAATAAAGTAAATATAAATCCTGGGCCGCAAGCAAACACTCTAGTACATACCCATCCGCAGGGACAAAATCCGGCTCCATCTCCCCGGGATATTACATCCTTCTTTAATGAGAAAAATAGTACGGCTAAGGGATTAACCTCAAGTGTTATTTTTGCTCATAACGGATCGGAATATGTGATAACCGTAGATGATCAGGAAGCGGTGGATTCGTTCTTGGAAAAACTGAAAAATCCGGATTTTTCCGCGAATTTTATCATTCCTGAAGATCAAACATCTAACGGCTTTGTTCCCGGTTCTACATGGGAACAAGACTATCAGGAAGTTTATAACAAGCTATGGAAAGGCAAAGGAGGTGAATACTCTGATGAGGATGCACAGGCGTATGCTTTGGCTTATCTGATGGATAAGCACGATACGGGTATAAAAATTTATAAAAGAAAAGATCATTACGCTGACTTTAAAGAGCTAAATACAGCGAGAAGTGATAATAATAAATATACCCCACGTATTTGCCCTTAAATTTAGATTCTTTTACTTTTTATTAAAACTGCGGAGAAATCTTCGCAGTTTTTTATATATTTACAATGAAAATGTTAAAAATATATTCTGATGAAAAAAACAATAGCTTTTTCAATGTTACTTATTATAAGTATCTCTTTGTTTGCTCAAAGCGATTATTCTCTTCAATACAAAAAAGATTCTACCTTGTTATATAAACCTTATGAGGAGTTTAAAGGAGATACTGTAAAGCATTTGGAATACTGGAGTGATACAATCGCTTATTTAAGCTATAATTTTATTAAACGTATATCAGAAGCCTATACTGGTATGACAGTACAGGAATTTGTAGATATGTTACCTTTTCCAATTGTTAAGATAAAAGGGTCAAGGTGTTTGTATTATTCTATAAATTCTTTATGTAAGGAACTTAGGTTATATGTTGTCAGTGAATATCCAGCTGACCCTATTGACGGAAAATGTGCTCATTTGTTTATTGTTGTAGGTATAGATACTGAAGTAAAAAAAAGAGATAGAGATAAAGAAGTGAGTAGTCATGAATCTGATATTTTTTTAAGTGATATAGAAAAAAATACGGCTGTTACATATGCCTTTATTTACAATGAAAATATGGAAGACTATAAGCGTTTAATGGGTGTCAGGCAGCTATATGCTAAGAAAAAAAAGGAAGAGGCTGCGAAAGAGTAAAAAGTTTTACTATGAAAAAAACAGCTATTCTTTTAATATTATCTATAGCATCCATATTTAGCATGCAAATTTACTCACAAGAAGTTAATTTACCATATCGACCATTTGAATCATTTGATGGGGATACTATCGCTTTTTTGGAATATAATTTTATAGACAGAGGAGAAACTGCATATCAAGGTATAACTATAGAAAAACTGCTAGATTGTTATATGGTATTGGATTGTAATCCCATTTTTATAGGAGGGAGTTTGATTACAGGTGGTGGAGAGCCCGCTCGATTGACTGGTTTGAATATTTTTCCCAAATATGAAGAAATACCTCTTCCTTATAGTGTGGATATTGAAAAAAAAGAATTTAAATTAGATATACCTATTCCTGATCGGAAAAGAAGAGGAAGCAAGGCTTATCTTGAAGTTGGAGTATATCCCTATCTGATATCTCGTGATATATCTAAAAAAAAATCAGAAAAACAAGAACTTTTCAAAAAACAAACGATTTCGAAAGTACGATTAAAAGGCTGGTTGATAGAAGAAAGAATAGCTCAAAGAAAGTTACAACAAAAGAAAGAAAGGGAGGAAAAATAGTACAGCTAAAGGACTAACTTCAAGTGTTATTTTTGCCCATAATGGGTCGGAATATGTGATAACCGTAGATGATCAGGAAGCAGTGGATACGTTCTTGGAAAAACTGAAAGAACCGGACTTTTCCGCGAATTTTATCATCCCGGACACTCAGACCTCCAATGGTTTTGTTCCCGGTTCTGTATGGGAACAAGACTATCAGGAAGTATATAATAAGCTATGGAAAGGCAAAGGAGGTGAATACTCCGATGAGGATGCGCAGGCTTATGCTTTAGCTTATCTGATGGATAAGCACGATACGGGTATAAAGATCTATAAAAGAAAAGATCATTACGCTGACTTTAAAGAACTAAACACAGCGAGAAGTGATAATAATAAATATACCCCACGTATTTGCCCTTAAATTTAGATTTTTTCACTTTTTATTGAAACTGCGGAGATTTCTCCGCAGTTTTTTATATATTTACAATGTAAATGTTAAAAATAATATTATTATGAAGATATATTTAATTCCCATATTTTTATTGTTTATTCATTTGACAATGTATGCTCAACTGGATTATTCTGTTGAGCGAGAGAAAAAAGAATTTCTAAAAGACTCTACCTTATTATATAAACCTTTTGAAAAGTTCAAAGGAGATACCGTAAAGCATTTGGAATACTGGAATGATACGATAGCCTATTTAAGCTATAACTTTATTAAGCGTATGCCGGAAACTTATGCCGGTATGACAGTAGAAGAATTTATAGATATGTTATCGTTACCTGTTGAAATAGATGAGGGAGCGTATGCAATTGGCTCATCAGGAGATATTCAATATTGTGGATATTATACTCTCAAATTATATATTGTTAATGAGAAACAAAAGAATCTGATAGACAATAAACAGGCTCTACTGTATATATCAGTTGGGATAACCCCTCATATTTCTAGAGAAAGATTAAAGAGAACGAAATCCAGCAATACCTTGAAAGATTCGGTAAAAGACTACACAATCAGATATGCAATCATTTATAAAGACTTTATGGACGATTACCAACGTTTGATGGGTATCAGGCAGCTATATGCTAAGAAAAGAAAGGGAGAAGCCGCGAAGGAGTAAAAGATTTTGCTATGAAAAAAACAATAGCTTTATCAATATTACTTATCATAAGTCTTTCTATGTTTAGTCAAGATGATGTATATCTTGCATATGAAAAAAAAAAGGTTCATAAGGATTCTACCTTATTATATAGATCTTTTGAAGAGTTCAAAGGAGATACCGTAAAGCATTTGGAATACTGGAGCGATACGATAGCCTATCTGGACTATAACTTTATTAAGCGCATACCTGAAGCCTATGCTGGTATGACAGTGCGTGAATTTATGAATATGTTACCGTTTCCTGTTGTTAGAATAGATAGGGCAAGGTATGGAGGTTTTCGTAGTCTTGAATTTTTTATTATAAATGAATTAAAGAATAATTCAATTGACCATAAGCAAGCTCAACTATTTATTACAGTAGGATTAGATTCTCAGATTTCAAGAGAAAAACTTATAGAGATAATTTCCAATGAGACCACAAGAGAGGAGATAAAAAACTATACGATCAGATCTGCAATTATCTATAAAGAATTTATGTGGGATTATCAACGCTTGATGGGTATCAGACAGATATATGCTAAGAAAAGGAAGGAAGAGGCCAGGAAAGAGTAAAAGCTTTGTTATTCCTCAAAGTTTATCTTTTCATCCACTATATATTCAGGCCTGTTTTTCACTTCATCAAAAAGGACTCCTATATATTGTCCCAATACCCCGATGGTGAGTAACTGAACCCCGCCGAAAAAGATAATGATAATAACAGTCGATGCCCAACCAGTGACTGCATCTGAAAAACCAAATAAGTAACTCAGCCATACCCATAAGCCATATACTATTCCTATCACAAAGGCAGCAGTACCTAAACTGACAGACAGCATTAACGGTTTCTTTGAAAAATATAGCATCGCCCGTTTTGCAAAAGAGAGCATTTTTTTCAGTGGATACTTTGTCTCGCCTGCGAATCTGGCATCCCTGCTGTAATAAAAAGGTACCTGCTTAAATCCGATCCAGGTTATGAGTCCCCGTATGTATTTTCCTTTTTCTTTTAAGCTATTAAAGGCTGTAATAGCTTTCCTGTCTATTAATCTGAAATCGCCTGTATCTCTTGGAAACTCGACCTCAGACAGATTGTTCATTGTCTTATAAAAAAGCTTTGCAGTTAGTTTCTTGAAAAAAGTTTCCCCTTTTCTTTCTTTCCGGATACAATAAACGACACTTGCTTCTTCTTTTTTTAGCGTCTCTATCATATCAGGAATTAATTCAGGAGGATCTTGCAGGTCAGCATCTATTATGACAGCATAATCACTATCACAATTATTTATACCGGCAGTGACAGCAGGCTGGTGCCCAAAGTTGCGGGAAAAGTGGATGACCTTTACCTTTGGATCCTGCGCAGCAATAAAGGAAAGCATGTATTTAGTGTCATCTTTGCTTCCATCATTTATAAAAATGATACTGGAATCAATTCCTTTTAGGGAAAGAAAAACGTCCTTTGTGCGTTTATAGAACTCCTGAATAACCGCCTCTTCGTTATAGCATGGAACAATAACAGAAAGTGTTTGCATAAATGTGATCGATATGGCTTAAATAATAAGGTATTTCCTTTTGATCAAAAGTATAAAAAATATCTGACAAATGAACCGGTTAGCTAGTGAAAGAATAAGTTTTAGAATTCTACAGTTAGCCATGTGTCCGGCAGCGATGTTTCACAATGTATGAGTGTTTCAGTATATCCGTTATCCGGAGTTGTAAATGTGGATAAGGATGCACAAAATTTCAAATGTTGATCATTGAATCCTGCTAATTCTTTAAATGGGATTGAGAGTTCAATTTCATAGCCGGAATCTGTTCTTATAGAATTTGATTTGATAGGGGACCTCGAGGCGAGTTCCCATTTTCCGTAGTTATTTTTCCATATTTTATAATCTCCATTATAAGAGCATACTATCTTGTATGTTTTGTCTTTAGAGTTAAGCAGAGGTTGCCCTGTAGCATCCAGATAAATAGATATTACATCTCCATTTTCAAGTTCAGAAGTGGGGGTGACTAGAATCGAATCATTCACTTTGCATTTTATGTAAAGATTCTCCTTGTTTTTCTCTAATCCGATTCGCATATTAGTATTATTCTGAGAACCAATGAATAGAGGATAGTTGGCGCCTTCTTTTCCTTTTTCGGGACAAACTATCTTATCCGGAATAATATATCCTTTTATCAGGTGAGGTGCTATCTGGCGTGATCTGAAATTTGATGAGGCTAAGGCTACGACTGTTGACTCATCCCACAGAGCAATAGAGTTCCATTTCGCTTCTTTATCCAGAGGCACGGGGAAAGGCTGGGTTCTTCGGTGGAAATTTCTTGCTTCCCTGTTTCCAATAGCGACCTCCATGGTAGATAATTCCCAGTTAGATTGCCTGTTTTCATTAGATTGGTATGAAATTAAAGTATAGCCGCTTGGCAATACTAATAAGTAAGGTGCTCCCATATAGACACTGTCAGGAATGCCTTCCACTAATGCATATTCTCTTTTCGGAGAATCTGACAATACAGGGTTTGCCCAGTTATCCGGTATCTTATTGCGAACAGTATATGGCTTGAACTGGTCTTTATTATTATCCTCTATTACAGCAACTATTTCATCATTTATTATCCTTGCCACAGGCATGCCATCGCGGCGGTTTTTCCTGAAAGAAACCATACGGATATCCGACCATGTTTTACCATAATCGGTTGAACTCATAACAGATATTTCCTGCTCATCGGATTCCGTGTAAGGCTTTTCATTGGCAAAATAGATTTGTAATTCTCCATTTGGTAATTGAAGGAAAGAGGGTTCCCAGCATCCATCTTTGAACCGGGGTTCGGCCTCATATAATATTTGTTGTTTTTCCCACGATTTCCCATAATCAGTACTTCGGCGGATAGCAATACTGAAAGGTGTTATTTCAGCTCTGCGGGGGCGGTAATTACATGCTACGATAATGTCTCCATTGTCTAATTGAATAATTTCGGGATTAGCCATATTGATCGTAGTCCTTTCCTTTCCATCAGAGAATTGTATTTGCTCGAATATAAGAAAAGGTGTACTCCATGTTTTGCCTTCATCATAACTCCTGATAAGGGCACAGTTTCCGCGGTAATCTTCATAAACGACAACAATGGAACTGTCTTTTAATCGGTACAACCTTGGATAACCACCCCGGTCGGCAAGTTGTTGTATCGAACTATAATCCCACGCAATACGAATATCTTCATTATTGTTGATATTCGTATTTGGAGTGTATATTTGTTCTTTTTGCGATATACAACCAACGATTAAAATGATAATTAAAGGGAAAATGAATGATATTTTATTCATGATTTATATATGTTTCTTAAATACAAAAATATCAAATTAATTTATCCGATTCTCTTATAACGTATATGAAAAAAAGTTGTGTTTAATTTAAAACACAACCTTTTAAATTTATTCGGGTATGAGGCTTATTTCGGATTATCAAAAAAATCCAATGCCCATTTATCCATCCATTTCAGTACAGGCATTCCATTTTCAAATTGTATAGGCAACCATATGTATTGCCCGTCGATAGGGTCTTTGGGGCGCCATCTGTCAGCCATAAAAATGAATGCATCCTTTTTCCCCTGGACAGGTACTATATAAGTACTTTGCGAATGGAAAGTAAGATCTGCACCTTCTCCTATACATGGATTAGGATAGCGTTTCCATTCACCCATCATATTATCTGCTACGAGTAACCTGGCTGCATTGGGATCCCATCCCGTGCATCCCGAAGTGATCATATAGTATTTACCGTCTTTCTTGAATAGGGCAGGGGCTTCATTATGTCCTGCCGGATCTATTCGTATATATTTTCCTGTGTGGCTTAGGTAATCATCTGATAATTCTGCTACATGCAGAGTGAGGTTTTCTTCTGATGAGTAAATATGGTATGCTTTGCCATCGTCGTCTACATACAGTGTCATATCTCTTGCCATCTGGCCGCCTATGATATCTCTATGAATAAATAAACCATCATCTACAGCTTTATACCAATCAGGCTTCCACCATTCTTTATAATCTTCGGTCTTTAACCTGTCCCGGCGACTATCTTTACTCATATTTATTGGGTAGTAGCCTGCATTTACTCTCGATGCTTTTACGAATTGGTATGGGCCAGTTGCTTTATCACTAACAGCTACACCTGCATAAGCAGCCTCATAACCCCTGCCTTTTAATTCAAGATGAAAATACATTACAAATTTCTTAGTCTTCTTGTTGTAAATCACCTTTGGACGTTCTATTATGCTACCTTTTGTTATCAGGCTGTTCTCATCATTTTCTACATTCAATGCTATTCCTTCGTTTTTCCAGTTATAAAGATCTTTCGAGGAATAACATGTGACTCCCACCAGTGCTGCATTTGAGTTCTCCCCTTTATGTTCTCCAAACCAGTAATATTTTCCATTATGATATACGATTCCTCCACCATGAGCATTGATATGTACTCCGTTGTTATCTTTCCATATTTCTCCGGGAGTGAAGTGGTTTTGAGAGAAGGAATGTAATGTAAATAAACAGTTTATAATGATCAGGAATAATAAAATTGAAATATTTCTCTTTTTCATAGGCTATATGTTTTTCATTAAATGATTAAAGATATTTACTATTATCTTATTTATGTTTTTTACTCTGATTATTTTTAATGTTCTGCAAAAATAACAATAAATGTAAAAAATACACTAATTTATTTTACAAAGGCAAAAAGATAACCTATTTTATTATCTGCCGATTGGAAATGTTATTATAATTTAAAAATCCTCTCGATAGATTCTTCGTTTTTGCCTATTTGTCTCATTTTTCGTATCTTGTAAAGATCGGAAGATCAATCGAAAACATATATAAGATTATGAGCAAGCAGATTAAAACTTATGCTTTGCACAATTATCTGTCTATACCTCAGGTTTCTTTATTGCCCGAAGAAATGAGGAAAGAGATAGAAGTCGTTGGCAGAGTATTACCATTCAAGACGAATAATTATGTTGTGGAGGAACTGATAGATTGGGATAATGTGGAGACGGATCCTATTTTTACATTAAATTTCCCCCGGAAAGAAATGCTTGAAAAGAGGCATTATTCCACTATGGAGAAGTTATTAGATCAAAATGCAGCTAAAGAGGAAATAGATAAGAAAATACAACAAATCCGCTTATCATTAAACCCTAATCCGGCAGGACAAGAACACAACGTACCCTATTTAGGAGAAATCAAACTAAAAGGAATACAACATAAGTATCCTGAGACTGTTTTGTTCTTTCCCAGTCAGGGGCAGACGTGCCATGCATACTGCACATTTTGCTTCAGGTGGCCGCAGTTTTCAGGTATGAGCGGGCTGAAATTTGCAATGAAAGAAACTGATCTCCTACTTAAGTATTTAAAAATTCATAAAGAAGTTACCGATGTCTTATTAACCGGAGGCGATCCTATGGTAATGAATGTTTCAACGCTGGGATCATATATCCGGCCTCTTTTAGTACCTGAGTTCAACCATATTCATTCGATACGCATAGGAACAAAGTCTTTAGCTTATTGGCCATACAGGTTTTTAACAGACAAGGATAGCGATGATATCATACATTTGTTCGAAGAAGTAGTTGTTGCCGGTAAGAACCTTTCTATTCAAGCCCATTTCAATCATCCCCGCGAATTATCTACAGATGCAGTGAAAGATGCTATAACGCGAATAAAATCGACAGGCGCACAGATACGGACACAATCGCCGCTTCTACGCAATATCAATGATAAGCCCGAATTGTGGACTGAAATGTGGCGAAAGCAGGTCGACCTTGGCTGCATCCCTTATTATATGTTTATTGCACGGGATACAGGAGCCAAGCATTACTTTGAAGTACCACTCGATAAATGCTGGCAGATTTTCCGGCGGGCTTATCGCAAAGTGAGCGGACTATGCCGTACTGTACGGGGGCCTAGTATGAGCGACGATGCCGGAAAGATTCAGGTACTTGGAGTGCAGGAAATAAAAGGGGATAAGGTCTTTGTTCTCCGTTTCATACAAGGCAGAAATCCCAAGTGGGTAGATATCCCTTTTTTTGCAGAATATAACGCTAAAGCAACATGGTTTGACCAATTGAAACCGGCTTTTGGAGATGAAAAATTCTTCTTTGAAGAAAGTAGGACAAAACTGGAGAGGACGAAGCCATTCTTGTTTGAATAGAGCTGTTTATCTTTGAAAAAAACGGAATATTCAATAAAATTAAATATTCCGTAACTTTTTGACATATATAGGAATGTTTTATTAGCTCTCAAACACTCTGCTACGCGACAGCATGCATGCTCCTACTACACCTGCTTTGTCTTTCAATTTAGAAACAATGATTGTCGAATCTTTACTGACAAGATTGAGGGAATATTTCCTGATAGAGGTTTTTATAGGTTCCATAATGTAGTCTTCTACGACAGAAACTGTTCCTCCAATAATGACCATCTCAGGGTTAAAGATATTAATGAGTCCTGCTATTTTTTCTCCCAGTTTCTGGCCTATCTCTTCCACCAGGCTAATGCACAATACATCTTCTTTCAACACTGCATCTATTATATCATCTAAAGTAACTTTACCTTCCTTCTTTATCTTATTTGATAACAAGGTCGTTTCTCCGGCATTTACCTGCTCTATCAGACGCCTATGCATAGCCAGTCCTGAGGCTTCAGTTTCCAGGCAACCTTTTTTTCCGCAATGGCAGATTATTTCATTGTCATAAGTTTTCACATGCCCGAATTCTCCTGAAAACCCGGATTTTCCGGTATATATTTTACTGTCTATTATGATACCGATAGCCAGCCCCCAACTGACATTCACAAATAGGATATTCTTCTCATTTGTGACACATCCTGCCATGTATTCTCCATATGTCATAGCCCGTGTGTCGTTATCTATCGATACGGGATATCCTAACTTCTCATGCAGAATATCGGTTAAGGGTCTTTCTTCAAAGAAGAATACGCTGTAGCTATACCCTGATTCGGGATTTACCCGTCCCGAAATATTGAGATCAATATTTAATATTTTATTCTTGTCTATATTTTGTTTCTCAATGAAGCCTAATATTATCTGGCATAACAGATCCATGGCTTCAGGAGTATTTTCGAACGAATAAGGTATTCCCATCTCCATGTCCACCATATCCCCTTTAAAATTAATAAGCCCGATATTTATACCCGATTGTTTCATATCCACACCCACAAAATAACCCGATTGAGGATTAAGCCCATAGAGGTTGGGGTGTCTTCCTCCTGTAGTTTCCAATTTGCCATAATCGTTAATGAACCCTTCTTCGCACATCTCACTGATAAACTTGGTTACAGTAGGGATGCTCATATCCACCTCCTTGGAAAGGTCGGTGATAGTAGAAGCTCCATTATGTATATAATAGTTGATGATCCTTTTTTTTATCAAGGCATTCTTTGTGCCCTTTTCGACATCCAATAGTAGCTGCTTATTCATTTTGTATTTATAATAGTTTATGGTTAGTAGGCTTATATTTTCTACAAAAGTAGATTATAAATCGATTGAATATATAAATATATGAAAAACATTAGACATAATAATGTTTTTTTTTAAAAACATAAATCGTCTTAGCTTTAATAAATAAATGTAAGGAAGTATTCACTTTCTATTATTTAGCCGTAATTTATTTACAATGAGCTATTTGATATTTAAGTAGCATTTATTCAAGTATTCTTAATACTAAATTAATCTTATTTTTAACAGCTAATTAATAAAAAATATTATTAAATAATTTGTATTTAAAAAAAATATACTCATATTTGCATTGTATTATTTATTAAATTGTGCAAAAAGGCGGATATATGTATTTTTTTTAAGTCTTCGCTCTTTTTCTTAAGAAAAATTAAAAAATAGAATTCAGCATATACTGCATATTACATGAAAGACTAATACCTCCAAAATAAAACAACTATGAAAGACAATAATCGAAGAGATTTTCTAAAGAAAGCAGCCTTAGCAGGAGCGTCCGCTATGACAATTCCGGTTGCATTGAGTTGTAATGGCAATAAAGGAATTTTCCAAGATGCTATTGCAGATAAGAGCCGGCTTATAGTGCCTAAGGGGGAGGCTATTAAAATAACAGGAGCCTTTATAGATGAGATATCACATGATATCCCGCATCAAAACTGGGGGGAGAAAGAATGGGATCTTGATTTTCAGCATATGGAAAATATTGGAATCGATACAGTGATTATGATCCGTTCAGGATACCGGAAATTTATAACTTATCCTTCGGAATATCTGCTTAAGAAGGGGTGCTATATGCCTTCTGTCGATTTAGTGGAGATGTTCCTCAGGCTTGCCGAAAAACATAATATGTCATTCTATTTCGGACTGTATGATTCCGGGGAATATTGGGCTACAGGTGATTTGTCTCACGAAATAGAAGACAATAAGTATGTAATAGATGAGGTATGGAAACTATATGGTGAAAAATATAAGAGTTTTGGAGGGTGGTATGTTAGTGGTGAAATAAGTAGGAGAACCAAAGGGGCTATCGATGCTTTTTATTCCATGGGGAAACAATGTAAAGATGTCTCTAATGGCCTTCCTACCTTTATTTCACCATGGATTGACGGGAAGAAGGCCGTAATGGCCGCTTCCGGTCAATTGTCGAAAACTGACGCTGTCTCTGTAGAAGAACACGAGAAGGAATGGGGAGAAATATTTGATGGGATAAAGGGAGTGGTCGATGCTTGTGCTTTTCAGGACGGGCATATTGATTATGACGAGTTAGATGCTTTTTTTGAAGTGAACAAGAAACTTGCTGACAAATATGGTCTTGAATGTTGGACAAATGCTGAAACATTTGACCGTGATATGCCAATTAAGTTTTTACCTATCAAGTTTGACAAACTGAGGATGAAACTGGAGGCGGCAAAAAGAGCAGGTTATGACAAAGCCGTTACATTCGAATTCTCTCATTTCATGAGCCCGCAGTCGGCCTATTTGCAGGCCGGACATCTGTATGATCGTTACAAAGAATATTTTGATATTAAATATTACAGCTATGGCGGTACAGGCAAATAATATGAAATACGTAAGCTTTCTTGCGGTTGTGGCTGCTATAGGAGGTTTCTTGTTCGGCTACGATACAGCAGTCATATCAGGTACAATTAAACAAGTGTCATTACAGTTTTCTTTAGATACCCTCCAGCAGGGATGGTATGTGGGTTGTGCCCTCATTGGGTCTATTTTTGGTGTGGCATGTGCCGGATTATTGAGTGACAACTTGGGGCGAAAGAAGACAATGATAATATCGGCTGTCCTATTTTCTGTTTCGGCAATGGGATGCGCTGTTTCGGCAAATTTTGATCAATTAGTGATTTTCCGTATAATTGGAGGTATAGGTATTGGGGTTGTTTCTATTATTTCCCCTCTGTATATATCAGAGGTTTCTGTTGCCCGGCATCGGGGGAGGTTGGTTTCTCTTTACCAATTGGCAATAACAGTTGGTTTCTTAGGGGCTTATTTAGTGAATTATGCATTATATATTTATTCTACCGGAGATGCAGAACATATCTCGAATCCATTAATGCACCAGATATTTTATTCTGAAATATGGAGGGGAATGTTAGGAATGGAAACAATACCGGCTCTACTATTTTTTATACTTATATTCTTTATACCTGAAAGTCCGAGGTGGCTAATTCTACAACAGAAAGAAGAAAAAGCCCTTTCTATTCTGCAACGGATCTATTTAGCTGCAGATACGGCACTCTATGAAATGAAACAAACTAAGCAGGCTGTCAGTAACGAAACTAAATCGGAATGGAAAGTTCTGTTGAAGCCCGGAATATTTAAAGCTGCCCTTATAGGTGCGGCAATAGCTATTCTTGGGCAATTTATGGGTGTTAATGCAGTATTGTACTACGGCCCGTCTATTTTCGAA
The DNA here is from genome assembly GCA_031285905.1 of Prevotella sp. Lineage (GTDB taxonomy): Bacteria > Bacteroidota > Bacteroidia > Bacteroidales > Dysgonomonadaceae > Dysgonomonas. Next base: position 118,811 of record JAITVH010000048.1, read on the forward strand.
AGTAGTGGCCTGTCAGGAGATGACTCGTTGTTCTATCAGGTTATGGTAGGCTCAGTTAATATGTTGACTACCATTATTGCAGTATTCATTATAGATAAGGTAGGACGTAAGAATCTGGTATATTTCGGAGTTTCGGGAATGATAGTATTCCTCCTGCTTATAGCATTCTACTTTACCAAAGGAGCCGATCTTGGCCTCTCAAGTATATTCCTTTTGATCTTCTTTCTTGCTTATATATTTAGTTGCGCAATCTCTATATGTGCTGTTATCTGGGTGTTGCTTGCGGAAATGTATCCTATAAAAGTACGGGGACTGGCGATGTCTATCGCAGGATTCTCTTTGTGGATCGGAACCTATCTGATTGGACAGTTAACCCCATGGTTATTGGAGAATCTGACTCCGGCAGGAACATTTATCCTGTTTGCCGTCATGTGCATACCATATATACTAATTGTATGGAAGTTAATACCTGAAACTACAGGTAAGTCATTGGAAGAGATTGAGAAATATTGGGAAAAATAATAAATAAAAAATAAACTTTTATGGATTTTAAGAATTTAGCTGATTTATACAAAAAGGAATTATTGGAGAATGTTATTCCTTTTTGGTTGGATAAATCCCAAGATAAAGAATATGGGGGATATTTTACATGTCTTGAAAGGGATGGTTCCATATTTGATACAGATAAATTCATTTGGTTACAAGCTCGTCAGGTGTGGATGTTTTCTGTATTATACAACAAAGTGGAAAAACGTCAGGATTGGCTCGAATGCGCCATTCAAGGCGGAGAATTTTTGAAAAAATACGGACATGACGGCAATTTCAACTGGTATTTCTCCCTCGACAGAAAGGGAAATCCATTAGTTCAACCGTATAATATATTCTCTTATACATTTGCTACCATAGCTTTCGGGCAATTAAGTATCGCTACAGGAAATCAGGAATATGCTACTATAGCCCGTAAGACATTGGATATCATTCTTTCCAGAGTAAATAACCCGAAGGATAAATGGAATAAGACGTATCCGGGCACACGCAATCTCAAAGGATTTGCTTTACCAATGATTTTATGCAATCTTTCATTAGAGATTGAACATCTGCTGTCAGAAGATTTTCTTATGAATGTGATAGAAAATTGTATTCATGAGGTAATGGACATTTTCTACCGTCCGGAATTAGGAGGTATCATTGTAGAAAATGTAATGGAAAACGGACAGCTATCCAACACTTTTGATGGACGGTTGATAAATCCGGGGCATGGTATCGAGGCCATGTGGTTTACAATGGATCTGGGAAAAAGACTCAATCGTCCCGAACTCATACAGAAATCTGTAGATACTACAATCAAACTTATAGAGTATGGCTGGGATCAGAAGTATGGAGGAATTTTTTATTATATGGACAGACTGGGATATCCTCCTCAACAGCTGGAGTGGGATCAGAAATTGTGGTGGGTGCATTCAGAAACACTCATCTCTCTACTCAAAGGATATAACCTCACTGGGTCGGAAGAATGCCTCGAATGGTTTAAAAAGATACACGACTATACATGGACTCACTTTAAAGATACAGATTATCCCGAATGGTTCGGTTATTTAAACCGCCAGGGAGAAACTTTATTAAGCCTGAAGGGTGGAAAATGGAAAGGTTGCTTCCATGTGCCAAGGGCATTGCTTCAATGCTGGAAAACCTTAGAAGAAATACAATCCCGGATAGAAACACAGAGCGAGAAGATGCAAATATCATAATGAGAAACATATACTAAACAAATAATTAACCTAGTTACTTACTTAAATCAGAAAAACATGAAATTATAAAAAGATCCGGTTTAAATAATGACGAAAAGATTTTACTTAGAAAAAACACGATCCCAGAACCATCTGCCAAACCTCCCAAATTAGTATTTATAATAATGTTAACGAATTAACTATGAGAATTGCAAATTATTTATTTTGTATTCGAAAATGCCTTCTACTCATATGCATTTTTGTAGTAGGGCATGGGGCTATCTCTGCTCAGACAATAAAGCAACTGACAGGGACGGTCATGGATGTAAACTCAGAACCTATAATCGGAGCTACCATTGCTATTAAAGGTACTGCTACCGGAACAATGGCTGATACTGATGGAAACTTTTCATTGAATGTCAGCCCTTCAGACTCAATCGCTGTTTCCTTTATAGGGTATGAAGCGAAAACCTTCTTAGTTGGCGATAATACAAGAATGACCATCATATTGCAAGAAGCAGCTAATGTATTGGATGATGTTGTGGTAACAGCATGGGGTACAGAAAAGAAAACAACCCTCGTTGGGTCTGTTTCTACAATAAAACCAAAAGAACTGAAAGGGCCTACAAGTAATCTGACCAATATGCTGGCCGGACGTGTAGCAGGTTTGATTAGCTATCAGGTGAGTGGTGAGCCCGGGCGCGATAACTCTGAATTCTTTGTACGTGGTGTCGGAACCTTCGGTACAGGTGGTTCGTACCCCTTGATTTTGATTAATAATGTCGAATCTTCTACAGATGAATTGGCACGTATCCAACCTGATGATATAGAAAGCTTCTCGGTGCTGAAAGATGCTACTGCTGCATCAATGTATGGTACCCGCGGTGCGAATGGTGTATTGCTGATTACTACCAAAAGCGGAACAGAAGGTAAAACAAAGTTTAATATAAGATATGAAGGATCAGTGTCTTCGAATACGAAAGATTACAATTTGACTGATAATATAACTTATATGGAACTGGCTAATGAAGCTACTCTGACACGTAATCCGTTAAAAACAAGGCCATATAGCTTGAAGAAAATAGAGCGGACGAAAGCCGGAGCTGATCCTCTGATATATCCAAACAATAATTGGAAGGATATCATGATAAAAGATAATACATTTAATCATAGAGTGAATCTTAATGTATCGGGTGGAAGCCAGAAAGCCCGCTATTATATTTCCGGAACATTTAAGCGCGATAATGGGGTGTTGAAGACACATGAACTGAATGATTTCAATACCAATGTACGTAATACGACCTATGAAGTAAGATCGAATACCGATCTTGACCTTACATCTACTACTGTAGCTTCTGTAAGGGTAAGCGGTCAGTTCAATGAACGCACAGGCCCTATTGGTGATGGTGAGAGTGTATTCAAAAATATGTTGAAAGCTAATCCTGTAGCTTTTCCTGCCATTTATCCCACTTCGTTTATTCCATGGTCGAAACACCCTCTTTTTGGTAACGACTATATGTTGCAAGGGAATACTGCATCAGGGCTATACTTTAATCCGTATGCACAGGCCCTTTCGGGGTATAATGAGTATAGTTCGTCTTCTTTGTTGGCACAATTCGAATTGTCACAAGACTTCAAGTTCATTACACCAGGTCTGAGAGGACGGCTAATGGCATATACTAAAAGATATACATCTTCATCTTTGTCAAGACCTATCACTCCGTTTTACTATAATGCCACGATGGATCCTGACAAGAAAGACGTTATACAGGAGCTGAACCTGTTAAATGAAGATTCGGCTAAAGAATATCTTCGTTACGAAGAAGGTGGTAAATATATCAGCGTAGATAACTGGCTCGAAATGTCTCTGTCATATGAAAAGCTGATTGCCGAGGATCATAATTTGTCAGGTTCGTTGTTAGGCTATATAAGCGATAAGAAAGTACATAATGCCGGCTCCCTCGAGTTGTCTTTGCCATATCGTAATGCAAGTTTATCCGGCCGTTTGACTTATGGATTTAAAAACCGTTATCTGGCCGAATTTAATTTTGGTTATAATGCCTCGGAAAGATTTGATAAAAAACATAGATGGGGATTTTTCCCTTCTTTTGGTCTGGCGTGGAATATCGCAGAAGAAGGTTTTATGGAGCCATATAACAACGTATTCAATAAAATTAAGCTGAGAGCCTCTTATGGGTTATTAGGAAGCGATAATATCAGCGATGGGTCTGACGGACGTTTCTTCTATATGTCCATGGTTAATATGACCCCGGGTAGTTATATGCATTTTGGCAACGATTACGGCAAGCCATACGAGATGATTTATATGCAGCGCTATGCCAATCCGGATATAACATGGGAAAAATCGAAGAAAACGAATCTGGCTTTAGATCTAGGCTTGTTTAATGCAATCAATGTTGAAGCTGACTTCTTTTTTGAGAAGCGCTCTAATATACTTATGACACGTGCTGATATTCCAAAATCGATGGGACTGGCAACAGGTATTAAGGCAAATGTTGGAGAATCTAAATCGAAAGGATTTGAGATTACGGCAGATTATAACCGTGATTTGTCTAAAAATGCATGGCTACAGGTACGCGGTACATTTACATATGCAACAAACGAAATGACAGTATATGAAGAGCCTGAGTATCCCGACAACCTGAGGCATCTATCCCGCATCGGATACCCTATAAACACGCATTGGGGACTTATTGCCGAGCGTTTGTTTATAGATGAAGAAGAAGTAGCAAACTCTCCTTGGCAGGGAAGCAATGTTATGGCTGGAGATATCAAGTATAGGGATGTAAATGGAGATGGAAAGATCACTAATGACGATATGGTTCCGATGGGATACCCAACTGTTCCCGAAGTTGTTTACGGATTCGGGTTTTCATTAGGTTATAAAGATTTCGATTTCAATGCTTTCTTTCAGGGGCAGGCGCGTTCTTCTTTTATGATTAATGCCGGTAATATATCTCCATTTGCCAAAAGTGGCGGACAACAGAACGGGTTGTTGCAAGTGATAGCTGACGACCATTGGTCAGAAGAAAATAGAAATCCTTATGCTTTTTTCCCTCGTTTATCATCTGAAGTGGAATATAACAATACACAGACTTCCAGTTGGTGGTTACGCGATGGGTCATTCATACGGCTCAAGACAGTGGAATTGGGTTATCAACCTAAAGGGAAATGGCTCAAAAGGACTGGCTTAAATAGTCTAAGGCTTTATGCGAATGCGATGAACCTGTTTACGATAAGTAAATTCAAACTATGGGATGTGGAAATGCGGGGCGAAGGATTGGGTTATCCTCTACAGCGCGTATTTAATGCAGGTATACAGTTAGAATTTTAACAAAAAGAAAAACTAAAACTATGAAACTTAAGATAGATAAATCGAATTTTATCGTGATCAGGAAAAATATACTGCGTCTTGTTTTGGCTTTTACTCTTATAACAAGCCAGACTGCATGTAGCGATTTTCTGGATATAGTGCCTGATAATGTAGCTTCAATTGATCATGCTTTCGAAAACAAAAAAGAAGCCGAGCGTTATTTAGCAACTTTGTATAATTGTATGCCGGAAGCCAGCCTTATCGTAAATCCATTATTTTTAGGTGCTGATGACTTATGGACTTATACTGAGAATCATTATACCTATTGCTGGCCATGGAAAATAGCATTGGGTGAGCAGACCGCAGACGATGTGTATATAAATGCCTGGGAAGGGGAAAGAAGTATAGTAAGTATGTTCCGCGGGATCAGGGAATGCAACATATTTCTAGAAGAGATAAGAGATAAGCAACGGGTACCGGAATTAGACCAATATACAAGAAAGAGATGGATTGGTGAAGCGAACTTTCTGAAAGCTTATTTTCATTTCTATTTGTTCCGTATGTACGGGCCTATACCGATAACAGATAAGAATCTACCTATATCAGCCTCACCTGATGAGGTAAAGGTTAAACGCGACCCGGTGGATAAAGTAGTGGAGTATATCGTAGGCTTATTGGATGAAGCTTCCAGAGATCTGCCCTTGTCCATAGCCAGTTCTCAGACTGAGGCGGGTAGGGTGACAAAAGGTGCTGCATTAATGCTGAAAGCTAAAGTATTGGTAACAGCGGCAAGCCCTCTATTCAACGGAAATTCCGATTATGCAGACTTCAAGAATGTAGATGGTACTCCGATGTTTCCGGCTACTGAAGACAGAACATTATGGGAACGCGCGGTAAAAGCATGTGAGGCTGCACTAGATAGCGTTCCGGGAGCTTCTCTGTATAAATTCAACGAAGTGGCTACCATTTCCGATAGAACAAAATATCAGATGAATACGCGAGGTGTTGTCACTCAGCGATTTAATAGCGAGGTGATATGGGGGAGATACATGACAATAGGCAATTCTGAACAAATGCAGGAAAGAATCTTTGTTCCTCGTATAGATCCCGGAAGTAAAAAAAGCACACATTTAAATTCTTATGTTTCTGTTACGTTCAATATGGTCGACCGTTTCTATTCAAAGAATGGTGTGCCTATCGAAGAAGATATTAATTGGGATTACGCCAACCGTTTTAATACCACTCAGGTGGGTGACGGGCAAGAGTATAATGCGATAAAAGGCTATACAACGGCTAAAATGAATCTTGATAGGGAGAACCGTTTTTATGGTAGCCTTATTTTTGATGGATCATTGGTATTTATGCAGAGCTGTACCGACAGGAACGATAACAATGCGTATCCTATCAATGCAAAATTTGGAGAACGCAACGGTGCTGTCGGTTATGAGTATGTGACTGTGACCGGATATTGGGTAAGGAAGCTAACAAACTGGGCTTTTACCATGACAGAAAATAGCTATACAACTCCTTACTATTCATGGCCTGAGATACGTCTGGCAGATCTGATACTCTTATATGCAGAAGCATTAAATGAAGTAGATCGGCGTGATGATGCCATCTATCAATTGGATCTTATACGGGAAAGAGTTGGATTGAAAGGGGTGAAAGAATCTTGGCAAATGCATTCAAGAATGCCTCAAAAACCGGAAACAAGGGAAGGTTTACGTGCGATAATCCAACAGGAACGTGAAATCGAACTTGCATTCGAAGGGCATCGTTTATGGGATACAAAACGCTGGAAAAAGGCAGGCGACTATCAGAACAGGAATGTAATGGGCTGGAATGTACATGGTAAAACTGCGGGAGAATATTATAATCCGACTTTACTATATGAGCAAAAATTTATTATTCCTCGTGACTACCTATGGCCGATTTCTAATAATGAGTTGAGGAGAAATTCTAATTTAGTTCAAAATCCCGGATGGCAATAAATCATACAACTATGAAATACAATTATATATCATTGATAACAGCAGCAAGTACAGGAAAATACTGCTTGCTGGATAAGACAAAATCAGGATTGAAAATATTATGTCTGATAGCATTAGTGTGTACACTACCGCTTTTGACAGGATGTTCTGAAGAGAAGAATGAATCTCTCGAAAGTGGAGGGGATGCACCAGGTAAAGTATTGAATGTACAAGCAACCAGTCTTCCCGGAGGAGCTGAGATTACCTATGAACTTCCAGATGATGGGAATTTATCATATGTAGAGGCGATTGTAGAACTTCCGGGCACAACTATGAACTATAAGGCTTCGTCTTACAACAACAAACTTACAGTACAGGGATTGTCTTCTACTGCCGATCAACTTGTGCAGTTATACAGTGTAAGTAGGAGCGGGGTGAAGTCTGATCCTGTGGATGTAACAATAAAACCATTGGAGCCGCCGTACCTGAGTGTATTTAAAACATTAGGAGCAAAAGAGACATTCGGTGGTGTGTATATCGAGTTCGATAACCCGACTACGTCTGAACTGGCTTTCTATCTGGGTTATTATGACGAGGACGGAACATACGAAGACTGGGATTCATACTATTCAGAATTGGAAGATGGACGACATTCATATAGGGGTCTGGAATCTATTGAGCGCGAGTTTGGTATTTGTGTACAGGATAGATGGAATAACAGGTCTGACACTTTATTTGTGACATTAACTCCTCTGTATGAGGAAATGCTGGATAAGTCTTTGTTCAGAGACCTTACCCTTCCCGGCGATGTGGCTACGTACGAAAGTACCGGTGGCGAGTGGAATATCAATAAAGTAAATATCTGGGATGGAAAATGGTCTCAGAATTTTGATGATCCATATACAGGCAATGGAACCAACTACCTGAATTTTACCACAAGAGGTGAAAACAATTTTGAGCCTACTCATTTTACAATCGATATGGGACAGAAAGCACAATTGAGCCGATGCCGTGTAAATCATTACTCCCGTTATCTTGACAGAGCGCTGAAAAGATACGAAATTTGGGGATGTACAAATGAGCCTCCTGCAGATGGAAGCTGGGATGGATGGTATAAACTGGGTGAATATGAACAGATAAAACCCTCAGGATTGCCAGGGAATACAGAACAATATGGATCTGGAGATGCTGAAGCATGGGAAAAAGGAGATGAAATCAATTTTGAACCTGATGCTCCAGTTACACGCTATATACGCGTAAAAACTCTTGAGAATTGGGCAGGGTTTACAAACGCATCTCTTGCTGAAATAACATTTTATGGTTCACCTGTAAACTAAATCGGAATTATAATTATGAAATCAATTAATAAAATACTTTGCTTTCTGATCAGTCTGGTATTCTTCTTTTCTTGTTCGGACGATATGAATGAATTCAAGGAGAAATTTACAGACGGAAAGGAAATAAAATATGCAGGAAAAGCAAATGACTTAAGTATTTTCTCAGGAAATAACCGTTTGCAATTGCAGTTTGTATTAGGCCCCGACCCGAACGTCAATAAGACTATTGTTTTTTGGAATAACAAGAAAGATTCAGTAATTCTGACATATGACAGGGCTGATTTGCTTTCGGATACAATAAACCATATATTCGAGAATATGCCTGAAAACAGTTATAGTTTTGATGTGATAAATTACGATAAGTTTGGGAATAAATCGGTTTTAAGTACTGTTACCGGAAAATCGTATGGCAAGAACTATATCAGTACATTGTACAACAGGTATATTGATAAAACAGAGGTTGTAAACGAAGTGAATAAGGACATAAATATCATATGGAGAGATTCACTTCTCAATACGGTCGGAGTAGAGTTGCAGTATGTAACGAACGATGACGAGGAGGTAGATATATTTGTTGCAAACACAGATACAGAAACATTTCTGGAGAATTGTAACACTGACCATCCTGTGACTTATACTACTTTGTATAAACCGGAACCAACTTCGATTGATACTTTCCGTGCAGATATTTCTTCATATCAGATTCTTTTGGCATATCAGCTGAGTAGCGCAGCCTTCTCTCCGTTAGTATTAGACAATGATGCGCCTAAGCACGGAGACTGGAATATAGCCTGGGCATACTTATGGGATGGAAGATGGTCGAAAAATCCTGACGGAGCATGGTACGAAGAGGTAGACTATCTGAACTTTACGACAGAACTGAAAAAAGAAGGTTACGAAGGCCCGGCATGGGTGACGATAGATATAGGTGAAAGCTTTGTCCTGTATAAGGCTGTGGTAAACTTATATTGGCCTTGGCAGGGATCGTGTCCTAAGGTATATGAAATATGGGGTTACAAAGGTGAGGGGGCTCCTCCTCAGAATGGAGAATGGACTGAAGACTGGATAAAGCTGGGAGATAAGAATAACGAAGTAAACCGGGAAAGCTACGCCGGTGGAGATACTCTCATCCTCGACGATTCAGCGCCTGCAATCAGGTATATTCGTATGAAATGTATAGAGACATATAATAATGATAATAAGATCAAGAACTTCTCTATAGGCGAGTTACGGATTTGGGCATACCCTAATTTGTAATAAAACAAGTTAAGAGGGTGTATCAAAAGTAATATTGTGCTAGTAAAGTATTACTCTCTTTGTCATTCTGAGTGTAACGAAGAATCCCGATTCTACAGAAAAGGAGATCCTTCCCTGCGGTCAGGATGACAAAGAGAAAGTAAAAAATACTTATGATACACCCTCTTATTCTCTCAAAAAGTTAATAGTTTATAGATAATAAAAATCGGAATGTTATGAAATTAATATATAGAAAACTGACAGGGATAAAATATTATATAGTATTGTTTTTATCAATACTTGCTGTTTCCACTTATTCCTGTTCTAGCGGAGATGATGATATTGTTCCTCCGCCGGATGATGACGATGAACTGCCAAAAGTGGAAGTCAATATTCCTTCTGCCAAAGGAATTACTGATCTGGCATTGATTTACCATACTTATGTTTCTCGTCCGAAATGGACATCGGGACAAATAAAGCATTATATATTCAGGGAAAATAATAATAAAATAGAGTGGCTGTTTGATGGTTTTCTGTTTCTTGAGATATATGCAAAAGTTAACGGGACAGAATATGATTATGGTATCCCTACTTATGGCAGGGGTTCTCCGACAAAAAGCGTGTGGGAATACCTGCTTAGCGAGACATTTGCCGATAAGCGCGGGCCTAATGCTTTAGAGATTGTGCTGGATAGCTTAGCTCAAAAAGAACATATACCTCCATATAAGAGACAGGTCGTATTTGGTATCCCGAATCCTCACTATGGACAAAAAGACTGGGGACTCTTGAATGGTAAAGCCTTGAACTTTAATAAACCCGAAGACCGCTTGACTGCTGCCTGCTGGTATGTAGACAGGGTGTTGGAAGAATGGAAAAAACGAGATTACAAACACCTTGATTTCGCAGGGTTTTATTGGCTACACGAAACGATAGACGGGGCACCAAATAATGATGAAGATCTTATAAAAGCAGTAGCTGAATATTTGAAAACGAAGAATACAGATTTATGCTGGATACCGTATTATGGAGCAGCAGGAGCTAACAGATGGGGCGATTTTGGTTTCAATATAGCTTATCAGCAGCCTAATTACTTTTTTGACACAAATAGCCCGATAACTATCCTTACAGGTGCATTGGATTATGCCAAAAGATACAACCTGGCGTTGGAAATGGAATTTGACGATAGAGTAAGCCAGCCTGCATATATGGAGCGTTATTATACCTATATCGATGAATTTGAAAAAGCCGGGGTATGGAACGAGAAGCCTGTTGCATATTACGATGGTGGCGGTGCATGGTATAGGATGTCTATCAGCAAAATCAGTACAATGAAAGAAATGCATAAGGCATTGAGTGATATTCTGGTAAAAAGAAACAGAAAATTCTCTACAATCATAGATAAGAAATAAAAGCGTTAAAAAATGAAGAAATATTACATACTATCCATCGTTTCCTTTGCTTTATTTTTATTGATATTAGGGTCTTGCAAGAACTCTAAACCAGTTGTTTATAATGTTCCTGATACAAAAAGTATTACCGATCTGGCTCTTATATACCACACCAACGTAAACCGTCCCAGATGGACTCCTGATGAAATGAAGTATTATCTGTACAGGGATAATGATGGTAGGGCAGAGTGGTTGTTTGATGGGTTTCTCTTTTTGGAGATATATGCAGAAAAAAACGGAATCAAATACGACTATGGCATAGCAAATAATGACAGGATTGCACCTGATAAGCAGATATGGGAGTATCTCTTATCAGAGACTTTTGATGTACAACGAGGGCCCAATGCCTTAGAAATACTATTGGATAGCCTGGCGAATAAGGGGCAAATACCTCCATATAAGAGACAGGTGATGTTTAGTATTCCCAATCCGCAATATGGGCAGACTAATTGGGGAGAAATTGGTGGTAAAAAGCTTGATTTCAATAAACCGGAAGACAGGTTTGAAGCAGCCTGCTGGTATGTAGACCGGATATTGGAAGAGTGGGAAAAGCAGAATTATAACTATTTGGGCTTCGGTGGTTTTTACTGGTTGCATGAGACTATTGATGGAGAACCAAACAATGATGGCGATTTAATAAAAAAAGTTTCAGACTACCTCAAAACAAAAAACATGGATTTGTGCTGGATTCCTTATAACTGGGCTGAGGGTGTGGAAAGTTGGAAAGACTTCGGATTCACAGTCACTTACCAGCAACCCAATTACTTTTTCGATAAGAAATCCGAATTGTGGATACTGGAGAGAGCTATCAATTTTGCGAAAGAACAGGATTTAGGATTGGAAATAGAATTTGATGGGCGGGTATTGGAAGACTCTGATTATATGAAACGATATTATACTTATATCGAAGAGTTTGAGAAAGGTGGGATATGGGATAACAAACCCGTGGCTTACTATGAAGGTGGAGATGGATGGCTGAAGATGGGCAGAAGCAAAGACCCCGAAGTGCAAAAAGCATACAACGTCTTAGCTGATATAATAATTAAAAGACAAGGCAAATTTTCTAAGATAATAGAGAAATAATATAACGTAAAAAGTTTGATGAAAACTAAATTATTTTTGACTTTAACAATCATAATATTTTTGCCGTTTATTCTATTTTGTTCTTCAACGAATGGTGATAAATCACCTCATGGAGAAATAGAAGAACCGGAAAAACCTGTCATCGAAATTCCTTCGGCTAAAGAATCTGTAGATATTGTCTTATTATATCATGGAGATAAGTCACGCTTGGAATGGAATCCTGACCAGATAGAGCATTATGTATATCGAAAGAACGAAGATAAAGTAGATTGGCTGTTTGACGGCTTTCTTTTTGTCGAGTTTCATATGGATATTAATGGTACGGATTTCGACTTCGAAGTAGATCATAATCACAGGACTTCGGCAAAGAAAACAGAATGGGAATACCTCCTGAACAAGACTTTTGCTGAAGGCCATGGTCCGGACGCTTTGGAAAAAGTTCTGGATGATTTGGCAAAAAAAGGGATTACAATCCCGTAGCAAAGCGTAAAGACTGGGGCGTACTGAATGGTAAAGCGATGGATTTCAATAATATGGAAGATAGGGTAAGCGCGTTATACTGGTATATAGATCAGGTACTTAAAATATGGGAAGAAAAAAAATATAAGTATCTCGAATTAGAAGGATTTTACTGGACTCGCGAAGAAGTACACCTTGAAGACAATGACGATGAATTGATGAGACAGGTGAAAGAGAAATTAGGCGACAAATACGAATACAGCTGGATACCCTATTATGGTTCAGCAGATGCACATGATTGGAAAGACTTCGGATTCGATATAGCCTATCAGCAGCCTAATTATTTCTTTGAAATCAGTACCCCGATGGAGATTCTGACAGGAGCGATAGGTTACGCCGGACGCCACGATTTATCACTCGAGATGGAGTTCGACTCCAGACTGATCACCCAGAAACCATTCAGGGATAAATATTATGAATATATAAAGGAATTCCGTAAAGATGGAGCATGGGATAATAAACGGATCACGTATTACGAAGGAGGTGACGGATGGTACAAGATGGCAATAAATGATATGCCGGAAGTGAAAGAGGCACATGAAACAATGGTGAAGATTTTGGTAGAAAGAAAGAAGAAACTACCCGTTATCATTCAGAAAGAATAATGTGTATCAAAGAATCGATGATTGATCGTTCTAACTGATTGAATAATAAACAAGTTTCATAACTTAAATTTGTTTAATATATATGTTATTTAACAAATAATTTATTTTGTAATTAGCTGAGAATATGTATTTCTTATATCTTTATAGGCAAATCAGATTGCCCTTACTGATATTGTGATAGTAAAATATGAAAAACACTGAACGACAGTGCACGTTTATTGAATTGAAAATGAGAAAGGATTATGCCTTTCAAACCACTATGTCTCAATTGTATTTGTATAAATACATATATAATCTGAGCGAGGTTGAAGATATTCCGGTCTTTAGCTTGTTTGTTATATCCAATTAAAATCAATTAAAAGATAAAATATAATTTAATGTATCTTATATTTAACATATCATGGAAGAGAAAAACAAAATGAACAGGAGAAAATTTCTGAGAAGGTCTGTTATGGGAGCGGCTGCTCTTACAATAGTGCCTCGTCATGTGCTGGGTAATGGTTATCTGGCACCGAGTGACCAACTCACTAAGGGTATAATAGGCACGGGTTCTATGGGACGTGGACATGTCAATTATGCAGGTACGCGCCTTGTGGCAGTGTGCGATGTGGATACAAAGCACCTCGAGATGGGAAAGGCTTTGGTAAATGAAACTATTGCAGCTTATGAAGATTTCCGCGATCTTATTATGGATAAGAATGTGGATATAGTACATATTGCGACTCCTCCACACTGGCATGGTATTATGTCGGTAGAGGCCGCGAAAGCAGGAAAGGATATCTGGTGCGAAAAACCGATGACACGCACAATAGGAGAGGGGAAAAGAGTAATGGAAGCCGTAAAGCAATACGGAAGTATGTTCCGGTTGAATACATGGTTCCGTTTCGATGATAGTTTTTATGGATTAGGCACACCGGTCAGGCCATTGAAAAAATTGGTGCAAAGCGGGTTGCTGGGCTGGCCGTTAAAGGTTACCATCAGTAAGCATACAGGCTTCGACTGGAAATTCTATTGGGTTGGGAAGGAATATCTTGAACCACAACCAGTGCCCAAAGAATTGAATTATGATATGTGGTTGGGCCCTGCCCCGTATAAACCATATAATGCGCATCGAGTGCATGCTAATTTCCGCGGCTATTGGGATTATGATGGCGGAGGATTAGGCGATATGGGGCAACATTATATAGACCCTGTACAATATTTCTTAGGAAAAGATAATACCAGCCCTGTAAAGGTGGAGGTAGATGCTCCGCAACAGCATCCTGAAGCTGTGGGCACATGGCGTTCGATCACTTATACATACGAAGATGGCTGCCAGATTGTGTTATGGGGAGGAGACTATGGTGATCCTAATACTCCTTATATCTCGGGGCCTAATGGTAATGTATATAAGAACTTTGTATGTGATATTCCAAACTGGGAAAAGAAACTGGCTGATTTTCCTGAACCTGAGCCTCAGGTGACCGACTTCATAGAAAGTGTGAAAACACGTAAGCCGTTTGCACTGAATGAACGGTATGGATTCCGTTCGGCTACAATAGTGAATATGGGATTGGCAGCGTTACGTTTGAACAGGACATTGAACTTCGATCCTGAAAAACTTGAGTTTATTAATGATGAAGCTGCAAACAGGTTGGTAGATCAACCAATGCGTTCACCTTGGAATATTTAATTTGAAAAATACAAAAGATCATGAAAAAAATATATTCAATAATAAGTCTCTTGTTTTTTTGCACATTGGTTGTTTCTGCTCAGATAAACCGTACTGCAAAAACCATTGTGGCCGATGTGATTGCTCAGATGCCCGCACAAAAAGGAGACCAGTATAATAAATACATGAAAGACCTTGCTTCGGCAGGAGAAGAAGGGGTTTTGCAACTAATACAGATGATGAATCCTCCCGGTAAGGGGAGTAATGCAAATATAGATTATGCATTGAGTGGATTATCTCATTATGTTTCGGCTGAAGGACAAGAGTCTTCCCGGGAAATTATAGCAAATGCTTATCTGAAGGCATTGGATCAGGTATCTGACAGAGAAATCAAAGCTTTTATTATAAGGCAATTGCAGATATGTGGAAAGGATGAAGCAGCAGGGAAATTGATATCTTGTTTGAATGATGAATCATTAAGCGGGCCGGCAGCACGAGCATTGGCTACCATCAATTCAAGGTTTAAAGGCCCTGTTATGTTAATGGCTGGAAAATTGGGATCTGCTGACGATAAAACTAAGGAAGCTATTGTGTCTGCTATTGCTGATATGCAGCTTGAAGGTACAGAAGAAACATTGCTAAGTATGCTTTCTGGTGTTAATGATGAAAACCTGCAAAAAACGATGTTGTACGCTTTAAGCCGTGTAGGCTCTAAGGAGTCTCTAAAACCACTGGCAGCCGCTGCTGAAAAAGTGAATTTTGCTATGGAGAAAACAGGTGCTACCGAAGCCTATATTGCGCTTATCAAACGTATATTAGCTCAGGGTGGGACTAAAGACGCGGAAAAAGCCGCAACAGATCTGATGAAGAAGGCGGAGAAGGCCGGTCAGGTACAGGTGCGTGGAGCTGCCTTGGAAATTCAGATGGCGGCAAAACCTGCTGATGTATCGAAACTATTGCAAAAAGCATTGAAAGATAAGAATATACAGTATCGCAATGCCGGTCTGATGTTTGCATCGGATTATGCTGATTCGAAGATGGCAAGTGATATGCTTAAAGCTCTCAAAGGCGCTGATCCGGAAGTGAAAGCAGATATTCTTAACTGGTTTATCCGACAGAGTGAAAATCCATCGATGCGCGAAGCGTTGGGCTTCTCAGGAACTGATACTTTCATTAAACAATTGGCGGATGAAAATATTCAGGTAAAGGAAGCTGCAGCAGAACTTTTGGCAAAACTGGCGAGCGTAAGGTCGGTAGAAGCCCTTGCCATAATGCTGAATAGCCGTAATGCAGATGAAGTAACGATGGCTAAGAATGCATTATTATATACCAAAGGCGATATAGCCACCACTATTGCCCCTATTATCAGTAGTAGGATGGTAACCGATGCGGGTCGGATTGCCGGTCTGGAGTTATTAGGTAACCGCAAGGCCTCTTCGCATCTGAATATTGTATTGGAGCAAATCAATTCGGGATCGACCGATGTGAAGAATGTAGCGTATTCAGTACTCAAAGATGTTGTATCATCCAAAGACTTACCAACGTTATACACTTTATTGGAAAATGCTCAGGCCGATGCTGCTCCGTCTGTTCAACAAGCGATAATCGTAGCATTGAAAGATACTCCAAAAGAAAAGCAATTAGCGGTAATATCTTCCCAGATTGATAAATCGAAAAAACAATACTTATATTATCCTGTATTGGCAACCACAGGCTCGACTAAGGCTCTCGACCTGATTGTCGATAAGTTCAAGAAAGAGAGTGGAAATGGCAAAGATGCGGCATTCCAAGCTCTTATAGACTGGAAAGGAAAAGAGGTGATGGATGAGCTTTATAGTATTTGTAAAGACAATACGGCATCTTCATATTTCGACCGCGCACTCAACAGGTATATTCAATTGGCATCAAGCTCTCAATTCACAGGTGAGAACAGAAGGTTATTCCTGACCAATGCGATGGATGTAGCGAAAACAGATGCCCAGAAAAACGAGATATTGAAGCAAATAGGACAGACCGGTTCGTACCTGGGAATGTTGCTGGCCGGAGAATATCTGGATCAGAAAGCTGTGCAGCAATCTGCCGCCAATGCTGTAATGAATATAGCTCTGAATAACAAGAACTATACAGGTAAGAATGTGGAGCAACTATTGCAAAAGGTAATGGAAGTTCTTGACAATCCGGATGCAGGTTACCAAAAAGAAAGCATCCGTAAACATTTAAGCGAGATGCCTAAAGAAGAAGGGTTTGCAGCTATATTCAATGGTAAAGATTTATCCGGATGGAAAGGCTTGGTTGAGAATCCGATTTCGCGTGCTGCGATGAAACCTGCTGATCTTGCCAAAAAGCAACAAACTGCTGATGAGCTGGCTAAAAAACATTGGTCGGTTAAAGATGGTATTTTAGTTTTTGACGGTGGTCATGGTGACAATCTGTGTACAGATAAACTATATGGTGATTTCGAGATGTATGTGGACTGGAATCTCGATCCGGCCGGCCCTGAGGCAGATGCCGGTATTTACCTGCGCGGTACGCCACAAGTACAAATTTGGGATACGGCACGTGTAAATGTAGGTGCTCAGGTAGGCTCGGGCGGACTGTACAATAATCAGTCTAACCCGTCTAAGCCTCTTAAAGTTGCCGATAATAGACTGGGTGAATGGAATACATTCTATATTAAGATGGTAGGTGACCGCGTGACTGTTATGCTGAATGGGGAACTGGTAGTGGATAATATAATATTAGAAAACTACTGGAAGCGTTCATTGCCTATTCCGGCAGTGGAACAGATAGAATTGCAGGCACATGGAAGCATTGTTTATTATCGCAATATATATGTAAAGGAGCTGGAACGCGCTAAACCATTTGAATTGTCAGCTCAAGAAAAGAAAGACGGTTATCAGATATTGTTTGACGGAACGAATATGAATGAATGGACAGGAAATACAGTGGATTATGCTATCGAAGACGGATGTATTTCATTGAATCCGAAAGGCGGACATGGTGGCAACCTGTATACAAAGAAAGAGTTTGCAAACTTTATTTACCGTTTCGAATTCCAGTTGACTCCTGCTGCTAACAATGGATTAGGTATCCGTACACCGATGGAAGGAGATGCTGCTTACGTGGGCATGGAACTACAGATTTTGGACAACGAAGCTCCTGTATATAGTGAACTGATGCCTTATCAGTATCATGGTTCGGTATATGGGATCATCCCTTCTAAAAGGGGATACCTGAAACCTACAGGTGAATGGAATTATCAGGAAGTGATAGCTGACGGCGATAATATCAAGATTACTCTGAATGGAACAGTTATCCTTGATGGAAATATCCGTGAAGCGACCAAGAACGGTACACCTGACAAGCAAAACCATCCCGGCCTGTTCAATAAGAAAGGCCATATAGGGTTCCTTGGACATGGTTCGCCTGTTAAGTTTAAGAATATACGAATCAAAGAACTGAAATAAAGTATAACTTTTTCAGATTTGTCATTGAAGTTTTATTTTATTCTCTATTTATAGTTGTATGCCTGTATTTTGCACAATAGAATCTTTTCTATTGTGCAAATCAGGCCTACATAAAGGAACGGTTTTTTAAGTTTAAAAAAGTAGTAAAAAGTGAGAGTATTTTTACTAAATCTATTATTATGCGGAATCGTTGCAGGCTTCTGCTCCTGTAAATCACCGACAACCGGCAGTGATACGGACGCCGCTGAGCAGACTGGTGTAAAAACCGGAGAGATCAGGGATATGGTACTTATCTATAATGGAGGAGCGCACAGGACAGTGGTATGGAACGAGGAGAAATTTGAGCCGTATGTTTCAGCACTGGATGCCGATAGGGAAACAAATAACTGGCTATTTGACGGATTCTTGTTTTTGGAAATACACGACGGTACGCATAGCTTTGCATCCGGGTATCGCCCTACTCCGGCTCGCAAAGAGCACTGGATAGGATTGATGGAAGGATACATGACTAACGGGAACGGCATCAAGGCTTTGAATAGTTGCCTTGAAAAAGCTAAAAAGAAATGTAAAGATCCGTTGCGAAAACGTAAAATAGTAATATCTTTACCTGAACCGATCCCAAATCAGAAAGATTGGGGAGAACTGGATGGCAAACAGCTTGATTTTTCGAATGACGGGGATCGTATTACGGCTTGTAAGTGGTACATAGATTATATCATCCGGCAATTTAAGACGGCTGATATGAAGAATGTGGAACTTGCCGGTTTTTACTGGCTTGCGGAAGAAGCTACCAATACGCGGACATTTGTAAACGAAGTGGCGGACTATATACACAGCAAGAAGTATAGCTTTTACTGGATTCCTTACTTCAATTCGGATGGATATAACGAGTGGAAAAGCCTGGGATTCGATCAGGCATTTTTGCAGCCGAATCATTTTTTTAATGATGCATACCCGATTCGAGGATAGATGCTGCCTGTGAACTGGCTGAAAGTCTGGGG
Source organism: Prevotella sp. (assembly GCA_031285905.1). Taxonomy (GTDB): domain Bacteria; phylum Bacteroidota; class Bacteroidia; order Bacteroidales; family Dysgonomonadaceae; genus Dysgonomonas. The sequence continues at coordinate 138,189 of JAITVH010000048.1, forward strand.
ATGTCGGTAGAGATGGAATTCGACGAAAATGCCGTTGAAGGGAAAGGACGGGCAAAGCGCTTGCGTGCTTATATCGATGGCTTCGGACGGAATAATATATTTGAAACAACAGACATTGCCTATTATCAGGGTGATCATGGATTATACCTGTTGAAGAACGGCTCTGAAAATGATAAAGCATTATATAAGGAGCTGACCGATATAATAGCCGACCGGCAGAAAAGAATAAAGAAAAGAAAATAAGGATATTTGGAGGTATCCCTTTGTATCGGATATTTCTAATGTGTATTTAGTTTAGGTGTATGTGTAAAAGAAGGAGGTTAAACCTAGGTCGGGTTTGCCTCCTTCCCATTTTTTAAAGACCGGCTGTATTGTTTAAAAGCTCTAGAGTAAGAATCATTCATATATGGATAAAAAAAGAAGGTTAAAACCAATAGTGGTTTTAACCTTCTTTTCTATCTTATACAGATATTTTTTATTTAGCAGCGAAAAACATTGCGTTTTCTACTGATTGGCGGAATGCCATAACTCCAGAGCCTGAAAGCTCTACGTTTCTTTCTTCACCGTTAGGCATGTAAACGATAGCTTTGTTGTCTTCGCCGATAGTTACCAGTTTAGTTGTTTTACCATCTGCAACAGAACTCCATGTATTAGAGTCTTTGTCATATACAAGGCTCATTTGCTGTCCTTCTTCGTTTTGAATGTTATAGCCATTTTCTAAAGTTTCAACAGTATAGATACCGTTTTCACCTTGTACTTTCTTTACGATTCCGGCTTCAACAGGATTGTCTCCTGTCCAGAATTCGATAGAGTTGATAACAAGAATGTCAGCTAGCATAGCAACCTCATAAACAGGTACAATCCACAATGCGATAAATACCAGTTCGTTTACAAATTTACTATCTATACCTTGGTTCCAGTTCAATACTTTTTTGGATAAGTTGAATGATCCTATACAAGAACTGAAAAGGAAAACACTTACTAATGCTACGGTTGCAAGTTTAAATAAATTTTTCTTCATACTCTAAGTTTATGTTTAGTTAGACAATCTTCACAAAGATATAATAAAATTATAAAAAATGTTTGGGAACCGGATTTTTATTAAAGTATATTGAGCTAAAAGGAAGAGATAAATTATAATGAATTAATTTAGTATTTTATTATATTTGCACATATGTATAATTTATAATATCACGCTAATGTCTGTAAATAAAGTTATATTAATAGGGAATGTCGGCAAAGACCCGGATGTAAAATATTTTGATAATGGGAGTGCAGTAGCTAATTTTACGTTAGCTACTACCGAAAGGGGATATACCGCAGCTAACGGTACTCAGATACCCGACCGTACCGAGTGGCATAACATCGTATGCTGGAGAGGGCTGGCTAAGGTTGCCGAACAATTTGTAAAGCGTGGGTCACAAGTATATATCGAGGGGAAGATCCGTTCCCGTACTTATGATGATGCTAATGGGGTGAAACGGTATATAAATGAAATATATGCCGATAATCTGGAATTATTAGGCAGTCGCCGCAGAGAGGGTGATGGTAATAATGAAAATATACCATACACTCCTCCGGTTAATGATACATTCCTGGCAGGAAATAGTACATCGTTTAATCTGCCAAACAATATGTCGGATGATGATGATCTGCCATTCTAATTCGGAGTAATAAAATATAAAAAGATATTTAAACAGATTAAACATGAATGAATAAAGTGTTTAGTCTGTCTCTTTTTAAAAGCTTGTAATATGCGTGTAATTATTTTATTAACGGTATTATGCTTTATATTCATTTCTTGTAATGAATATACTCCCAAACCTAATGCCTATCCCCGTATAGAACGGCAGGAAAGCGGAACAGATACCTTTATATATTCTAATTTCTCTTTTCTATATCCTCAAGTAGCAAAAATAGAGAGAATAAAGAACGAAGGAGATAGTAAATTTTGGTTTAACATTGCATATCTTCAATACGATGCAACAATTCATTGTACCTATCTGAAACTGGATAGAAATAGTTTACCCAAAATGTTAGACGAAGCATATCATTTCGCTTACGATCATGCATCGAAAGCAGAAAGCATCTCGCAAATTCAATATTCCGATTCTTTACATAAAAATACTGGGATACTATATGATATAAGTGGGCAGGTTGCCTCTCCTGTACAATTTTATATTACAGATAATGTTTCTAACTTTATAAGAGGGGCTCTTTATTTTAACCGGGAAGTCAAAATGGATTCAGTCTCTCCTGTTGTTCAATATATACGGCAAGATATAATAAAATTGATGGAGTCGGTACAGTGGAGTAACTGACTGATAGATAAAGAATATTAATTGAGTTCAAAACCATAAATGACATTAAACTATTTTTTCCTACCTTTGTAGCCTGAAAAATAGAGATGTTGTAATGATAGATACCAAGCAGCAGTTTGAACATGTTATAGCAGTATGCCGTCAGCTTTTTGCCAATAAATTGAAAGATTATGGCGCCTCCTGGCGTATTCTTCGGCCGCAGTCGGTAACAGACCAGATATTAATCAAAGCAAAACGTATAAGGAGCATTGAGGAAAAGGGTATCAGCCGTATAAATGAAGGAATTACTTCAGAATTTATAGGTATTGTCAACTATGGTATTATCGGCCTTATTCAATTGGAACTGGGATATTCGGATAATGTAGATATTGGAGAAACAGAAGTTCTCTCCTTGTATGATAAACATATGACCGAAACAAAGGAACTAATGTATGACAAGAATCATGATTATGACGAGGCTTGGCGTTCTATGCGGATCAGTTCTTATACCGATCTTATCCTGACAAAAATATACCGGACAAAACAGATAGAGGAAAACGAGGGGAAAACAATTGTATCCGAAGGCATCGCCGCCAACTATATGGATATGGTTAATTATTCATTGTTCGGATTAATCAAACTGGTGTATCCCGAAATAGAAGATTGAGTCTCAGGTATGGATAATAAGAATAAGATAATAAAAGTATTTGTAGAGATTTCCAGAATAATACTGGGAGTCACATTTATTTTTTCAGGATTTGTAAAGGCTGTAGATCCTTTCGGTTTTGCATATAAGATAGAAGACTATTTCACAGCATTCGGCCTGTCCTCATTATCTTTCCTTTCTTTCCCCATATCGGCGTTCATGTGCATCCTTGAATTTGCCATGGGTGCCTGTATGCTTTTCGGGCTTTACCGAAAATGGAATTCACGCCTGATGCTGCTTGTCATGATTTTTATGACAATGCTCACATTATATCTGGCGATAGCAAATCCGGTGAGTGACTGTGGTTGCTTTGGTGACTTCATGATCATTACAAACTGGCAGACATTTTATAAAAATATAGTGCTGCTTGCCTGTTCTATATTTGTCTTTTTCTATCATGAACGGATTAGTAATCTCTTTACAGGAAAAACTTACTGGCTGGCCTTTCTCTATATATTCATATTCATAGGTTTATTCGTATTCCGTAATTACCTGCTGAATCCGGTATTCGATTTCCGCCCATACAAAGTAGGGGCGAATATTGCAGAATTGATGGATGTAGAAGAAGGTAAGGGACGCGAAGAAAAATCCATCCTGATATATGAGAAAGATGGAAAACAGCAGGAATTTACAGAAGATAATTATCCATGGGAAGACAGTACATGGGTATTTGTCAGGATGGAAAACAAGGTAATAAATGAAGGTGAAAGTTCACCGATAAAAGACTTTGTAATAAACAGGTTATATTTCGATAATCAGAAAGCAGGGCTTGTTCATCAGGAAGATATCACAGAAGAAGTCCTTTCAGATACCAATTATGTTTTCTTAATGATATCTCCATATTTAGAAAAGATGAGTTACTCTTATCTGAGTAGTTTTGAAGATGTGGAGAATTATGCAAACGATAGGGGATATCAATTTTATTGTTTAACTGCTTCTACGACAGATGAAATCTTAAAGTGGTCTAACGAGAATGTGATCAGTTTTTCATTCTGTACCATGGATGACCGGGCTTTGAAGACAATTATCCGTTCAAACCCGGGGCTTGTATTGATGAAGGACGGCGTGATAATAAATAAATGGGCAGACATAAGTGTGCCGGGAGAAAAGGATTTGAATATGCCTTTAGAAGATTTACCCTATGGGCAGTTGAGAGATATGAAGGAGGAAGATAAGGCTAATCTCTTCTATATCTGTATGTCTTTCATCTTGCCATTATTGGCCTTAAAGATATTCGACTTTCTTGTCTTCAGAAAGAATAAGGAAGTAAGGAAAGCAGAAGATAAAGAATAATATAGAATATTTATATAAAACAGTTTAAAGATTATGAGGAAAAACATTGTTGCAGGAAACTGGAAAATGAACAAAAACCTACAGGAAGGCGTGGCTTTTGCAAAAGAACTGGAAGCTGCTCTTGCAGGTAAAACACTAAAATGTGAAGTAGTTATCGGTACACCATTCATTCATTTGGCGAGTATTACTTCGGCTACAAAACTGAATGTTGCTGCTCAAAACTGTGCTGATAAGGCTTCCGGAGCATATACCGGAGAAGTTTCGGCTGCAATGGTAGCTTCTACAGGAGCAAAATATGTTATTCTTGGCCACTCTGAGCGCCGTACTTATTATGGTGAAACAGACTCTCTTCTTAAAGAGAAAGTAAAGCTGGCTCTTGAAAACGGGCTGAGTCCGATTTTCTGCATCGGCGAAACTAAAGATGAAAGAGAAAAAAACATACACTTCGATGTAGTAAAACGTCAGACTGTAGATGCACTATTTGATCTTTCAGCCGAAGAGTTTTCAAAAATAGTTATCGCTTATGAGCCTGTATGGGCTATCGGTACAGGGCTTACAGCAACATCGGCTCAAGCTCAGGAAATGCATGCCTATATCCGTAAGACTATATCTGAAAAATATGGTAATGAAGTAGCTGACAATACAACTATCCTTTATGGAGGTAGTGCCAATGGCGGTAATGCGAAAGAATTGTTCGCCTGTCCGGATATCGACGGAGGTCTTATTGGCGGAGCATCTCTCGATGTAGAGAAATTTATGCCAGTGATCGAAGGGTTTTAAAACCATTTTTATTATAAAGATGTGAGGCTTGTATAAGGCCTCACATTGTCTCTTTTATAACAACAGCTTATGAAAAAGAGTATTTACATCATTTTTACTTTATTCTTATTTACAACTGCTACTTTTGCTCAAAACGAAGGTGCTAATATCATCGCAGAGTTGAACACTTACAGAGCAGGACAGGGCAGAGTAAAAATAATGCAGGATGAAGTTATCGACGGATTGTTGGCAATACACCAGCAGACAGACACTACCCGTAGGCTTGGCGTACTGGAACATGCTGCCGAATATGAGAAAGTAAGAGGATTCAGAATACAGGTCTATTCTGGTAATAATCAGGCAGTTTCTAAAAATGAAGCATTCTCGAGAAAGGCGCAGGTTGAAAGTGCTTTTCCTGAGCTGGATGCAGAAGTGATATCCAGACTACCGTTCTGGAGGCTTCGTGTAGGGCATTTCCTGAAAAGAGAAGATGCCGAAATCGTACTCCAGGAGATGAAAAAAGCTTTACCAAGGATGGCAAAAGAGATGTATGTTGTTCCGGATGAAGTAAAACGCCCGGTAAAGTGAATTTGAATAGGTAAGGCTATTGTTTTATCTTTTTATTTCCAATTTATCTATAGTTTTAATCAGTTGAAAGTTGACAATTGAAAATTGAAAGCGAGAATAGTTCTTTGAATTAAAAATCGACGGAGTCAAAAATTGGGAAGAAAGTGTTACATCTGTTACTTTTTAGTTAAAATTGGTTGATTGTCATGTTGAGGTTACGAAGCATCTCATTTGAAATGTAAGGAGATCCTTCCTACCGTCAGAAACAACGTTCGGCAGAGCGAAGTGGAGCCAATGACAAAGACAAAAGGCTAACGGTTATCAATTAATAGGCAAAAGTGTTACCTTTGTCACCTTTTAGTTAAAATAATATTATATATCTTCACAATGCAAGAAGAAAAGACAGAGCAGCTGGCTAACCACTATAAAAGCATTATAGACCTTTTGGGAGAAGACTCAGACCGTGAAGGCCTCATTGCTACTCCTGACAGGGTGGCCAAAGCCATGCAATTCCTGACAAAAGGCTACTGCGAAGACCCTAAGGAAATATTGAACAAGGCCCTCTTTAAAGAGGATTACAGGCAAATGGTGATTGTGAAAGATATTGACTTTTACTCTCTTTGCGAACACCATATGCTTCCGTTTTGGGGAAAGGCACATGTGGCTTATATACCTAACGGGTATATTACAGGACTAAGCAAGATTGCGCGCGTGGTTGATGTTTTTGCCCGGCGGCTTCAGGTGCAGGAGCGAATGACATTGCAGATAAAAGAATGTATACAGAAGACTCTTAATCCATTAGGTGTAATGGTGGTGATAGAGGCTCAACATATGTGTATGCAGATGCGGGGAGTGGAAAAACAAAACTCTACCACTACCACATCTGATTTTACAGGAGTATTTAATCAGGCAAAAACCCGTGAAGAATTTATAAACCTTATAAGGTAATAAATTGTTTATCACATACTGATTGCACGAGGTATCCTGTATGAAGGTTAGCCTCGTTTTTTTATTAAGGACAGATTGGTTATGATTCTATATGACATACATACTCATTCATTGAAAGATGACAGGCAGGATACTGAAGTCCGGTATATCCTGAATACTTCACCTGTCAATTTTACTTCTGAAAAAGAAAAGGAGATACATAATGTATGGTTTTCGTGTGGAATCCACCCATGGGATGCTGATAATACTTCATCTTTGGATTTATTATCCGGGTATGTAAAAGACGAAAGAGTTGTCGCAATTGGTGAAGCAGGATTAGATAAATTGAAAGGCCCGCCGATAAAGACGCAAATAGAAATATTTAGGAGTCAGATAGAACTGGCTGTTCAGGAACAAAAACCACTAATTATCCATTGTGTAAAGGCTTGGGACGAACTTATCGCTTTATATAAAGAATATAAGACAGACCTTCCCTGGATATTACATGGCTTCAGGGGAAATTCTGAACAAACGAAACAACTGGCTACTCTTGGCTTCAAATTCTCGATTGGTGAGCATTTCAATAAGGAAGCAGTTACTCATATTCCATTAGACTCATTATTTTGTGAAACAGATATGTCGGATGTTTCAATTAGTAATGTTTATGAGGCTTTGTCTTTGGATTTGCAAATAGATATTGATCTTTTTGTCAGTGAAATTGATAATAATATACGTAAATATTTTAAATTTGTATCAGAATGATATTGTTGGCTGGCTATGTATATATGACCAATACTAATTATTTTCTATGATTGATGTTAATGCACATATTCTTTTGATATATACCGGGGGAACGATTGGTATGATTGAGAATCCAAAGACCGGTTCTCTCGAGCCATTTGATTTTGCTCATTTGACTAGCCATCTTCCCGAACTCCAGAGATTTCGTTTTCAAGTGGATCATATTGTTTTCGATCCTGTTTTCGATTCATCCGAGGTGACGCCTGAACATTGGAAAAGAATTGTACGGACAATAGAAAAACATTATAATCAATATGACGGATTCGTTATACTGCATGGTACCGATACAATGGCATATACGGCATCTGCCCTGAGTTTTATGATAGAGAATTTGCATAAGCCCGTAGTGCTTACCGGGGCACAACTACCTATAGGTAAACTACGTACTGATGCAAAAGAGAACCTTATCACCGCATTGGAAATAGCCGCGGATAAAGACATATTGGGCAATCCAATCGTACCCGAAGTATGCATTTTCTTTCAGAATGATCTATTGAGAGGAAACAGGTCGACGAAAGTAAATGCAGATAATTTCAATGCGTTCAAATCCTATAATTATCCTAATTTAGGAAAGTCTGGTATCCAGATTCGGTACGACAGAAAAGCAATACTACAGCCCGATTATGATAAGAAAACGATCTTCCATTATTATCTCGATTCGCGGATAGCATCATTGCGTTTATTCCCCGGAATAAGCAAATATACGGTCGAAACCATTCTTTCCCTTAAAGATATCAGAGCTATTATTCTCGAAACCTACGGATCGGGTAATGCTCCACTTTCCCCTTGGTTTTTAGACCAGATAAGAAATGCTGTAAGAAGGGATGTTATCATTGTCAATATCACTCAGTGCAAGATAGGTATGGTAGATATGCAGCGATACGAAACGGGGAGGGAATTGCTTAAGGCCGGGGTTATTAGTGGGTTTGACTCTACATTCGAATCGGCCGTAGCCAAATTGATGTTTCTCATAGGCCATAAGTATGATAAAGAAGATATTAATATCAGAATGCGGGTGCCTCTTGTAGGTGAAATAACACGTCCGGAAGACAGAGTAAATGAAAAAATATGAAAATTTGCGCCTCTTAGCAGAAAAGACAAAACCTTCCTTTCAGGCATATTATAAGAAGAATAAAAAACGTTTAGAGAAGATGGATACAGTTGTCCATCAGCTACATGAAGAGGTATCGTCACAAATCGATTGTTTATCCTGTGCTAATTGTTGCAGATCCTTAGGCCCTGCCATATATGATAAGGATATAGAGAGAATAGCAAAAGCATTACGAATGAAACCCTCTGAAGTGGTATCATCTTATCTAAGGGTTGATGAAGATGGCGATTATGTATTCAAGTCTATGCCCTGTCCCTTCTTGATGGCAGATAATTATTGTTCTATTTATGAATCGCGGCCTAAGGCCTGCCGGGAATATCCACATACCGATCGTAAAAAATTTGGACAAATTTATAAGTTAACAGTTAAAAACAGTACTACATGCCCTATTGCATATGAAGTATTATTTAAGTTAATGAGTAAATAGCACAAGAGAATAAAACTCAAGTCGATTCTCTTGCTATTAAAGGTGAGAAAGCTGACTCTGCCAGTACAGTCAAGGAGTTCTTTTCGCATCAGGCTGATGCCATTGTTGGTTCAATATTTAGCTTTTCAATATTATAATGGATATGGAGAATCTATACTGGATTATAAAGAGTATCGTCAACGAGTCTGAATAGGAATTGTCGTTAAACCTAATTTTGTGATAATCTATTGATTTTTTATTTCTATTAATCAGTTCATTTTTAGGCTTATTGTTGGATGTTCTTCTTTTTTTTCAAAAAAAGCATTAAAAATATTTGGAAATGGGTTTATAATTTCTTTATCTTTGCACCCGCTTTAGGGGTAAAGTGCTTTAGTTATAGGAAGTCTATAACGTGTTATTATGCCGGAAAGTTCAGGGGGGATTTATTTCCTTTTGATTTTTAACTGGAGCAGACGCGATCTTTGAAGGAAATGCAACAAAAAAGTAGTACAAGACATATGTGGCTATATTGATTTTTGAGAGGTTGGATTTTCCACTTTTCATTTTTCATATTCCACTAAAAATA